>JACPDT010000062.1 GCA_016183865.1 Armatimonadota bacterium | reverse complement strand
TGCGAAACCGTCACTTTCGAGGATGATTTCAGGGCAAGTGCGTGGTACAGGCGGGAGATTGTCGCGGAGCTGACGCGCCGGACCTTGCTTGATCTTTTTCGGAAACTGGGGGACTGATATGGATATTCACTTCACACTCAACGGAGAGCCGGTAAGATGGGAAGTGGCCCCGGGGGAAACCCTTCTTGAGGCATTGAGGGCCCACAGTTTCTACGGGGTGAAGGATGGCTGCTCCACGGGAGATTGCGGCGCCTGTGCGGTGATCGTGGATGGAAACCCCCGAAACTCGTGCGTAATGTTCGCTTTTCAGGTGCAAGGACGCACGGTGCTCACCATAGAGGGAATTGGCAATCCCGACAAGCTTCACCCCATCCAGCAAGCCTTCCTGGATTTGGGGGCAGCGCAATGCGGATACTGCACCCCCGGCATGATCGTTACCGCCAAGGCCTTGCTGGATCGGGTTCCAGATCCCACTCCGGACCAGATCAGGGAAGCTCTATCGTCCACTCTGTGCCGATGCACGGGCTATGTAAAACCGGCTGAGGCCGTGATGCAGGCGGCGAAGGTTCTGAAAGGAGACGGTCATGGAGCCAAGAATCCTCGGTAAAGGCGTCTCAAAAGTAGATGGAGTAAAGCTCGTGACAGGGAGGGGGGGCTTCACGGACGATTTCGCAATCCCGGGAATGCTTTATGCCAGGACCCTTCCGTCACCCCATGCCCATGCCCGGATTCTCAGAATTGACGCCTCCAAAGCACGAGCCTTACAGGGAGTTCGGGCCGTGCTCACTCATGAAGATGTACCAAGAATCCCTTTCACGACGGCAGGTCAGGGGTATCCGGAGCCCTCCCCCTATGATTCGGTGCTGTTGGATCGGAAGGTTCGTTTTGTGGGGGATCGGGTTGCCGCGGTGGCCGCGGACACACTTGCCATAGCGGAGCGGGCTCTTTCACTCATTGACGTGGAATATGAGCCCTTGCCCGCCCTCTTTGACCCGGAAAAAGCCATGGAACCGGATGCCCCCAAAGTCCACGATGAGAAGGACACCACAGGAATCCATGATCGGACACGGAATCTGGCTGCGAGTGTGGAAGCGCAGGTAGGAAACGTGGAACAAGGATTTGCCGCGGCTGACCTGATTCTGGAGCGGACCTATAGGGTGCCTCATGTGCAACAGGTTCCTTTGGAGCCCCATATCTGCATCTCCTATCTGGATGAAGACGGACGCCTGGTCATCCGCACAAGCACCCAGGTCCCTTTTCACTGCCGCAGAACCGTTGCCAGGATTCTGGGTCTTCCCGTGGGCAGGATCCGGATCATCAAGCCCCGGGTCGGCGGAGGCTTCGGCGCGAAGCAGGAGATCCTCCTGGAGGACATATGCGGGGCTCTGACTCTTGCTGCGAAAAGACCTGTCCGTCTGGCCATGACTCGGGAAGAGGAGTTCTCCAGAAGCCGCACCCGCCATCCTCAGGTCATCCGTCTGAAGACCGGGGTCACAAAAGAGGGAAAACTGACGGCGAACGAGATGACCGTTGTCGCCAACACAGGGGCCTACGGCGGACACGCGCTGACCGTCCAATGCTGCACGGGCAGCAAGCCTCTTTCCCTGTACAAGTGCCCTCACGTGAAATACCAGGCTCATGCCGTATATACGAATCTTGCAGTTGCGGGAGCCTATCGCGGGTATGGGTGTCCCCAGGGATATTTTGCCGTCGAGAGTCAGATGGACGAGCTGGCTCAGGCTCTCCAGCTCGATCCCATCGAGATCCGAAAAAGGAATATGGTGGGATTGGGAGACTCCCTCCCCATGGCGGAGGTTCTGGGGGAAGGGAAAGAGGGATTTCATCAGAAAATCGAAAGCTGCGGGCTTTCCACCTGCATCGAAAAGGGGGCCCATGCCATCGGATGGAGCGAAAAAAGGGGAAAGCCGGGGAGAGGTCCGATCCTGCGGGGGGTCGGTGCTGCCTGCCTCATGCAGGGCTCGGCCATTCCGGGAGTGGATATGGGCTCTGCCTACATCAAGATCAATGATGACGGCTCCTTTAATCTGCAGGTCGGGGCCACCGATTTGGGTGGTGGGAGTGACACGATCTTTGCACAGATCACGGCAGAGGTTCTGGGCATTTCCCCCGAGCAGGTTGTGGTCTATTCCTCAGACACCGATCTCACTCCCTTTGACAAGGGGGCCTATGCCTCAAGCACAATCTACATCACAGGCGGGGCAGTCAAGAAAGTCGCGGAGCTGATCGGAGAGCAGATCGTCAAGGTTGCTTCCGGCCTTCTTTCGAGAAACCAATCGGATCTCCGCTTCAATGATGGGAGCGTTGTCGCCCCGGACGGCGCCTCCGTCACTCTGGCACAGGTTGCTCAACATTCCTTTTATACACAAGATCAGTTTCAAATTCAGGCGACTGCCTCTCACATGTCCTACGCCTGTCCCCCGCCCTTTGCGGCACAGTTTGCGGAAGTGGAGGTAGATGCGGGAACGGGCCTTGTAAGGGTGGTGAAGTTTGTCACAGCCGTGGACTGCGGCAAAGTACTCAACCCTCCTCTGGCGGAGGGACAGATCGAAGGGGCTGTTGCCCAGGGACTTGGATATGCTCTCACGGAGGAGCTGCGCTTCGATGAAAAGGGGAGGATCGTGAATCCCAATTTCACCGATTATAAGATTTTCACCGCCCGGGACATGCCGGAAATGAAAACCATCCTTGTGGAGACTCATGAGCCCACAGGACCCTTTGGGGCGAAGAGCGTGGCGGAGATCGGCATCAACGGCCCCGCCCCGGCTGTGGCAAACGCCGTCTTCGATGCCCTCGGCATTCGCTTCCTGGAGCTTCCCATCACCCCCGAAAAAATCCTCAAGGCATTGAAAGAGAGGGCGCCGCAAGAGGCCATCGCATAAGAGGGTTTTGTCCCCGCATTGCCGTAATCTTCATTGTAAATTCCTATGGTTGGGAGTGTTGCATTATGTCAGCAAAAATCGGAGTTATCGCAGGAAAAGAAGGCCCTTTCCCCTTCGCTCTGATTGATCGAATCAATGAAATGAAAGTGGATGGGATCACTGCAGAATATGCGAAAATCCCGGACACGAGAATGGCGGAACCATGTCCCTACCGGGTCATCGTTGACAGGGTCTCCCATGTCATCGAGTTTTTCCGCCCCTACTTGAAAAATGCCGCCCTTTCCGGCACATATGTAATCAACAATCCCTTCTGGTGGTCCACAGACGACAAATTCTTCAATTATTCCCTTGCCGACAAGATGGGAGTTAGGGTCCCGAAGACCGTTATAGTGCCCTCAAAGGCGTATCCCAAAGATACCCCGCCCGAGCGGCTCAGCAGTCTGGCTTTCCCTGTGACCATACTGAAAACCTGGGCCGACCTGTGGGCAGCCTACCACGAGTCGGGAGAAAGGGTCATGGTTCTCCAGGAATACATCCCCTACGATCATTATGTGAGAGCTTTTGTTTTCGGCAAGAAGTATGTCATGCCTGTCCGCTACGATCCTGAAGGCAGGCAATATGTTGTGGATCACCAGCACCTTTCCAAGGAGCTGGGCGAGAGGATCATGAGGGATGCCCTCCTACTCAACCAGATTCTGGGTTACGACATGAACACAGTGGAGTTCGCCGTCAAGGACGGAGTGCCTTATGCCATTGATTTCCTGAATCCCGTCCCCGATTCCCGGCCGGAGGTGATCACTCCCTTCTATTATGAATGGGTTGTCGAGCACATGGCGAAAGTGTGCATCGAATACGCCCAGAATGGTCATGCCCACATGCCGGTGGAGCCTTTGAGAAAGATGAAAGAAAGCCTCGCCCCCCGGAAAACGGAAACTCCTGCAGCGACCCTCGCGGTGGAGAGGCCCAAGGTCGTGCCGCCGGCCCCGGAGCCCAGGAAAAAGGCCCCCGAAACCAGGAAAGCGGAGCCCCAGACGAAATCAAAGACCTCTGCACCGAAAAAGAAGACAACTACTGCAAAACCTGCTGCATCGAAAACGGTGAAATCGAAAAAGAAATAGGTCTCATTTGAAAGCTACAAAAGGAGGGCTCTTTTGAAGGAAATTCTTCGGGAGGCTGTGACTTCTCTCCGCGTGGATTACGTGGATGTCCGCCTTGAAGACCGAGCCGAAACGAGGATTCTGTATGCGGGAAAGAATCTTCAGGAGCTTGCCGAGACTCACAGCTTCGGAGGCTGTGTTCGGGTGCTGGAAAAGGGAAACTGGGGCGTCGTCTCCTTCACCGATCTGGAGCACCTCACGAAAAGCCTCTTTCTGGCAGGCCGCTCGGCCAAGGCGAAATCAAGGGAAAAGTCGCTCCTGGCCGATGCCCCCGTTGTCGAGGATGTCGTGAAAGCCTCTTCTGATGAAGACCCCAGGGACATACCCCTCGAGACCAAAAAAGAGCTCGCTTCAGAGTACAATCAAATGATCCTCCGGTCCCCGGGGATCAACACCTCCCAGTTGTTCTATAAGGACGCCGCCATCAAGAAGTACTTCATGAACTCTGAAGGAACCTATGTGGAGCAGGAGCGGACAGAGGCGGGACTCACGGCGCAGGCAGTGGCCAGAGACGGCGCAAATGTGCAATCCGCACACGAGTCCATCGGCGGGAGCTGCGGATTTCAGGCTGTCCGCGATTTGGACAAGGAGATCGCAGAGGTTGCGGCAAGGGCCGAAAGTCTGCTTCGGGCGAAGCCCGCCAGAGGGGGAAAATTTACCTGCGTCATTGACCAGAGGCTCTGCGGAACCTTCATTCACGAGGCTTTCGGTCATATGAGCGAAGCGGACCACATCTTCGAGAATGATCGTCTCAGAGCCTTGATGGAGCTGGGAAAAGATGTAGGCGCAGCTTCACTGAATGCAGTGGATGACGGGACGATCCCCGGAAATTCGGGAACCAACAAGTATGATGACGAGGGGGTCCGGACCCGAAAGAATTACCTCATAAAAGAAGGGCGCATTTCAGGGAGACTCCACTCCAGGGAGACTGCCGGAAAAATGGGGGAGGAAGTGAGCGGGAATGCCAGGGCCATTGACTTCCGCTTTGATCCTATTGTTCGAATGACCAATACCTATATTGAGCCCAGGGACTGGACTCTGGATGAGATGATCCGTACAACAGAGCGCGGCTACTACGTGAAAGGCTCCAGGGGAGGCCAGACCAATCTGGACATGTTCACATTCAGTGCCGTGGAGGCGTATGAAATAGAAAAGGGAGAGATCAAAGAAAAGGTCAGGGACCTCACCTTGACCGGGAGTGTTTTCGATACCCTTAAGGCCATTGACGCCA
>JACPDT010000075.1 GCA_016183865.1 Armatimonadota bacterium | reverse complement strand
GATCGGAAAGAATTTTGCGCATCGCAGCGAATCTCAATGGCACAGTCTCCTATCGTTTGAGTGATTTTATTGCAAATGACTACTCCGGGATAGGGGGCTGTTTTTCCTGCGTGAAATCTGAAAATCTACCTTAATTCAGTGGCATTGGATTTAGCCTTGCTTCGTAGATTGAAATTCGCCGCATTGTGTGATATAATAATAAGGCATCCGGGGCATAAAGGAGTTTTGTTCTCGGGGTCGAATATTCCAGCCGGATGACGGATTGTTTGTTTTGCAGGATAGCTCAAGGCGAAGTTCCTTCATCAAAGGTCTATGAGGACGAACTGACTTACGCTTTCGGGGATATTCACCCCCAGGCGCCGGTTCATGTTCTTTTGGTGCCGCGAAAGCACATCGCGACACATCTGGATGTCGCGTCCGGAGACCTGGGCTTGTTGGGGCACATGCATGATGTTGTGAATCGTCTGGCTCGGGATTTGGGTGTCGCTGAACAAGGATTTCGCATTGTGCTGAACTGCAAGGAATGGGCAGGCCAGAGTGTAGACCATTTGCATTTCCATTTATTGGGCGGAAGGCGGATGAGTTGGCCGCCGGGTTAACAAACCATTCCCCCGCACAGGGTCAGAGGGGGTGATTGAAAACCATGGAAACAAAAGTCGGAAAAGATGAATCCCTGGACAGTGCCTTGCGAAGATTCCGCAGGGAGTGCCAGAAGTCAGGGGTTCTGGCCGAATTGAAGAAACGGGAGCACTATGAAAAGCCCAGCGTCCGGCGCAAGAAGAAATCCGAGGCAGCCCGGAGACGGCGAAGTGGGTGATTGCACTTATCGGGACGGAACGTTTATGAAACAGACCGTGTGGAGAAGGATAGGAAACTGAATAGAAAAAGAGGACCCCGGGTGGTTCTCTTTTTCTTTGTAAGAGGGAAAACTATTGGTAAGGGAAATAGAGGCCAGGATCGGCCTGGAGGGGAACCTGGAGGCCGTCAGTCTTCTGGGTCAGGAAGACCGAAACATGAAACTTTTCGAGAAAGAGCTGGCGGTCTCGCTGAACTACCGGAATGGAGCGCTTTCCATTGCAGGAGAAGAAGGGAAGGTTCATCGCGCCTCCCGCTTCCTCAAGGAGCTTCTGGCGGCTTTCAGGGGAGGTCATGAGTTGACGGCAGGGGAAGTCAAACTGGCTTTGCAACTCGTGCAAAACAACCAGACGGATCACATCGCCGCGCTGTTTACGGATTCTGTTTACGTCACGTACAGAGGCAAGCAGATCAAAGCAAGAACGGTTGGACAGAAACGCTATGTGGAGGCCATCAAGAGGAATGACATGGTCTTCGGCATCGGTCCGGCCGGGACCGGAAAGACCTATCTGGCCGTTGCCACGGCTCTCCTGGCACTGAGAAACAGGGAAGTGGTTCGCATTGTCATTACCCGGCCCGCCGTTGAGGCCGGTGAACGTCTCGGATTCCTTCCCGGAGACCTGCAGGAAAAGGTCAACCCCTACCTTCGCCCGATTTATGACGCTCTTTATGAGATGATGGAGTTCGAGAAAGTTCAGAAGCATATGGAGCGAGGGGTCATCGAGGTCGCTCCCCTTGCATACATGCGCGGGCGAAGCCTGAACGATTCTTTTATCATTCTGGATGAGGCGCAGAACACCACATATGAGCAGATGAAGATGTTCCTGACCCGACTGGGCTTTGGGTCAAAGGCGGTCATCACCGGGGACATCACCCAGATAGATTTGCCTTCCGGCAAGTTCTCCGGCCTCCTGGAGGCGCGAAAAGTCCTGAAGGGGGTCAGGGGAGTCGAGTTTGTGACCTTTTCGGAACGCGATGTGGTGCGACATGAGCTGGTCAAGAAGATCATTAGGGCCTTTGAGAGGTATGAAGATAAAGATGGGAATTCAGCTCGTTTTGGAGCAGGTGAATCAGATTGAAACAAGTGCCTGAAGTGGGTCACGCGAAAACAAGGTGGAGCCGGGCGGGAATTCTTCTGGCCACCTTCGCCGTTGTTACGATAACCATGACGATCAATTTCTCTCCTCATCCCCTCCATCTGAAAATCGGGGATGTGTGCCCCAGAGATTACGAGGCGCCTCGCACCGTTGAATACATCAACCAACGCGCCACGGAGCAGGAGAAGGAGAAGGCGGCCAAATCGGTTGGGATCATTTACAGGATTGATTTCCTTTCCATCCAGCAGGCCGAGGATGCGATCAATGGGATCTTCAAGAAGATCAGGGAAGCCCAGTATTCCCGTGCGAGCAAGATTGAAAAGCTGAGTCGCCTTAAAAAAGCGGTCTCCACGCAGTCATCGGCTGTGGAGTTCTCGCTCGAAGTGTTCGCAACCTGCCTTGCGGCTTCCCCGAGCACTTTGAGTCAATTGGAGATCACTACAAAACAAATCGTTCAACAGGTGATGAAGGAGGGAATCAGAGAAAACGGCCTGGTGAAGGCGAGACAGGATGTCCGCAGGATGGTCGGAAGCCTCCCTCTTTCGGGGCGCCATTCCAGGGTGATCGAGGAATTTGCCCAGGCCATGATTCAGCCCAACCTGGTGCCGAACTGGGAGGAGACCGAAAGAAGGCAGCAGGAGAAAATGGCAGCCGTGGAGCCCGTTAAGACCGTGGTCCGAAGGGGCCAGATCATCATTCACAGGGGAGAGGTGGTCCAGCGCTCTCACCTGCTTACCCTTCAAGCCCTCGGTCTATACCTCCCACAGATAAAATGGCTGACAACCCTGGGATTGACTCTCCTGATGGGATTGATGCTTCTGCTGGTGGGGATATATGTGAGACAGGGGGCAAGGCGTTATTACAGCGATCCTCGCACTCTGCTCCTTCTTTCGACCATATTGGTTCTAACTCTGCTGGTTTCAAAGCTGTTGTTTGTGTATTGCGGTTATTTTACGAGCAATGCCGGTTATTTCACCGCGGTTCCTGCCGCAGCCATGCTTGTTGCGGTTCTGCTGAACGGACCTCTTGCCTTCATGACAACAGTGGTCCTCAGTGTCTTGCAGGGAGTGCTGGCCAATTTTGACCTGAGGTTTGCCGTTGTTGCTCTTGTTACAGGCATTGTGGCCATTTTCAGTGTAGGGAAGGTGAGTAAACGTTCCGATCTCACCGGGGCCAGCCTGATTCTTTGCGCTACCAACGGATTGACGATCCTTATCTTCGGTCTGATTCGGGATGAGGCACCCCGGCAGCTTCTGTCCAACGCGGCTTACGGACTCTTGAACGGCCTCGGGTGCGCCATATTCACGATCGGAGTGCTGCCTTTCCTCGAGCACCTGTTCCGTATAACCACTCCCATGAAGCTCTTGGAGCTTTCAGATCCCAGTGAGCCTCTCCTGCGGAGACTTCTGGTGGAGGCGCCAGGCACCTATCATCACAGCATCCTGGTCGCAAATCTTGCCGACAATGCGGCACAGGCTATCGGCGCCAACGGATTGCTGGCCCGGGTCGGGGCATACTATCACGATGTAGGAAAACTTCGCAGACCCTATATGTTCGCGGAGAATCAGTTCGGCGGTGAGAATCCTCATGACTGGCCAAGGAGTACCGGCTTCCTTCGCTCGTGACCGATTTTATCGCAGAACATCACGGAACCAGTCTGGTCACTTATTTTTATCATCTGGCGGTGAACGCCACCGGTGCGGATGCAGTGGCCCAGGACGATTTTCGCTATGACGGGCCCAGGCCCGGAAGCAGGGAGACTGCTGTTGTCATGTTTGCCGATGCAGTCGAAGCCGCCACCAGGGCCATCAAGAACCCGACCCCGTCCAAAGTGGATAATGTGGTTCGTCAAATCGCCCACAGACTTCTGGTGGACGGACAGTTTGACGAGTGCCAACTGAGCTTCCGGGATCTGACCGACATCACTTCCACTTTCGTGAAAATCATAAATGGAATGTACCACACCCGCATCGAATATCCGGAGACTCTTGCCCTTCCTGTCAGGAGCGACCTCCCCTCACCTCTTCGGGAGGCCAAACGGAGGAGGTTCGGAATATTCAAATATCGGTAAGGCGTCTTTGCGGGCAAGCCGATATTCCCCGCTCCCTTGTGCTCCGAACGCTCAAGTACGGCCTCTCAGAAGTTTGTCCAGGGAAAGACTGGGCGATCAGTGCGGCATTGGTGTCGGACCCTTGCATACGAGAGCTGAATCGAAGATTTCTGGGAAAGGACGTGGAGACGGATGTTCTCGCTTTTCCAGGTGGGGAGCAGGACGGAGCGAATCCCTTCCTTGGCGAGATCGTGGTTTCCTTTGAGACCGCCCGGGCCCAGGCTCAAAGATACAGGCATTCCCCGGAGAAAGAGGTTGCTCTTCTCTTGCTTCATGGCCTTCTCCATCTTCTCGGATACCGCGACGACACCTTCGCCGGAGCGGGAAAGATGCACGCCAGAGAGCTGGAGTTATTGAGAGGACTCGGATTGTGAAAAACCGCACTCTCCTTGAGAGTTTTAATTTTGCCGTAGCCGGGATCATTTATGCCTTCAGGACCGAGCGCAACATCCGTATTCATTTTTATGTGGCTGTTGCAGTTCTCCTCATGTGCCTTCACTTCGATCTCAACAAGACCGATCTGATGGTTGTCTTCATGGCCATGGCCCTTGTCATCGTCGCGGAGATGTTCAATACGGCGATCGAGGCAATGGTGAATCTCTTGACTCTTTCCCGACATCCTTTGGCAAAGAAGGCAAAGGATGTCTCGGCTGGAGGTGTGCTCCTGACCGCCATAACGGCATTGGCAGTCGGGTACCTGGTCTTCTATGATTCACTGAGGCGCTTTGCCGAGCGGAGCATACTGGAGAAGCTCAAAGCCATGCCCGTGCATGTGGCGATCATTGTTCTTGTTCTGGTATTGATCATTGTCATCATGGGAAAAACGCTCTCAAAACGCGGGACGCCGTTCAAGGGCGGGGTCCTAAGCGGTCACACGGCACTGGCTTTCGCTGCAACAACGGCTATCTTCTGGGTCACGGGCAATTTCCTGGCCACATCCCTTGCTTTCGGGATTTCCGGCCTCGTCGCTCACAGCCGGGTGGAGGCAGGTATTCACAAGTGGTGGGAAGTGCTCTGCGGCGCTTTGTGCGGCGTTTTTGCATCACTTATCTTGTTCAAGGTATTGAGATAGGGGTAGGTCCTTGGAGATTCTGTTTCAAATACTGCTGGTCTTTCTTCTTGTTCTGGCCAACGGCGCCTTCGTGGCGGCGGAGTTTGCCATTGTGGCAGTCAGAAAGACCCGGATCGAGCAACTGGTTCAGGAAGGGGACAAGCGGGCAAAGCTGGTCCATCGGGCACTCCTGGACACTGACAGCTTCATTGCAGCCGCTCAGTTGGGTATCACCATGGCCAGCCTTGCCATAGGGTGGGTTGGTGAGCCGCTCCTGGCAGGGCTGTTTCACAAATGGCTTACTTTTCTGGTTGTCCCTTTTTATGTGTCTGAGCCTCCGGAGGTTCTTTCTCATACGGTGGCCGTCGCCGTGGCTTACATCCTTCTCACGGCTCTCCACGTGATCCTGGGCGAGCAGGCGCCCAAAATCATGGCATTGGACAGGGCGGAGCGGGTGGCCTTTTGGGTGGTTCCCCCGACACAGCTCTTCATGCGGCTTACCCATCCCTTTGTGAAATTCACGGCCTGGGCGACTAGATTTGTTCTTCGTCCCTTCGGGTTCAGGCCCGGGGCGCGGGAAGCCGGGGCGCACTCGCCGGAGGAGCTCAAAATGCTGGTTACGGCAAGCCAGGAGGCGGGTATAATAGAGAAGCAGGAAGAGGAGCTGGTTCACAAGATTCTCGAATTCGGCGATTCTCTCGCCAGGGACATCATGACCCCCAGAACGGAGATCACAGGAGTGGAAAAAGGGTCGCCGGTCTCCGAGTTTCTGGAAAAGGTGACGGAATCGGGATATTCCCGTTTTCCCGTCTTTGAAGAGAACCTGGATCATATTATCGGCTTCCTGGACCTCAGAAAGGTTCTGGGGTCTCTGGTGGCGGGAACGGTCGCCGCAGATATTGCCGACCTGATGGTGCCTCCCTTTTTCGTGCCTGAATCCAAGAAAGTGGGGGACCTTCTCAGGGAATTCCAGAGAACCAAGTACGCCATGTGCATTGTCCTGGATGAATATGGAGGGACTGCGGGCCTGGTAACTCTGACCGACATCCTGGAAGAGATTGTGGGGGCAACGGAGGAAGCGGAGAGCCTTGAGTCGGCTTATCAACAGCTTGATGAGCGGACGCTCATTGTGCCGGCCACTTTGAAAATATCGGATCTGAATGAAAGAGCCCATCTGGAAATACCGGAAGGCGAGTACCAGACACTTGGCGGTCTCATCAGCGGGCTCCTGGACAGAATTCCGAATGAAGGAGATTATGTCCTCTTCCATAATTACAGGTTCAGTGTTTTGGACAAGAAGGGTTACAAGATTTCCAAGGTCATGGTGACCAGGCAGTAAAGGAGGCCCGTCATTGGAGGAATCGGAGCTAATACTCGGAGTGGTTGTGCTCCTGTGTATGGTCTTCTTTTGCGCCTTGTTCACTGCCTCTGAGACAGCCTTGATCGCCCTGAGCCGGAGCCGCATAAAGGAGCTCCTGGAGACCGGCGGCAAGGCGGCGGCAGCTCTTGACAGGCTGACACATGACAGGGGGCGGTTCCTGCTGACCGCACTGGCCGCCTGCTCCTTGTCCAGCGCAGTTGCCGTTTCTCTGGCTACCTATCTTTCGCTCAGATTCATCGGGGGCTGGCTTTCCATTGCCGGAGTCGCCCTGGTAGCCTTACTGCTTCTTTTTTTCGGTCAGGTCATCCCCCGAAAGACGGCCGGCGCCCGGGCGGAGCGATTCTCCCTTTTCGTGGCGGCGCCCCTTGAGGTGATTCTTCGTCCCGTAAAGCTTATGGTGGATTTTTTTCTCTTTGTTTCAGCCCCTTTTCTCAAGTTGATCGAGGCGGAGAACTCCGCAAAAGACGATACATTGACCGATGAGGAGATCAGGATGCTCGTAAGCAAGGGGAAAGAGGAACGGGAGCTGGAAGAAGAAGAGCGGGAGATGATCGAGAGTATTTTTACTTTCGGGGAAACCAGCGTCAAGGAGATCATGGTGCCAAGGATTGACATGGTTTGTGTGCAGGCGGATATACCGATATCCAAAGTCCTGGACATCGCAATCGCCAGGGGATATTCGAGGTTCCCCGTTTATGAGGAGACCATTTACAACGTGATCGGGATCATCTATGTGAAGGATCTGCTCGATCTGGTCAAAGACAAGCGGTTTGAAGAGCCCATTCGCCCGAAGCTCCGCCCTGCCTACTACGTCCCTTCCAGCAAGAAAGTGGACGATCTCTTGCGGGAAATGCAGAAGGAAAAAATCTCCATGGCCATCGTTGTGGATGAATATGGAGGAACGGATGGCCTTGTGACGACAGAGGACCTGATTGAGGAAATCGTCGGGGAGATCACGGATGAGCATGACCAGGAAGCTCCCGCTGTCAAGGAATTGGAGGACGGGTCTTTTCTGGTTGATGCCAAAATGCACATCGAGGATGCCAATCATTTGTTGGATCTTCGGTTGCACGACGGGGAAGGGGAGTTCGAGACCCTGGGAGGATATGTCTACGGCCTCATGGGCAGGGTTCCGACACAGGGGGAACAGGTGGAGTCCGATGACTTCACGATAACGGTTGCAAAGATTGAAAGACAGCGCATCGCGCAAGTGTGCATAAGGAAAAAAGGCGAGCCGAAGCGAGATGCAAGTGCGGAGTAGAGGTTGAGATTTGCCGAAAACGATTCATCTTGCTCTTGGAATTCACAATCATCAGCCTGTCGGGAATTTCGATCATGTTATTGAGGAGTGCTACAAACTGGCCTACGGGCCCTTTCTCAAAGTTCTGGAGAAATTCCCACAGATTCCACTTTCCTTGCACATTTCCGGGATTCTGCTCGAATGGCTTGTGGAGCACAAGCCGCAGTATGTAAAGAAGCTCAGGAAGCTCATATCCCGCAGTCAGGTTGAGATGCTCACAGGCGGCTTCTATGAGCCGATTCTTCCAGCCATTCCCGACCGCGACAAAGTGGGCCAGGTTCGGAAACTGACTCGATACCTCAAGAGCAGGCTTGGAGCTGATCCAAAAGGCGCCTGGATCGCCGAAAGGGTGTGGGAGCCTCATCTGGCCAAACCCCTGGCCCAGGCGGGTGTGGAATATACTGTTTTGGATGAGACCCACTTCAGATACGCCGGAGTGCCCCCTGAAGGGATTTTCGGAACCTATGTGACCGAGGAGCAGGGAAGGCATATTCGGGTTTTTCCGATCAGCTACCAGCTCAGGTACTTGATCCCCTTCAGTCCACCGGAGAAGACTCTCGAATACCTGGAGAAATGGGCCTGTGAAGACGGACTTCGCGTTGCCGTAATGGCGGACGACGGCGAGAAGTTCGGAGGGTGGCCGAACACCCATAAGAGCGTTTATGAGGACGGCTGGCTGGAGCGCTTTTTTCGGTTGTTGACGGAGAACGCCTCCTGGATTCGCATGGGAACATTCACCGAGATCATGAGTTCCGTGCCGGCTTTGGGTCTGGTCTATCTCCCCACTGCTTCCTATTTTGAGATGATGCAATGGGCCCTTCCCGTGCAGGGCATACGAGAGCTTCAGAAAATCCAGAATGATCTGAGACAGCACGATCGCTATGATGAGTTTTACCCATTTTTGAAGGGAGGATTCTGGAGGAACTTTCTCTCAAAATATCCGGAGAGCAACAACCTCCACAAAAAGGCCCTTCTTGTGAGTGAGACAGTGGCTGCCATGAAGGATGGCCCACGCAAAGATGAGGCCCAGGAGGAGCTGTGGATGGGTCAGTGCAATTGCGCTTACTGGCATGGACTTTTCGGCGGCCTGTATCTGACTCATCTCAGGTCAGCTCTTTACAGGCACTTGATCAGGGCCGAGCGAAAGGCTGACGAGATTCTGCACCCTGATGAAGATTGGTTTGCCGTGAAAGCAGTGGACTTTGATCTTGACTCTGAGCCCGAGATTCTGTTTTCAAGCCACACCTTGAACCTGTATTTCTCTCCATCCGAAGGGGGGACCCTTTTTGAATTGGATTATCGCCCTGGGGATATCAACCTTCTCGATGTCATGACAAGGAGGGAAGAGACATACCATCAGAGAGTGAAGGCCCGCCGGACCGAATCCCCTGAAAGCGGAGATGAAGGCGCACGGGAACGGGTCAGACCGAAGGAAGAGGAGCTGGATAAGTTTCTGGTCTATGATTCCGCAAGGCGAGTGACCCTTGTGGATCGGTTTCTCCATCCCTATGTCACAGCAGAGGATCTCAGCTCGGGGGAGGCGAAGGAGCTTGCCTCATTCTCTGCCGGCCCCTATCGGTCGCGGATAACAGATGGGACCAGGGTGACGCTAACGGCGGAATGCCCCCTCCTGGGAATTCCGGGATATCCCGTGATTCACCTGAAAAAGAGAGTTGACATCCTGGGTTCCCTTCCCGGTTTTGCCGTTTCCATCCGTCTCGAGAACAGGGGTAGCTCGGCTGCGAATTTTCTCTATGGCATGGAATGGAATTTCGGGCTTTCCTCCGGAGATGACGACCTTTCAGGCTATATTCTGAACGGGCAGGGAGCTCCGGCGGCAGGTCTTCGCGCAACTGACAGGGCTGAAGACATTCAGGATCTTGTCATAAGAGACGACCCTCGCAAACTGGATCTTCGCTTCTCCTTGAATCCAAAGGGGAGCGTATTTTATTACCCCATTGAGACGGTTTCCCAATCCGAGGGGGGATTTGAGCGGAATTTTCAGGGTGTGTGCATGGTGCACAACTGGTCTGTCCGACTGGTTCCCCATCAGGTGTGGGAGACGGAGATCCGATTCTCCATTGAGCCATACGACCGCCGAACCCACCGGGGGTCGGAAAAAGGTGCAGGGAAAGGGAGGGGGTCAAAGTCAGAAAGGGGAAACTCTTTGTAGTCTCAGGCCCTTCCGGGGTTGGAAAGGGCACCTTACTGTCCCACGTTCTCGATCGGCTGGACAACATCAGGTTCTCGGTTTCCGCGACAACCAGGCCTCCCCGAGAGGGGGAAGAAGAAGGAGTCCATTATTTCTTTGTTTCCCCTCCCCAGTTTCAGGATATGATTCGAAAGGGGGAGTTTCTGGAATGGGCGGAGGTTCACGGCCATCATTACGGGACTCCGAGGAAATTCGTGGACCGGATTCGCGATGAGGGCCAGGACGTGATCCTGGATGTGGATGTAAAGGGAATGAGAAGCGTTCGCGGCAAGGTTTCCGAAGCGATCGCCATATTCATCCAGCCCCCGGATTTTCAAGAACTTCGCAGGCGCCTTGAGGGGCGTCATACCGAAAAAGGAGTCGAGATCGAGCAAAGGCTCAGGAACGCGCAGGAGGAGATCAGGGCCAGTGCAGAATATGACCATGTGGTAATCAACGACCATTTGGAAAGACGCAAATGTCAGGATTAGAGTCGGGAGGTACCAACACGGTGAGCATGACCGAACCGTCGGTGGACGCTTTGCTGCCTATGGTGGACTGCAAGTTTTCTCTCATCACCATGGTTCTGAAGCGTGCAAGACAGATCAACAACGGCGCCCCTAAATTGATCGAGACCGATTCCATCAAGCCGGTTACAATCGCTCTTGAAGAGATTGCGGCGGGCAAAATTCAATTAAGTCGTCCCAAAGATGGAGCCCCCGAGTAGGAGATCCCGCCTGGCCTCCCACTCTCGTTGGGCGACTTTGCGGAATCCGGCTTCTATGTTGTCCCCGGTCAGCGCCGGGCGCGGCAGAAGATAGCCCACTCGGGGAGAGTAATCTCTTATTGTTTTCACGTATTCGGGCATGAAATCGAGCTCCATGTCATCGTCATACCGCACGGCATCTTTGAAAGTGCATTCAGGGATGTGGGTCTCTGATCTGATGAAATGACCGAAAACTCTGCAGGCAAAAGGCCTGACCGGATAGATCGTGCAGAACCTGGAGCTTGAGTACAAGGGGCAGGACCAATCCGTGATGCGGACCCGGCCTTCCGCGAATTCCTGGATTGGAATCGGAATAAATGCCGGCAGATCACGGTCCCGTCCATTCTCCATCAGGTGGTTTCGTATATTCACGTACTCCAGCTCGTGAAGAATCACGAGATGAGTGAGGCAGCAGATTCCCGGATTCGCGCATTGTCCGCAAAAGTTCCGCCTCGGGAGCTTCTCCTCCTCAAGCCAGTCATATAACCGGTTCAGCCGCGTGAAATGCTCGTTCATGTTCTTATCATATCAGTAAGATGAGGGAAAGTCAATCAAGAGAGTAATTGACAATTTCCTCCCCCTTGAGGGGGGAGGTTGGGTGGGGGTGAACGGTTACCTATGAGAAAAGCTCCTGTCGGTCTTGTGGTGAGCTTGTCCCTCTTTACTCTGTTTTTTCTGCTTTTGATTGTCTTGTTTGTGCATCGAATCGAGCGCCCCCCTGCTTACGCCAGATCCTGGGGGGGACGCGGAATCGAGGTCGGACAGCTTGACGGTCCCGTGGGTGTCGCCCTGGACACAAGCGGAAACCTGTATGTCAGTGATTCGGGGAACAATCGGATTCAAAAATTCGATTCTCAGGGGAGGTTGATCACGAAGTGGGGGGAAAGCGGCTCCGATATCGGACATTTCAATCTTCCCTTCGCCCTGCTTGTGGACCCCGCGGGATTTCTGTATGTGGGGGACAACAAGAATCATCGTATCCAGAAATTCAGCTCCATCGGCCAGTTCAATCTGGAGATCGGGTCCAATGGGGACAAGGACGGCCATTTCCACCATCCGGGAGGCATGGCCGTTGACCGCTACGGATATCTCTACATAGCCGACACTTATAATCACCGCATTCAGAAGCTCACGATCAACGGGGAATTCTCCGGAAAGTGGGGTTCGAAGGGCTCGGCCGTGGCCCAGTTCGATACTCCCTGGGATGTGAAAGTGGACAGCACGGGGGCGGTATATGTTTCGGACACGCTGAATCATAGGGTCCAGAAGTGCGGGAGCGACGGCGCCTTTCTCCTGGAATGGGGAATCAAAGGAAGAAAAGACGGTCAGTTTCAGCTTCCTACCTTCATGTACATCAATGAGGATGACTACATCTACATAGTTGACACGGGCAACAACCGCATTCAGAAATTCGATAAGAATGGGCGCTTTCAGTACAAGTGGGGTGCCCCGGGCTCAGGAGGGGGCCGTTTCAACAGGCCTTACGGCATCTGCGGCGACGAGAATTTCCTCTATGTCGCCGATTTCGGCAACAATCGGGTGATCAAGTTCAAGCAGCGCCCCCCCCTGGCGTTTCTGAGCAGCAAGACTCCCCCCAGGCGTCCGCCCGGCCCATGGCCCATCTCCACCCCCACAGGGGTTCCAATCATCCAGATTCCCGCTCCGGAGTCCTCCGAGACGCCTGAACCCAGCCCGCGCCCAACCGACTCCGGTCCTGCTACGCCGACGCCTTCTCCGAGTCCGACCGAGCCCGGCCAGTAACCCGGCAGCAGATCCATCAGACTTCCAAAGCCCAGGATGCAGGAGTCAGAATTCAGAATAGCCTGCGAATAGGCATCCAACAGCTTGCTGACCTTCTCATTCTGACTCCTGACTACCTGAGTAGTCACTTTGCAGGACCAATCTCCAATGGGAAAGAATCATGAACCCATACTGCTTATTTCAGAAGGGAGAAGTGGAGTGAATACACTGACCGGAAAAATGAATCATCATGTGAAGGATATCTCTCTCGCCCCTCAGGGGAAGTTAAGGATCGAGTGGGCATCCAATGAGATGCCTGTTCTCAAGCTCATCAAGCAGCGATTCGAGAAGGAGCGGCCCCTGGAAGGGCTCAGGTTGGCTGCCTGCCTCCATGTCACGACAGAGACTGCGAACTTGATGACAACTCTGAAAGCCGGAGGGGCATCGGTTTTTCTTTGCGCTTCCAATCCCCTGAGCACCCAGGATGACGTGGCTGCTTCCCTCGTTGAAAACGAAGGAATCCCCGTTTTCGCGATCAAGGGGGAGGACAATGAAACCTATTATCAGCACATCCACTCGGTTCTGGACACCCATCCCCACATGACCATGGATGACGGCGCCGACCTTGTTTCAACGCTCCATTCCAAGAGAGCCGACTTGATCGCGAATCTCCTGGGCGGCACGGAAGAGACCACTACAGGGGTCATTCGGCTCCGTAGCATGCAGAAAGATGGCGCCCTTGCCTATCCGATCATAGCGGTGAATGACGCAGACACCAAACACTTCTTCGACAACC
>JACPDT010000097.1 GCA_016183865.1 Armatimonadota bacterium | reverse complement strand
TTTCAAGCGCCCCGGTCAGGGTATTTTCGCATAACGGCTGAAGCTCATGATTCGAAGGACCACCCCATCTCCGCTGAGACCTATGCCTGGGTATCGGGAAGTGAGCCTTATGTGTATTCCTATCCCGAGCTTGAGATACTGGCCGACAAGAGAGTATACCAGCCCGGGGAGCAAGCCAGGATTCTGATCCACAGTTCCGTCAAAGACGCTCTGTGCCTTCTCTCCGTGGAAGGGGAGAAGATCCACTCCATCCATCGAATACCGATCAAGAACGGCTCTGCCGAGTTCCTGCTCCCGATCACCGGTGATTTCATGCCGAACATCTATGTAGCAGCAGCCATTCCCTGGGCAGGACGCCTGGTCCAGGGGAGCCGCGTTCTGCCTGTTCCCGCAAGGGATAAGTTCCTTTCGGTTCAGATTCTCCCTGACCGGTCGGAATACAAACCTGGTGAGACAGCATCCTATCAGATCATAACCCGGGATTCTTCCGGAAAACCCGCTTCCTCGGAGGTTTCCCTCGGGCTTGTGGATGCCGCCATCTATGCACTCAGGAGGGAGGGCGCCCCTGACATCCGACGATTTTTCTGGGGGACAAGAGAAAACAAGGTCTTCACCGGGTTCTCCATTCCCACAGAGCTTTCGGCAGGAGGGGTCCAGAAGGTGGAAGCCCCTGTGGAGATTCGCAGGAAGTTCCTGGATACGGCTTTCTGGGATCCCCGGATTCTCACCGACGAAAAGGGGGAAGCCACGGTGTCGGTTCCCCTTCCCGACAATATAACCACCTGGCGGGCCACCGCAAGAGGGGTGACGATGGAAACTCTTGTGGGACAGGGGACAAAGGATGTCCTGCCTCCTTCTGCCCAGATTCGCGGTTCAGGATGATGAGATCACCTTTTCCGCAATCGTCCACAACCAGAGCGAGAAGACCCAGAGCTCGGAGATCTCCCTTGAGGCGCCCGGGATCGCCCTGGATTCTCCCGAGTCGGTGAAGGTCGAGATCCCTGCAGGGGGGACAGTGAAAAGGGACTGGAAAGGAAGGATTCAGAACCTTCCTCCCCAGGGAAGCTCCTTCAGGATCACTGCAATCGCCCGGGGAGATGATTCGGACGGCGTGGAGCTTCCTCTGCCCATTCTTGTCCATGGGGCCGAAAGGCGCGCTTTCCTTTCGGGACGCACATTTGCAGATATCTCTCGCCCTTTTTCCGCCCCCCCCTCTCTCATCCCTGAAAGTGGTGGGTTGACGGTTTCCCTTTCCCCTTCCCTGATGGGGCCCATTCTTGAGTCACTCGAATATCTGGCCACCTATCCATACGGGTGCACGGAACAGACCATGTCCAGCTTCCTGCCCGATATAGCGGTATGGAAGACCCTGAAGGAAATGGGAATCCGCAATGAGAAGCTGGAAAAAGAGCTTCCCAAGATGGTGAAAACAGGGCTCAAGCGCCTCTATGATTATCAACACCCTGATGGAGGTTGGGGATGGTGGGAGAGCGATGCCACAAATCCCTATCTGACGGCCTATGTGGTCTGGGGGCTGAATCTTGCCAGGGAAGCGGGGATTTCCGTGGACTCCTATGTCCTACGGCGAGGAATGGAAAGCTCGAGATCCCTTCTTTCAAGAGAAAAGGACTTGAAGGCGAGAACCTTGCTTCTCTACGCCTCCCTGTCCGATTCCAAACTTGTCCATGCCCATTTGGATCAGGTAATGACCGCCAACACCAGCCTGGAAAGGGAAATCGAGCACCTTCAAAAGAGGATGGACAGGGCCTCTCAGGCCGATCGTCAGGATCTTGAAGCAAAGATCGGCAACCTGGACAATCAACTCCTGGACACGTATTCCATGGCCCTCCTGGCTGAGATGTACGGCGCCACAGGTCAAAAATCCAAAGCACTGCGGATTCTCCGAGAGCTCAAGGCAAGAGCCATCGGAGGCGCCTTCTGGGAAGGGCGGCACAACCGCTACGGGTGGACCGACAACGGAGTCGAGGTAACGGCAGTCGTGGTTCGTGCCTTTCTTAAGAGCGGAAGGAGACGAGGGAAGGCATGGGATTCCACAAAAGATACTGTCGCTGCTCTTCTGACTTTTCTGGAAGCGGCCCGGGGGACTCGTGAGCTTTCCCCTCGATTCAAGGCTCAGGTGTTCGTGAATGGAAAACCCTCCGGTGAAGCCTCCTTCGAGCCAGGTGATGCTGCAAAGACGCCCGTCCGTCTCTTTGTGCCCCTCGGTGATCTCCAGCCTGGAGAGAATGTCCTGGAGATTCGAAAATCGGGGGAAGGAAGGCTCTATTATTCTGCATCCCTCGAAGCCTTCGAGAAAGTGGACAGGATTCGGGCCCAGTCTTGGGGCTTCCGGATCGTCAGGCATTATCACAAGAAGGTTGCGACCCAACGCGAGTTCGTCCCGTTGGAGCCTTCCCTTCTTTTATCCAGGATCGGGAAACGTGACAAACCCGTGGATGTAACCATTTCCGAGGGAAAACTCATCATCCGGGACCCCGCTCTTGTAGAAGATCTTAAGCCAATGGTCAAGAACCTCCAGGCAGAGGGGGAATGGAAGACCCTGGATAGTGGCCCTCTCTCGGTGGGGGACGAAATCCAGGTGGATCTGGAAGTGGTGGCAGATGCAAACTATAGTTACGTAATCGTTGAGGACCATCGCCCTGCCGGATTCGAGATCCTCGAAACCCCGATGGCAAGCACCACACAGGCTCGCAGAGAGGATCGGGACCGGAAAGTGGCGTTCTTCGTCGGGCATTTGCCCAAAGGAACCCACCGCTTTGCCTATCGCATGCGAGTGGAGACCCCGGGCCGCCTGACCGCACTCCCTGCAAAGGCTGAACTAATGTATTTGCCGGAAGTAAGAGGCAATTCGGAAGAAGCATCCTTCGAGGTCCTGTCGGGGTCTCAATAATCGGTTTTCGCCTCCATTCCAAAGTGTTCCCGAAAGAATGACACCGCAAATTCGCGGGACTCCTCGGCGACGGAATGGTTTGGGGAAAAGGCTATATAGCCTCCTTTGCCGGCTTTGGCGGCGGGATCGTAAACGATCGCTTCGCTTCCCTGCTGATCCCATCCATGACATGCATCCGGGTAAACCGTCACTCCGAAGTGTTTCCTGTCTTCCGGCAGGAGAAGATCCACGTAATCCCGGCAGTCCCCGGGCTCATCGTAATCGTCTTTTTCACCTGCGAGGATGTGGACAGGGGCGCCGGTCGCCCCGGTGGGGCCTTTTTCCAGTGTGGTTTTCTTGAAATAGGAGCATACGGGGTAGAAAGCAAGATGAGCGGCAAATTCGTGTTTGCCTTGCGCGAATCGGTCCTGGTTTTCCTTGAAAGCCGTCTTGAGTGTCATTACTCCACCCCAGGAGAAGCCCATTACACCGATTCTGGAGGGGTCTATGGAAGGATGCCCTGCCAGATAGAACAAGGCTCCGAAAGCATCGGGAAGGGTCTCTTCCACGGTTTTCGGTCTGCCCGAAGGTCCACCCAGGAGTCCGCGGGGGGTCCACATGTCAATTTCCAATGTGGCGATTCCTGAAGCATTCAGGGCTTCCGCATAGAAGGCCCCCCGACCGTCCACGCCATTGCTGCCATGGAGGATTACCACGGCGGGCACTTTTCCTTCCACACCTCTCGGAATCTGCAATCTGGCGGGAATGGTGAGTGCTCTTCTCCCTCCGACAGCGGGAAAGGACACATCCATGCTCTCAGCCTCCGCCCGTAAAATGGCTGCGCCTTCCGCCATTTCCCTTTGAGCGGCCGTGACAGGCGCGGTGTCTTCACCGGTGGGACAGTAGGAATCCAGTGAGATCCCTTTATCGGCGAGCGCCCGCACAGGCAGGCTCTGCTTGATTTGCAGAGTTTCTGCGAATATTCTGAAACCGACATCAACCACGAACAGCTCCCCTTCCCTGGTTCGATTCTCTCACCAATGCCCGTGGCAATCAAGTTCCAAGAGGGATCCTATTTGGGAAGAGGGGCGGCGCCTTATTCCACAGTCACATTCTCCAGCACTGCGACCGGGCCGATGGATTCCTGGAGCAGGAATCGGCTGTTTCCGGCATACGTGAGGGTGCCCTGAATGGGGTTGCCACCCAGCTCCCCTTTGGCTTCCAGGCCCGATTCCGTGTGACGCACCTCCACGGAGAAGGACGTTCCATTCAGTTTTCCGGCGAGGTGGTAGTTCCCGTCATCATCAGGCTTGGAATTCACATTGACATTGACACTCCCGATCTTCCCTGCCGTGGAGACACCCCCTGTGAAAATATTGTACCTGTGCGAGATGTCCACATGGTTCACCGGAGTTCCGATATCGGCAGTTTCCCTTATGGTGATCAGGTTCTCCTGGCGTATCTGACCCGTTACAGGCAACCCATCCAGCTCTCCGGACAGATCCACCTGGAACCCTTTTCCCTTGTTGAGAAAATCGGTCACCACCGGCCGTTTTGTGACCTCATCGCTTATTTTTCCTTCAACATGGACGCTTTTGCTGCCAGGAAGCCTTTCCAGGAGAAAGACCGTAAGCATGGGCTCAAGAAATGGGGAGGATACGGCCTCCTCAGGACGATCAAGATGGGAGAAATCCAATGGCAATAAGGGCGAGGGTCTGGGAACAGGAATTCGGTTCAGGGCAAGAATAGACATATCTTCTCCTCCGGCAGATAGAATGTCCCTTCCCGAGAAGCATGTTACCAGATGGGCGGGTAAACATCCACACTTTCGAGTGAACAGTTTGTTAATTCCCAGGCAACCCTTCACGGGGTCAAGGACAGGGGATCGTGGAGTGTGAAGAGGAGGATGGTCGAATTATTCCATCAGGAAAGAGGTGAATCCGTGATGCACAAAGGGGTGCTCTTTTTCTGGACCGCTGTTGCTTTCGTTTTTTCTCTTGCCCTGGCGCCCATCCGGGCCCAGGTTCCAGAGCTGATTCCCAGGGAGGTCCTTTTCGGGAACCCTTTGAAGTCCACACCCCGCCTTTCTCCAGACGGCAGGCGACTGGCCTATCTTGCGCCATCCGAGAAAGGGGTCATGAACATCCGGGTCAGGATCCTTGGGAAAGAAGAAGATGTCCAGGTTACCAGTGACTCGAAACGGGGAATTCGGACATACTTCTGGGCCGAGGACAACAAGCACTTGCTGTACATTCAGGATTTGGCGGGGGACGAGAACTATCACGTCTATTCCACCGACCTGGAAAGCCTTGTCACCAGGGACCTGACTCCTTTCCTGGGAATCAGAGCCCAGAATATCCTGACAGACAAGCACCATCCTGACGAAATACTGGTCGGGCTGAATTTGCGGGATCGGCGCATTTTCGACATGTATCGCATCAACTTGACGACAGGGGCTGTGGCACTGGATGCGAGGAACCAGGGGGATGTCGTGGGCTGGGTGACTGATCCCAATTTTGTGATCCGGGCCGCCATCGCAAGTCAAAACAAGGACGGCAGCACCATCTTGAGAGTGCGTGACAGTGTGTCCGCACCCTGGCGAACCATAGGGACATGGCCCTTCGGAGAGGATGTAAGCGTCATTGACTTCTCGCAGGATGGGGCTTCCCTCTTGCTTGAAACATCCATCGGGTCCGATACCTCCAGACTCGCCAGAATGGACGCGGCAACCGGAAAGGAGCTGGAGACCATCGCCGCAGATCCCCGCTGCGATCTGGGCGAGGTGATGCTCCATCCTGATACAAGAAAAGTTGAGGCCGTGTCATTCTCCTATCTCAAGCCTGAATGGAAAGTGCTCGATTCAGGGATG
>JACPDT010000077.1 GCA_016183865.1 Armatimonadota bacterium | reverse complement strand
AGGAGATCTCATCTCCGATCAGAGAGGGGCGACCTCCGCTGAAAGCGATTTTATCAGGGGCAACTAGTTTAGTGCATCAATCAGAATGAGGGCTCTCACACCTGTGGCCTGAGCAGCAGCTTCAAGAGCCCCCAGAAATTGTTCCCGGTCGGCCGACAGGCCCGACAAGAGGATGATCTGTGACCACGGCTCTGCGTTGGAGAATTGCTGCCCCAGTAACAATACAGTTGGATAACCTTCTGCAACTCTGTGCTTGGCGATGTCGCAAAACAAGTGGGTTTTTCCTGTCCCCTGCATTCCAACCAGGAGAAGCGCTGGGGTATTGGCTGGCTCAGCGTCCCTGCTCCCTGCAAGATTTTCCAGATCCCGGAGAGTCTCACTGAGGTCGTGCAAATACGAACGCACGAATTTGCAGTAGTCCTGTTCCTGAGGCTCTTTGCTATGAGGCTTTTCTTTGGACGTTTCTGTCTGCTTGAGGTTCTTCTCAAGATCTCCCAAGCACGCACTGATATGGTTTTGGGAAATTGAGCAGCGTTCCGCAATCTGATCAAACTGGATGGGGCTTACGCTCGACTCTCGGATGTCTTCGAGCATTCGAAGTAGCTCCAGGACTTTCTCGCCGAGGCAGCTTAGTTGGCTTGCAATCGAAATACGGTCAGGGTCAGGCTGTAGCCTGGACAGAATTCTGCGAAGCTTCCCTCGCAAGATTCGGATTTGAGTCAGGAATCTTGGAGTTCGTCCGAGGCTTTCGAATATTTGAGCGATTGGAAGAGCCACGTGAACTTCGGGCGTGTAACGAGGACCTGAATTGGATACTGCCTCCTCGACACGGTCACTGAACCACGCATTGCTGAAGAATAGCTGGTTAAACCAAAAGAAGAGCCTTCCTTTATGTTCCTCTCGTGAGAGACGAGTCCATATCTCGTGTTCGCCCCAATAGACGATTGGGACGGACATTCCTCTCTCTATGGCCCATTTCTGCCATTTGGCCGCGTGTTCTTGCCACCTGTCCATGAACCATTTATGATCAGGAACACGCGGATCCTGGCGGTCCAAGGGAAGACAAACAGTGTATCTTGTGAGCTGCGGATGGCTATCAAATGCCTTCTCTACAGATTCATCTATTTGACGCCATTGGCTACCGCCCGGCGGAGAGAGGAAGAACTTCGCTTGCCATCCCAATTCATCACCATTCGGGACTTTCCAATGACACTCAACTCCCGCATCCGGAGTGCCTTTCCGAATGAACGTGGAACCGGGGGAGAGAGATTGAGTCTCCTGTGAGGCAAGCTGACAGCATAGTTCTTCAAAGGCTGTCTGGTGTGAGCCATTCCAGGATCTGAGATTTTTCCACTCAATTGTCATTTGAGAAAATGAGTCTACATGGTCAGCGCCATGATCGCCTTTTGTATGTGTAGGCGATTCTCGGCCTGGTCCCAGACAACCGAACGGGGGCCATCCATCACGGAATCGGTGATCTCTTCTCCTCTGTGGGCGGGGAGGCAGTGGAGAACGATGACATCTTTTTTCGCTTTTTGAACAAGAAGATCGTTCATTTGAAAGCCTGAAAAGGCCTCTAGCCGCTCCTGCTTCTCTTTCTCCTGCCCCATGCTGGTCCAGACATCTGTGTAGAGCGCGTCTGCACCCTGGGCGGCTTCGGCAGGATCTCCGACGACCTGGACCGAGCATTTGCGCGGGGAGGGAAGACCGGCGGCGAGCTCCAACACCTGTTCCAGAGGCTCGTATCCCTCCGGAACGGCAATGGCGATGTCCATTCCCACCAGTACGGCGCCGAATATCAGGGAATGGGCCACATTGTTGCCGTCCCCCACATAGGCAAGCTTCAAGCCGTGAAGATCCCCCTTCTTCTCTTGGATGGTCAGGAGATCGCCCAGAATCTGACAGGGGTGCTCATAGTCACTCAGCCCGTTGATGACCGGAATCGTGCAATAACGGGCTAGATCCTCCAGGGTCTTGTGGGCATAAGTGCGGGCCATGATGCCGTCCACAAAGCGGCTCAGAACCCGGGCCGTGTCCGCTATGGTTTCACCCCTGCCCAACTGAAGGTCATTGGGGTTCAGGTACAGCGCATATCCGCCGAGTTGCCACATTCCAACCTCAAAAGAAACGCGGGTGCGGGTCGAGGGCTTCTCGAAAATCATTCCAAGAGTCTTGCCCGACAACCACTGATGAGGTTGGCCTGCCTTTTTGAGCATCTTGAGGTGGCCGGCCGTGTCCAGAATGTGATGGATCTCCTCGTACGAAAGATCGGTCAAAGAGAGCAGTGAGCGTCCCTTAAGATTCATTGCCACGTTCCTTTCTGTCAAGTAAGCGAAGTCTTCGGCCAGAGGGGGGCCATGCGGCTTTTCTTTGCACAAAGGAAGTTTCCTGCCCCTTCAAGAAAGGACTAATGGAAGGGGGAAGTCTTGTGGAAACGAGCAATGTACTGATTATGGGGGCGGCAGGAAGAGATTTTCATAATTTCAATGTCTGCTTCCGGGACCAGAGTCGGTCTAAAGTTCGGGCCTTTACGGCAGCTCAAATTCCAAATATTGAAGGGCGCACATATCCCCCTGTTCTATCGGGTCCTCACCACCCCGAGGGGATCCCGATCTTTCCGGAGGAACGGCTTGAGGACCTCATCCGGGAGCTGGAGATTGATGAAGTCGTCTTCGCATACAGCGACATCTCCTATGTGGAATTGATGCACAAAGCGTCACGGGTCCATGCGGCAGGCGCCGATTTTGTTCTGCTGGGCCGTGAAAGCACCAGTATCAAGGCAAGGGTTCCCGTTATTTCCATCTGCGCCGTCCGGACAGGAGCCGGCAAGAGCCCTACTACGCGACAGATCTGCAGGATCCTCAAAAAGGAAAACATTCGATTTGTGGTTATCCGACATCCTATGCCCTACGGCAAGCTGGAATCCCAGATTTGCCAGCGATTCGCGTCCCTCGATGATCTGAAAGCCCATCATTGCACTGTTGAGGAGGGTGAGGAATATGCACCCTTGATCGAGATGGGCGTACTCGTATTTGCAGGAGTGGATTATGGAACCATTCTGGAGGAGGCCCAATCGGAGGCGGATTTGATCGTATGGGATGGTGGAAACAATGACTGGCCTTTCTATTATCCCGATCTCCACATTGTGGTCACAGACCCCCACAGGCAGGGGCATGAAGAGAGGTACCATCCGGGGGAGGCCAACCTCCGCATGGCGAATGTGGTCATCCTGAACAAGGTGGATACGGCCGATCCCGCCAATGTGTCTCTTCTCCGAAAAAATGTGCAAAGGATCAACCCGGATGCCGTCGTGATAGAAGCGGCTTGTGTGGTGAAGGTGGAAAATCCGGAGTCCCTCAAAGGCAGAAAAGTGCTGGTTGTGGAGGACGGCCCCACCCTGACCCACGGGGAAATGAGCTACGGAGCAGGATGGATCGCGGCAAAGGAAATGGGCGCCGAGATTCTGGATCCCCGTCGCTACGCGGTCGGAAGCATAGCTAAGATTTATGATCAATACCCTCACCTGGGACCGGTTCTGCCTGCCATGGGGTATTCGGAAACCCAGCTCTCGGAGCTTGCCCAGACGATCGAGGGTTCCCCTTGCGATCTGGCTGTCCTGGGTACGCCTTTTGATATCCGCAAGGTGGCCCCATTCTCGAAGCCTGCCGTGCGCATCTCCTACGATCTGGAGGAAAGAACCTCTCCCGATCTTTCCATGATTGTGGGCAATTTCCTGAGAAAGCGCCTGCCATGACTCAAAAAGCAAGACGACTTACGCGAATCAGCTTTCTCGGCGCCATGGGAACCATCTTGATGCTTTCCATCCAGATTCCCTTTCCGTGGGCGCCTTTTCTGAAATACGATCCTGGAAACATCCCTGCTCTCATGGCCACATTTCTCTTTGGCCCTTTGGAGGGAATGATTTGCAGGAATTGATCGGGGTGCCCCTCAATTTCATTGCAGGCGCCGCCCTTGTCGGAATATCGGGATGGATCTATCAGGTAAACAAGACCCGCTCTACGGCAGCGCTTGCGCTCGCGATCGGAGTTCTTGTCTCCAGCGTTCTGATGGTGGCCGTGAATTTTACCGTATATCCGCTCTTCTGCCGCCTTCTGTTCCAGCGGGTCCCTGGGGCATCCGAGCTTTCCGCGGTGCTGTGGTCAGCCGTGTTCCCTTTCAACCTGGGAAAGGGCTTCGTGGATTCATTCCTGGTTTTTCTGGTTTACAAGAAATTGGGCGGGCTCCTCAAAAATTAACAAAATTTTTCTCCCTTCTTCCCTTTACAAACGAGGAAAAATCCTGTAGAATGTATAATTGTTTAGATCCGTGCCGCCTTTTCGGCACAACCAAAATAAATCGGAGGTGGGATTCTCCAGCAAGAAAGGGGTGGCTTTGCCATGCAAGCACTGGGTTGCCACATCATTGCCGAGCTGTCCGAATGCAGGCCCTCTGTCCTCTCTAACATGGAACAGGTCAAGCAGATTATGATCGAGGCAGCAGAAAGAGCCAATACGCAAGTACGAGCGGTCGCATTTCACAAGTTCAGTCCCCAAGGAATAAGTGGTGTGGTGGTCATTGCCGAGTCACATCTCTCCATCCACACATGGCCTGAGTACGGGTATGCCGCGATTGATATCTATACATGCGGCGAACAGGCGGACCCCTGGAAAGCCTGCCGGTACATTACGGAACAGTTTGAAGCAGGCCGTGTCTCCGTCACCACAGTGGACCGAGGGATTAAGATTCCACAAGGGTGGTACGGTCACTCGATCTCTTCCCGGTCCGTGGAGGGGGGAGTCCCTGTTGCAAAAAGCGCGTAGCGGCCAGTGGTATATGGAGACGGTTTCAGAGAATGAATACCACCTCCATGCAATTGAAAAGGTGCTTTTCGTGGGAGAGAGCAAATTTCAGCAGGTTTCGGTGCTGGAAACACCCCATTTCGGCAAAATGCTCATCCTGGATGGAGATGCCCAGCACTTTGAGAAAGATGAGCATATTTATCACGAATCCCTTGTACACCCTGCTCTGATTCTTCCCCCCGACCCGAGAAAGGTCCTTATCCTGGGAGGCGGAGAAGGGGCGACTCTCAGGGAAGCGCTCAGGCACAAGACCCTCGAAAGTGCCGTAATGATTGATATAGACAGGGAAGTAGTGGAGCTCTGCGCCAAACACCTGCCTCATTGTGCTGCCGGCGCGTTCTCGGATCCCCGGGCCGTCGTAAGATACGAAGATGCCCGAAAGTTTCTGGAGAACAGCCCTGAGAAATATGATGTCATCATCAGTGATCTTACCGAGCCGTTTACCGACAGCCCTTCTCATTTCCTTTTCACCAGGGAATTTTTCTCCATCGTCAGTGATCGTCTGGCGAACCCGGGCATTCTCGCGCTTCAGGCTTCTCGAATGTACAGCGACGGCAACCTCCACGGAGTGATCCATCAGACCTTGAAAGGCGTTTTTTCCTTTGTTCGCTCTTACCAGGCATTTGTTCCATCTTTCTTCACCGCCTGGGGCTTCATAACTGCCTCGAATACGCTGGATCCCCTGTCCTTTTCGGCTCCCGAGATTGACAAGCGCATTTCCCTACGCCTTTCCAGGCCCTGTCGCTATTATGACGGCACGACCCATACGGGAATGTTCTCCCTTTCCAGGGATTTGAGAGAAATGATCGCCTCCCAGACAACCGTTTTGGAAGACCTGAAACCCTTCTCCTGGGAAGCAGGCAACCTGCTGGTGGAAACCAAGTGAACGGACTGCCCCTTCCCCGCTTCCAGTTGATGGATATCCTGGACATTCTGATAGTCGCATTCTTGCTGTATCAACTTCTCTTACTCATAAAGGGAACCCGGGCGGTTCAGATTATCCAGGGCGTGGCGGTGCTGCTCCTGGCACTGTTGAGTGCCCACTACTTTCGTTTGAGCACTATTAATTGGCTCCTCCATTATGCCTTGATGGGTATTGCGGTGGCCCTTCCAATCGTGTTTCAACCGGAGCTCCGCCGGGCTCTGGAGCAGCTCGGCCGGGGGGGTGTGATCAGCACGGCTCTGAGCCGTTTGGGCAGGGAAGCCATTACGAAGCTGGTGGACGAAATCGCGTGGGCCCTCAACATTCTTGCTCAAACCAAGACAGGCGCCCTGGTTGTTCTGGAAAGAGAGACAGGCCTTGAAGAGATCGTGGAAACAGGGACGAAAGTGGATGGAGAGGTCTCGGCTAAGCTGCTCCTCTCCATATTCATGCCCACCAGTCCCCTCCACGACGGCGCCGTGATCATCAGGGGAAACAAAGTCATGGCCGCCTCGTGCTATCTTCCCCTTTCAGACTCTCCCTGGATCGCGAAAGATCTGGGAACCAGGCATCGCGCCGCGATCGGGATCTCGGAGGGAACAGACGCCCTCGCCATCATAGTTTCGGAAGAGACGGGCGAAATTTCCCTCGCCCAAAATGGGAAGCTCTCACAGGGTCTTGAGTCGGAAGATCTGAAAAGAATGATGATGAGCCTCTTGAGCGTCACATCCAGAGCACCCGTCACACCATCGTGGGTCGCCAAGTTAGGAGATAAATATGGCCGAAGGGTACCCCGGATTCCTAAGAAGAAATCTCAATCTTAAGCTGCTGGCCCTGGGGCTTGCCGTCTTTCTCTGGTTCTATGTCCACTACACCCAGGACCCCGGAACCCGGAGCGCCTTCGAGGCCAGCCTGAAGATTCCCCTTTCTGTTGAGAACATGGGCGCAAACCTCGCCCTGGTGGAGCCTCCGGAAGAAGTCGTGGTGACGGTAAGAGGCGCCCGTCAGATAGTGGAAGGTCTGCGACCGGAACATTTCAGGGCATCTGTGGATGTAAAGGCCAAGAAGAGCGGCTTCTACCAGAGCCTGCCTGTAATCGTATCAAAACCACCGGGAGTCAAGGTGACATCCACTGACCCCGCCAAGGTAGGGGTCCAACTGGACACGCTGGACGACAAGAGCCTGACCGTGGAAGTGCGAATCAGCGGGAGACCCCAGGAAGGCTTCACTCCGGGCACACCTACCGTGAAGCCCAAGGAATTGAGGATTCGCGGCCCCCAGAGCAAATTGATTCTGGCAAAACGGCTGATGGTTCAGACAGATCTCTCCGATGAAGACCAGGTGGATGTGGTGCAGGAAGCGTCACCCAAAGTCCTGGGGGAGACAGGGAAAGAGATCAAGGGTCTCGCATTGGACCCGGGGACGGTGCAAATCCGCATCCCCGTGAGACCGAGCCTTGCGCGACGGCCCCTCATCGTGATGCCCCAGATCGTGGGACACGTTGCCTCCGGCTATGCGATAAGGGACATTTATGTGGAGCCCCAGGTGGTTGAGGGCGCCGTCCCTTTCGATAAGCTGAAGACGACAAGAAGCATAAAGACTACACCTGTGGTGGTCGAGGGGATCGTGAAGGATCTTCAGCGACAGGCATCTCTGATTGCCGAAAACGGCGTAACCCTGGAGCGCCCGGAGCGAGTGACGGTCAAGATCATGGTCGTCAGGCTCAAATCGAAGTAGCTGCGTTTCGTTTTCTTGTCTTTTTTTCCGGTCTGGCCCGCTCCGCGTCTTCCCGGGTTTCCAGAAGAAAGAGCCTGAGCTTATCCAATGCTTTCTGTTGAAGTCGGGAAACCTGCATCTGATGCACTTCAAGCCTCTGAGCGATCTCGTTCTGGGAGAGATTCTCATAGAAACGAAAATAAAGGATGATCTGCTCCCTTTTAGTCAAGCGGGAAAAGGCCTTCTCCAGGCTCAGCTTGTCTTCCAGCTTCTCCAGTTGAAGGTCCGGTCTTCTTTCCAGAGAAAGCGGGTTTACCGCCTGGCCGAGCTCCTGAGCCTCCAGCACTTCCTCTTCCGTTGCCCCCACCTTGCTTGCGATCTCCGACACGGTGGGGGATCGCGAGAACTCCTTGCCCGGATCCTCGACTGCTCGGCTCACGGCAAAGCTCAACTCCTGGAGGCGCCTGGGAACCCTGAGGCTGCTTCCTTTGTCTCGAAAATAGCGCTTGATTTCGCCGACCACATTGGGGGTGGCATATGTGGAGAACTCCGCTCCCCGCTCGGAATCATAGCGGTCAATGGCTTTGATAAGGCCCATGGTCCCCACCTGGATCAGGTCATCAAGAGATTCTCCGCGATTTGCAAACTTGGCAGCAAGAAACCGGACCAGGTTCAGGTGTTTCAGGATCAGTTTTTCTCTGACTTTGGGGTCCCTTGTCTCTATATACCTCTGAAAAAGCTCGCGAAGCTCCTGCCTGGAATTCCCTGCGGCCTCCTTGTCCTTGAGACTGCGTTTCTTTCGTTCTTCCGGCGTCTTCCGACCCGTTTCCGAAGCCGTCCGGGAGGGTGTCATGTCTTTTCCTTGTGAAAATGTTTCACCATCACCAGGGAAGGCGTTTGGGGCGATTCGCGGCCCTTGTCGGAAACTGCGACTTCGTCCATCAACGCCTCGATGATCTGCAAGGCAAGAGGCGCCCTGTTTCTACATGCCAGAAGAGACCGGGGGCTTCTCAAGCTGATGCGAAGGGAACGAGCATCCAGGGCGCACTCAACCGCCACATTGGACGGCTGTCGGCGGGAGGCCAAAAGCAAACTGAACCCCTCTGAAACAGCAAGTTTTATGTCTTCCGTATCCTCGTAAGTGAACTCGCTGATCCGGGATGCGATAGCCGACATTGCCAGCCTCAAGACACTGACATATTCAGGTCTGGCTGGAAGGGAAAGGGTTACGATCTCACCCTGGGGCGTCCCGGAGCGGGGGGCTACGACCTCACGCCGAGCGGCATCATACCCCTGCTCGCTAGACAAAGGCCTTTACAGCCTCTTCCTCAGCCTTGAAAATCCCGAAAATCTTGACGAGACCTGTTATATTGAAAATCTTCTTGATTTGCGGATTTGTGCAAATCAGATTAATGCTACCGTTGTGGTCCCGTACCTTCTTTAGGGCCCCGATGAGCACCCCCAGACCCGTACTGTCTATATAGCGCACACCCTCCAGGTTGATTACGAGATTGTAATGCCCTTTTTCGATCAGTTCCGTGATGTGTTCCTTAAGTTTTGGCGAGGTATATACATCAATCTCACCCGTTACTGCCACTGTGTGAATCTGTTCACCCAGGGGGCGGGAGCTTACTTTGATATCCATGCGTTTCCTCCTGTCCGTCCTCTTTTCAGGCACTCAACCGTCAGCGGTCAACATTCATCCTCAATGAACACGATAATACCGGGGAAAAAATCAAGTTTCTTGCACAACGTAATCGCGCAGGTCGTCATGCAATTCAGAAAACGTCAATATCAAACGGGCAGGGCGATCTCTGCACAGATCGCCGAAAGCTGACGGCTGAGTGCACACCTTGCTGCTACCCGTGGGATTCTCCTCCCTGTTCAGACCCCTTGTTGGAGGAAGGTTTCCTGCTTTGAGCCACTGCAGTCAGAATCTGCTCCTTCGTTTCCACAACCTTCTGCTTGCTCTTATCATAGAGGTCCTCTGCGCCCTCTCGAAGGTCTGAGGCGAGTTCTGTAGCCTTGTCTCTCACCTGACCGGCCAGATCAGTAACCTTTTCCTTGAGATCCTGACTCTTTGTCTTGAGCATCTCTCGGGTTTCCTCACCCGATTGGGGAGTTATGAGAATTGCAATAGCTGCCCCCACGAGACTGCCCACAAAGAGGCCCAACAGAAAATTCGTTGCTTTGTCGTTCATATACGTCACCTCCTTTCAATCTCCTAATAGATTATTCCCATTCCGTATCATCATAATCCCCAGTGACCTCGTCAAAACCCTCTTCCATTTCCATGTCCAGGTCAAGGGGCATTCCGCATTCAGGACAATAGTGTCCGTCTGTCTCCAAGCTGTTGAGACGCGCCCCACACTCGGGACAGCGGTGATCTTGCCGCACCGATGATCCCCCTTCAGTCATGCAAATCGTCCAGCAGCGCTGGCGGATCTGAGTCTTACCACTACATTCCGAAAAACGGCGGAGGCGTCGCGAACCTCCTGTTCCGTGGTCTCCCGACTCAGGGAAAAACGAACGGTTCCCCGGGCCAGGGGTCCCGATTGGCCAATAGCTTCCAGAACATGGGATGTCTTTCCTTCTTCCGATGAGCAGGCCGAGCCTGCCGAAACAATCACACCTTCATGATCCATATTCCTCACCAGGGACTCCCCATCCGTGAAATCCACGCTGAAGTGTGCGATATGGGGCGCTGCACGCTCCGAATGTCCATTCAGCTTCACATGGTCCAGGTTTGCGAGGATGTCCTCCGCCAGCAGGTTTCGAAGTCTTCGAAGCTCTGTCTCTGCTTTTTCCAAATTCTCACGGGACCGTTTGATTGCAAGCGCCAGCGCCATAATTCCAGGCAGATTCTCCGTACCTGCCCGCAAACCGTTCTCCTGATGCCCGCCCCGAACCAGCGGCACAAGGGGGGTTCCCTTTCGGACATATAAGACTCCCATGCCTTTCGGCCCCCTGAACTTGTGGGAGGAAAGGGAAAGAAGATCCACCCCCAGGCTACCAGGCTCAACGAGCATGTTGGGAAAGGCCTGAACTGCATCCGTATGGAACAAGATTTTTCTTTTCCTGGCCAGCTCACTGATTTCCGTGACGGGCTGTACGGTTCCGATGATGTTGTTTACGGTCATCACGGAAATGAGTATGGTTTCAGGCGTCAACGCACGGGCAATGTCCCCCGGATCCACGAGACCGGCGGGATCAACGGGAATCTCCGTCACACGGAACCCAAGGGTCTCCAGAAAATGAGCCGTGTTTCTTACAGACTCATGCTCAACGGCGGAAATGACCAAATGACGCCCTGAATCCTGCCTGGCCAGGCACGCTCCAATCAAAGCCAGACTGTTGGCCTCCGTGCCGCCGGAAGTGAAAACGATCTCATCCGCCAGACAGCCCAGAGCCTTCGCCGTGACCTGCCTCGCCTCGTCCATGGCCTCCCTGGCCATTTGTCCCCTTATGTGGATACTCGATGGATTCCCGAAGCCTCTTAACGAGGCTTCGGCAAGCATCTGTGCCGCCTCAGGCAGGACAGGAGTAGTGGCGGCATGATCCAGATAAATGCCCATGTTTTTTCGCCTCGATCCGAATTATTTACGGCCATTTCCACACGAATACCTCAAATCCTTCAACTCTGTCCCCTCCAACGGGCAAGGTTCTCCCTTTGGATTTTCTCATGTCCATTTTCCGAGGGCTCATAGTAGATCCTTTTCCTGACCGAAGGAGGACGATATTCCTGGCGCACAAAGTTTCCGGGGAAATCATGAGGGTATTTGTATCCCTCCCCTATCCCCAGAGTTTTTGCCCCCCTCCAGGCAGGATTCCGCAGATGGAGAGGAACGGGCTCCAGGGGCAGGCTCTGCACATCCTTTCGAGCACGGGAAATAGCCTCATAGGAAGCATTGCTTTTGGGGGCGCAAGCGATATATGTGGCGGCCTGTGCCATCGGAATCTGCGCCTCAGGGAGTCCCACAAGCTCCAGTGCGTGTGAAGCGGCTGTTGCAACAACAAGAGCCATGGGATCGGCGTTTCCCACATCTTCCGATGCCGCGATTACCATTCTGCGGATGATGAAACGAGGATCTTCCCCTGCCTCCAACATTCTGGCGAGCCAGTATACGGCCGCATCAGGATCGCTTCCTCGAAGGCACTTGATGAAAGCCGAAATCGTGTCATAGTGATAGTCGCCCTGTTTGTCGTAAAGAGGGGTACGGGTGGATAATGCCTCCCGCAGGATGTCCTCCGTGATCTCGGAGCTTTTCTTCTCTCTTGCCAGAAAAGCCCCCAATTCCAGTGAATTCAGGGCCGAGCGGGCGTCCCCTCCCGCTTTCTCCAGGATCAAGGCCCGGCCGGAGTCTGAAAGGACAACATTCTCTCTGCCGAGTCCCCTCTCGGGATCCGTCAGGGCGCGGTCCAGAAGCCTGCCCAGAAGATCCTCCGAAAGGGGCTCCATTTTGAAAATCTTGAGACGGGAAGCCAGGGGAGAAATGATCTCAAAGGCGGGGTTTTCGGTTGTAGCGCCCAGAAGCACGATGGTGCCCTTCTCCACATGGGGCAGAAAGGCGTCCTGCTGGGCCTTGTTGAAGCGATGAATCTCATCTACAAACAGAATGGTGCGCTGGGATGAGGTGATCCGCCTCTGTTCCGCCTGAGCGACCACTTTCCTGACTTCCACGATTCCCGATGTGACTGCCGAGAACTCCTCGAAAAATGACTTCGTCAAGGTTGCGATCAAACGGGCAAGGCTGGTCTTACCGCAGCCAGGTGGACCCCAAAGTACGAAAGAAAACAACTGATCCCTGGCGATCGCGGCCTGAAGAGGCTTGCCGGGGGTCAGGAGGTGCTCCTGACCGAGAAACTCCTCAAGAGTCCTCGGGCGCATCCGATGGGCTAAAGGCGCCTCTTTCTCCCTGTTTTCCGATAAAGGAGTGAACAAACTCATGTCCTGCATCTTCCACGATACTTTGGGATATCCTTGCACATCGCCCACTACTTCTAAAGTCCTATTTACATTCGCTCTTGTGGGAACTATAATCATAAGCAGGATGAAAAAATCGGAGAAGGTCGCTCTGGAGAACCCCCCGGGAAAGCAGGACGCCTGCACGGCGCCCAGGGACTCCGCCGGCAACGGCGGATCCCCTGATTCTCTTTCAAAACGTCAGGAAGGCATCTTAAACTTTATACGAACAGAGACGACCCGGAGAGGCTATCCCCCTACCGTCAGGGAAATCTGCAAGGCTCTTGGCTTTTCTTCAACCTCATCCGTCCACCGTCATCTGGAATCATTACGGCAAAAAGGGCTGATCCGCCGTCCCCCAAACTTGACTCGGGCCATCGAGGTCGTGAACCGCGAGGCGGGTGCGGAACAGAGCATGAGCCCGGTTCCGGTCCTGGGCGACCTTTCCGACGCGACCCGGGAAAGCTGGTGGGGAGAGGTTCTGGAAACCTGGGCACTTCCGGGCGCCCTCGCCCCTTCCGGCGCCTCCTCCTTCATCGTAAGACAGTCGGAAGACACCATGGTGGATACGGGAATCCTGAAAGACGATCTTCTGATCATCTCCTCCCAGGACGAAGCCCGTAACGGTGACATCGTCCTGGCCCAGGCCAACGGCCGGGCCACGGTGCAACGCTATTTCCGCGGACCGACCATACTCCATGATGTCAGGATTCTCGGAAAAGTGGCGGTCGTGATTCGAAGGCTGGACCGGAAACCCCCTGCAGGATTATCATAAAAGGGCGCGAAGGTTTCGAAATCGTGATTTACAAGATTCTGGTCGTGGATGATGACGACCATATCCGCAAAATGATTCGGGTCAATCTGGAGCTTGACGGCTACGAAGTCTATGAGGCCAGGGACGGAACCGAGTGCATCCAGACAGTCCAGCAAGTCTCTCCAGACTTGATTCTTCTGGACGTCATGATCCCGGTCATTGACGGATTCGAAGCCTGCTCCTTCCTGAAAAAGGATACCAGGACACAGCATGTCCCCGTTGTCTTCGTCAGCGTGAAGAACGGACTGTCGGAAAAGACCCGGGCTTTTGAGGAAGGGGCGGAAGACTACGTCACCAAGCCCTTTGATCCCATGGAGCTGGGCTTGCGCATCAAGTCCATTCTCAAGCGGTCCACCCATGCCCAGGTCAAGAGCCAGCAGTTGGAGCGCCTCGCCTCAAGACTGGCCAGAATGAATATTGACCTGAGAAAGCAGGCCGTTACGGACGGTCTGACGAGTCTTTTCAACCATCGCTATTTCAAGGAGCGCCTTGCGGAAGAAATCTCCCGTTCCGCACGATACAAGAGAACTCTGTCCGTAGGCATGTTTGATATTGATGATTTCAAGGCATTCAACGACAAGCACGGTCACCTGGCGGGGGACCGCTTCCTGAGAGACGTGGCGGGCGTGCTCCGTTCCTGCATCAGGGGAGTGGATCTTGCCGCTCGCTACGGCGGTGAGGAATTTGTTCTCATTCTCCCGGAGACCAGCCTTGATGGTGCCCAGATCGTTGCGGAACGAGTACGGGAAAGGGTGGCCTCCTTTTCCCTGGAAGGCCTGGGGCTTCCGAAGCTGGACGCCCTCCTGGGCTCAGGGGAAAAAGACCATCCTTGCAGGTTCTCCATCAGCGCCGGTGTGGCCTCATTCCCCGAGCATGCCGAAACCCCTGAGCAACTGATAGAAAGAGCGGACAACGCCCTCTACAGCGCCAAGAAGCTCGGAAAAAACAGGGTGATCCTTTACGACAACAAGTGTTAGGTCCAACACGAGTCGGCTAGCCTGGATTTCCACGCGGCAGAACCGAGTTAATCGATGAAGAATCAACTACGAACACCGGGTATTCTACTATGGCGCCTATAGCAGTAAACGAAGAGGGGTCAAAAGCAAGGAAGAAGTTGAGTCTCAGCCTCAAATGAAGGAACCGACCCAAAGCCGCAAGGCGTGCCACAGCGCCTGGGCAAAGCTTATTTCCAAGGTGTACCAAACGGACCCACTTGCCTGCCCCCAGTGCAAAAATCCCATGAAGATCGTCGCTTTCATTGAGGAGGACGAGCCCGTAAAGGCCATCCTCAAGCACTTCCATCTCTGGGACTATCCCAGAGGGGCGCCGCCGAAGAAGATTCCATTGCCGCAA
>JACPDT010000072.1 GCA_016183865.1 Armatimonadota bacterium | reverse complement strand
TTTTTCACAAGCTCCCTGTCCTTCGGCATCTCGGCGCCCCTTCTGGCCCTCGCGGCAGGATATCTCATCATTCACCGTGTGAAAATGGACCCCGAGAAAGAGCTGGAGCAGGAGATCAGGCACGGTTTCCTCGATGTTCTTCAAAATACGCTCCTTCAAAAGGACGCAGTCCGATGTCTCAACTACTTCCTTCGAACCATCGTGGGATCGGGAAAAGCGCGCGGTGCTCTTCTTGCTGATGTTAATGAAAATCGCTTTGAGGTGAGAGCCCGCTGGGGGGCCATGCCGCCCCATTGCCAGGTGAATCAGGAAGCCTGGCAAAAGGTCATCTCCTCCATGGTCCCTTCACTATTCGCCCAAAAGGACTTACCGGGCTTGAAAGAAGCCCAGCTTACGCATCTTCTCTCCATCCCCCTCCCCACCTTGGAAGGAAAGCCCTCTCTTCTCTTACACATAGGCTTTTCTCAACTCCCGGAAGGAGCACGATTCAGACAGGTATTGACCCAGGCAGCCCTTCTCGGCCTTTCTCTCTCGGAATACCGTTTCGGTACACATGTCCAGTTCACGAGCGCCCAGCTCGGTGATCAGTACATGTCCGTTGTGAAAAATCTGGCCATCGTCCTGGATGCCAGGGACACTTTCACTTTCGGCCGATCCGAGCGGGTGGCGGAAACTTCGGCAAGTATCGCTCGTCACGTGGGAATGGAAGATACGGAAGTGCAAAAAATCCACATGGCGGGTCTTCTCCACAATGTGGGGGAAGTTGGGATTCGCGAGGAGATCCTCCGAAAAGAAGGCAAACTGACTCCGGAAGAATGGGCGGAGCTCAAGCGCCACCCTCACATCAGCGCGCAGATTCTCTCACCCCTCGCCCATTTGCAGGACATCATCCCGGCCATCCGACATCATCACGAGCGCTGGGACGGAAAAGGCTATCCCAATGGCCTGGCAGGGGACCAGATCCCGATGGGAGCGAGAATTCTGGCCATAGCCGACACCTATGAGGCCATGACGAGCAAACGAAGATTCAGAGAGTCCTTTTCCTCCAGGCGGGCAATTGAGGAGATTAAGAAATGTGCAGGCACTCAGTTCGATCCGGACCTGGTGACGAAGATCTTCTACGGAAAGGAAGAAGAGCTGATTCCTTTCAAGCCGCGGACCGACCAGGCGTAGTCATTTCTTCAGATCCCGTATTATTGTTGCTGCGGATCCGATCGTACTGAGTCCGATCCCCATGAGCGTGAACGGCAGCATCACGGGGCCGCCGCCTGCCTGCGCCAACAAACCGGCGCCTGTCAAGAGATCCCCAAACCCTGTGAGGACCTTCAGCTTGTTCCGTTCCCCTGACGAACCGTATCCGATGAGTGTGTCAAGGTTAACGCCAAAGCCGCCCAGGATATTGCAAAGACCCACAACCCCGTGGATCGCGCCCGCCGCGGAGGCAAGCTGGCTGGCCCAGTATGTAGAGAAATCATCCCACCTGTAGTTGACGGCATTTTGGGCTATGTAGAGGTCCGCTGCAGTTGCCGCACCGCGCAGGCAGCCCCTTAACAATACATCCTGGGCGACATCGGTGGTGGAAGCTTCAGACTTCGTCAGCAGCAGGAGTCCAGGATTTGAAGACCCTGCCCTTGCTGTCGGCAGGAGGGCGGGGAAGCGAATCGTTGTCTGGTCCATGGCGGGCCTCCTCATGTTTCGTACCGGATCCATTTCATGATAATGGGATAGAATCACTAATATCTCATACTGCCGTCACAGCAAATTCAAATGAGGTCGTTTCCGCTCAATAATTCGGACAAGGATGTTAAGATTTCGTGAATAACCACGGCTTCCCGCGTCAGACTTTGGAGGCAGTTGCCCTGTCGGAGAAAGTGCTGTTGCCTTGTGTCGCGTCAGGGGCCGCGCCGGGCAAATCAGAGGCCTGCGATTCTTCAAGATCCTTGATTCTCTTCTGGATTTCGTCCTGATCAGGGGCTTTCGGATTCAGACTCAGGAATCTCTTGAGCACCTTGACGTCCTCGTTTCTGTTGCCGGTTTCGGCCGGAACGAAATCAAGCCCCTTTCTGACTTGATTGGTCTCCTGGGAACCGAAGATGCGGAGACTATCGGACTTTCCGGCTGCCAGGTGAGAAAGCTCCATATTGGCGGGCGAACGAAAGACGCCGGCCGCCCAGATGCTGAAATGCCTTTTCAAGACCTCCAAAGAAAGCTCATCCCCGCCGCGGAATTCGCCGATGGGAGTACCTCGCGCAATAACCTCTCCGCCGCCCGTGTGGGGATGAAACAAACGCCCCAGGATTGCGGCCGCTGCTGCAGTCCCTCCGGATGATGAAGAGCCCAGAAACGTCTTCTTCGCTTCTTCCCGTTCGGAGGCAGAGGTCATCTTGTCGAGAGAGGCAGAGAGAGACTCCAGGTCCATCCCCTGGCCGAAACCATTCATCATACCCGAAGCCGCCAGCGGAGAAAACATGGTCAAATCACTGCCCTCCTGCGCGACCTCCCGCAAGTCCCCGCCAAACACGCCGACGAGATCCAAATAACGGTTATCAAGAGATTGAAGAATGGGCAACAACCGGGGATCCGGATTCTGCCCTATTCTGCCGTAATCCGTGGACATGACCCTGCTCTGCTCCTCTCCCCTGGGAAATTCTTCCCATTTTATTATACTGGCCGGTAATGAAAAAGCGCTAAAAAACATGTCACTATTGTAAACAAGATGTGGAATAAATGTTAAGAATCCGGCAACCCCCCGCGACTGCCCTGATTTTAACATCTAGTTCATTGACTCGGTCGTTGCCGGCACATATACTATAGCTACCACAAACACAACCAGCAGGTAGGGGAGGAAAATACAATGATCCAATTGCCGCCTTTGGAAGCATACAGGGTGCAGTCCTTTACAGCACAGCCGATCGCCAAGAGGCCTGAGAAGGAGACTGATCCGTACTACCGCCTCGAAGGATACCCCACAGAGAAGTTTCTGAACTTGAAGGACGCCGTGGGGCATATTGACCCTCCTGAAGGGAAATATGTCGCCGTATACCAATACAATCAACAAGATTTGATGGACAAGATCGGATGCTTTGCCGAAGGTCTGTTGCTTGGGGGTCTTATGGGAGCGACCCTGGGAATCATAGCAGGGTTTGTGACGGGCGCTATATTCGGACCCAGTGCGGGTTTGAAGGTCGGAAGCTCCGTCGCCGTTCTTGGAGGCGTTGGAATGGGGATCCTGAATTGCAACGACGAATACCATGCAAAGAAATATCAAGGATATCTCGTCAACAAACCCTTCTCACATGAAGACGGCACAAAACATGAGCACCTGACCTGGGTCTCCCTCCAGGGTTGCAGCAGCATAGAGACGCTCTTGTCCGATCTCACCGCATCGGTGGAGCAGGATCAGGGAAGCCCGAAGACCCGGTAGACTTATGAGCGACCGAGGCTTTTGCAGCAGGGTGCTTCACCGTGGATGATCCTGCAAGTACGCTCCTATCTCCGCTGCAAAGGTCTCGCCGTACAGTTCGAGCTTGAAATCGCCGACTCCGCTGATTGCTTTCATCGCTGCCCGGGTGACGGGATAGTGTCTGCACATTTCGTGGAGGGTCTTGTCCGAGAAAATGATGTAAGGCGGGACCTTATGCTGCTCGGCAATTCCCTTCCGCAGAACCCTCAGTCTCTCAAAGAGGCCCTCGTCATAAGGGCCGAGTGCGGACCCTTCTACATGGCGATCTTTCACTTTAATCTCTTCTCTTTTCAAGGCTGTCACGCGATCTCCATTGAAGAGAACCGATGAGCCTCTTTGTGTCAGCTTGAGAACAGGATAGCGGTCTCCGTCCTCCCTGATCAGATCCTGGGCAAGAAGCTCATCCGCAAGGAATCGCCAGTATTTCTTGTCTCTGTGTTTCCCCGCGCCATAGGTCTTGATCCGGTCATGTTGAAGCTCTCTCATCCGTTTCGTTTCAGCCCCTGTGACTACGTCAATCACGTGTCCTGCCCCAAAACGCTGGTGGGTCCGGGCCATGGCCGACATCAAAATCTGAGCGTCTGTGGTAACGTCTATCCTCTCTACCTTGTCAGTGCAGACGTCGCAGGCGCCACAGTTTTCGCGGGCATACACCTCCCCGAAAAAACCGAGTAGCTGCTTTCGCCTGCATACATTGTGGGAGGCATATCCGATCATCTGATACATTTTCTCAAGGGCAACGGCGCGTTCCGCCTCATCTTCGATTTCATCAATGAAATAGCGTACTTTGGGAATATCTCCCCTGCTGAACAAGAGGAGACAATGTGCAGGCTCTCCATCCCTTCCCGCGCGGCCTGTTTCCTGATAATAATTCTCAGTGTTCTTGGGAAGATCGGCGTGAATAATGAATCGAACATCCGATTTGTCAATCCCCATCCCGAAGGCAATGGTAGCCACAATGATCGTCACACGATCCTTGATAAAGGCCTCCTGGTTCCGGCGCCTCTCGTCCGGACCAAGGCCCGCATGATACGGCAAAGCCTTGATGCCGTTGGAAGAGAGGAAATCACTGGTCTCCATTACGGAATCCCGGGTTGTCCGGTAGATGATGCCCGATTCTCCAGTGCGCCCTTTGAGAAACTCCAGGATCTGGCTTTCGAGGCGGGACTTCTTTTTTACCTGATAGAACAGGTTTGGACGATTGAAAGAAGCCCTGACAATGTGTGGATCCCTGAGGCCGATTTTCCGAATGATGTCTTCCTGGACCTTTTGCGTTGCCGTTGCAGTAAATGCCGCCACAGGGACTCCGGGGAATGACTCCGGAATCACGGAAAGGCCCAGATAGTCTGGGCGGAAATCGTGTCCCCATTCGGATATGCAATGGGCCTCATCTATGGCGAAAAGAGAGATTGGAATACTTTTCAGGCTTTCAAGGAAGGCAGGCATAACGAATCGCTCAGGGGCGACGTACAGGAGGGAAAGAGCGCCGACTCTCAACCGGCGATGCACTTCACTCATTTCATCGGGCGCCAGCGAGCTGTTAAGGAAAGCGGCGGAGATCCCGTTTTCTCTCGCTGCATCCACCTGGTCCTTCATAAGGGAGATCAAGGGACTGATCACTATGGCGGTGCCCTCCATGACTGTTGCGGGCAATTGATAGCAAAGAGATTTCCCGCCACCTGTGGGCATCACCGCAAAAACATCCCGACGGTCGAGGATGTTCCGAATGATCAATTCCTGATTCGGGCGAAAACTCTGAAAACCGAAGACTTCTCCCAGTTTGTCCAGATATGAAATCATGGAGACCCCCAAACATCGCATGGTTCCCGCACAACCGCTCCCCCACCCCCACCCGGCCTCCCCTCAAGGGGGAGGCCGGGTGGGGGTTATTCTGCGGACAAGCGCACCAGAAAACCATTTCTCTTTGCCGTCCGCAGCATGGCCCCAAAGAAAACCACAGAAAAAACAAAATAGACTCCATTCAGGAGACTGGCCCATAAGATGTTCTCCCACGGCAGCGTGTGGCGCAAAAGGACCTGCCTCATGCCTTCAAACATGTGGGTTGTGGGCAGAAGAAAGGCCAGCCTCTGAAGGAAGTCCGGCAAAATGGACACAGGGTAAAAGACCGCAGAAAGCGGTTGTATCAGAATGGGAATGGACCAGGCCAGAATCTCCACCGAGAGCCCGAAGCGGATGATGATGCCCATAATGACAAAGCCCAGGGCCCAGCCGAAAACGAACAGGTTTGCCACAAGAGGAAGAAAATAGAACCCCACCTGCCAGATTCGAAAATGGTAGAGGAAGAAGGCCAGAATCGCAACAAAACCGAGAGCTATCAAACCCCGTATCACACTTACAATGACAAGACCGGTCAGGAATTCGCCCTTCGAGACGGGTGCGGCGAAAATGTTGACCACATTGCGGGACCAGACATCTTCCAGAAAAGAGGTGGCGACGGTCTGCTGGGTGCGGGAGAAAAGGTCCCAAAAAATGAGCCCCCCCAGTAAGAAAAGCACGAAATTGATATGCCTGTCATGGTCCGCAACCCCTTGAAGCCATATCGTGATAAACCCCCAGAGGAAAAGCTCCAATGTGACCCAGTAGAAAAGCTCGAATATTCGGTGGATGCTGCGCCTGATGAGGAGCATCTGGCGAAGAACTATGCCGCTTATCCGAATCCAGTTCATTCTCATTCCCACGGCTCACTTGCCAGTGAGATAAAGACCTCTTCCAGATCGGGCTTTTCTTTCAACGTCTTGAGCTCCTCGGGGGGACCCTCGGCCACGATCCGACCGTGGTGAAGGAAAAGAATGCGGTCACACATGGTCTCCATTTCCCTCATGTTGTGTGATGTCCACAATATGGCGGTTCCAAGAGCCCGCTGACGCTCCTGTATGATGCCGCGAACCTGGCGGGCGATTACCGGGTCCAGGGAGGCTGTGGGCTCATCCAGAAGCAAGAGCAGGGGATCGTTAAGAAAGGCCTTGGCCAGATTCAATCGGGTCTGTTCCCCTGAGGAAAGCCTGCCCGCTTTCCGGTTCCGAAATTCCGGGAGGCCGAAAAGAGCGATCAGCTCCTCTATCTTCTCTTTGCCGTTCGCCTCTCCGTAAAGAAGGGAAAAGAAAAGGAGATCCTCGAAAACGGTGAGATTCCCGGGAAGTGAGACATAGGATGCCGCGAAATTCATTTTCTTCAGGATCTCTTCCCTGTTGCGGGCGAAGGATTTCCCGAAAACGCGAATGGTCCCTCCCGTGGGCTCCAAAATGTCCAGAATCATGTGGAGAGTTGTGGTTTTCCCCGCCCCGTTCTGGCCCAGGAGCCCGACGGTCTCCCCTGCCGCAACCGAAAATGAAACATGATCCACTGCCGTGAAGTGGTCGTAATTCTTGGTAAGGCCCGCGACTTCCAGAAGGACGCTCATATATGGTGGAAATTATAGATAAAATCCCGGATAACCTTTCAGCTACCCGGGACTACAGATTCCCTTCGCAAGAATTACCCTGTTCAGGTAGTGAGGGTCAGCAACGGACACGTCGCTATCTCAGCAGTTTCCTGCTCCCCTATCTGCACATGATTTATTCCCAAAAAGCCGGGGATCTAAACTTGAGCATTAACTGTTTTTCGGATCTTGGAAGCAGATGACTCCTCGGGCTCGAAGCTCTCCGATAGCCGCTTCCGAGAGGCCCAGAACCTCCCGCAAGACCCCCTCCGTGTGCTGTCCAAGCGTTGGAGGAGGAAGACGCACTTCGGGCGGGGTGTCCGCAAGTTTCAGGGGACTTCCCACAAGCTCTATGAGTCCCGCCGTGGGATGGGCCGCTTCCACGACCATGCCCCGTGCCCTCACTTGCGGATCATTGAGCACCTGATCCACCCTCTGGATAGGGCCACAGGGGATCTCTTCCTTTCTGAGGAGGGCGATCCATTCCTGGGCGGTCCGACCTTTCATCAATTCCGTCATCAATGGGACCAGCTTCTCCCTGTTTCGAACCCGATCCGCATTGGTCTGAAAGACAGGCTCCTCGGCCAGATGGGGCGCATCGGAAACACGGCAAAAGCGGCGCCACTGCCGCTCATTCCCGATGGCCAGAGCCACGTAGCCGTCGCTGGTGGGATATACCTCATAAGGAGTGATATTCGGGTGGGCATTGCCCAATCGGCGTGCCGGTTTTCCGCTTACGAGGCAATTTCCGGCCACATTCCCGAGCCAGGCGATCTCGCTGTCCAGAAGAGCCATGTCAATACGCTGACCCTTGCCTGTCTTCTCTTTCACCCGAAGAGCGGCCAGGATGGCCGTTGCAGAGAACATGCCTGTGGTGATATCCACGATGGGAACCCCTCCCTTGGCGGGCGCCCCCTCCGCCTCACCTGTTATGCTCATTATGCCTCCCATGGCCTGAACGATCAGGTCATAGCCAGGCAGGTCGCTATACGGTCCGGTAGATCCAAAACCGGTGATGGAGCAATAAATGAGGCAGGGATTGATCTCATGGAGCGCATCATAACCCAGGCCCATCCCATCCAGAGTCCCTGTCTTGAAGTTCTCCACAAGAATATCGGAGCGACGGGCCAGCTCGTACACCAGGCCGAGTCCCTCCGGCGCCTTCAAGTCTATGGTGATGCTGCGCTTGTTGCGGTTCACGCAAAGGAAATAGGCGCTTTCCCCACCCGGGGCGAAGGGAGGTCCCCAGGCCCGAACATCGTCCCCTGAGCCCGGGCGCTCCACCTTGATCACATCGGCCCCCAGGTCGCCCAGCATCATCGTACAGTAAGGACCCGCCAGGACACGGGTCAGGTCCAGGACACGGACATCCTCAAGGGGATATGGCACGGGTAATTCCATCTCCTTCCTGCACAGTGCTCGCCGTGCAAAACCGCTCCGAACAGGGCAATTGCCTTGCCCTTTTCCCTCAATTGAAAGGATTTTTAATTCGAATGCCGGCGACTGTCTGGGTGTGAGACAAATCCTCTGAAAAGAGCACTGTTGCCTTGCCTCGCGAGGCTGCCTGAATGATCATGGCATCCCAAAAGGAGAATCCGTGGCTCGAATGGATTTGTATTGCTTCCAGTATGGATTCTCCGTCATTGACCACAACTTCCCATTTCAAAAGGTCACGCACAATTTCTTCCGCGGATTTCGCGTCCAGAGGTTTCTTGATTTTTCGGGTGGCGGTTACGAAGAACTCTTGCAGCACCTGCGTACTCGAAAGCCCGAGTCCGGAACGCCACAGATCTGAAACGATCTTCCGGGCGATCTCGTGTTTTTTGCCTGCTGAGACATCAAAAGCGTAAATGAGCACATTTGTGTCCAGGAATATTTTAGCCTCGGTCATGAAGCTCTTCCCTGGAGACCTTCAGCCGGCCCATTGTCCCAAAGTCAAAACCTTTCTGAAGAAGTCGCAATTGCCTGTTTCTCGCCGTGTTGTAGCCTGAATTCTCCCCGATTTTCTCCTCCAAAGCCTCCCTCAAAAGCTCACTCAGAGACTTATCTTTGCCGGCAGCCACCATTTTGGCCTTTCTAAGGAGGGATTTGGGCAAAGACAACGTCACGTTCTGCTTGCTGACCGACATCTTCCTCCACCTCCACCCTGTCTCACATGAACATGTGTATCACATTTTCATGTGTTTGTCAACCTGCATACGGATGGTTCAGAGAAGATTCAGCGTTCTGGGCCGGTGAATCGAAAGCGTCGTCGTTCCCAGAACTCGTTCATCCTGATGGGCTTTATCGCACAATTTGCTCAAGTCTATTTTCTCGAAAGCGATGGGCATGGCCACGCAGGGAGCCGCATCGCCTGAAAGCTTGAAGGCAAAACCGTGGAGCAGAGATCCTCCCGGATATTGTCCGGCAGGGTAGAACTCAGGACCCGTTGCCTCGATGTGGGAATCTATTTTTTCAATCTCCAATCAGTATTGCCGGTGCCTTATGGCCGTAAAAATATAGATCTCCGTCGTTCCCAAAAACTCATGCCCCAAGAGCTTCTTCAGAGTCAAAACCCTCATCCCGTTTTCATAACTATGCGTAGCAAAAGCGTGCCTTAAACTATGCGGCGAGAAAATCCGCTCCATAGCCTTATACCTCTGCGGTATCCCGACAATATCCGCGGCCCTCTCGACAATCCGGCGAAGCTGTCTGAGAGTCAAACCAAATACAGAATCCTCCAGCTTTCCAGCTGCCTCTTCCTGCCACCTCTTCAAATTTGTAGATTCCGCGATAGGATTGACCCTCTTTTCCCATTATCTGTGACCCACCTTTTTGCTCTCTGAGCGACTCTTGCCTCGGTGGTAATAGAGCTCGGATCTCAGGATTTCCATTTC
>JACPDT010000071.1 GCA_016183865.1 Armatimonadota bacterium | reverse complement strand
CGCCACGAATGTTGGAGAACAGACGTTGTCTTTTCGTTCGTTCGAAACCACCAGAGACGAGAACTTCCAATCCTAATCAAACCCTCAAACAGAAACACGCAAGTCCAAGAGGGGCAAGTCATGTAAAATAAGGACGCTATCCATACAGGGCTGCGCGCAAAGTATTGTTGACAAAGGGCCGAAACCTTGGTACACTGGATTTGCCTGAGGCGAAAAGGGAGGATGAATCATGAAATTTGTAAGTGTGAATGAATTGCAGAACCGCGCCGCCCAAATCATCGAGGACCTCTCAAAGGAGGACGTCATTGTAACCAGAAGCGGACATCCCACCGCTGCCCTGATCCACCTCGGAGAAGAGGACGTGGAATCATTTCTCATGGCGCACCACCCCACTTTGATGCAAGAACTCGACGATTCCTACAGCGGGTATCAAGCGAGTGGCGGCATATCCCATTCGGAAATGAAGACAAAACTGCAACAAACTCGAAATGCCGGTTGAACTTATCTATGCGCCGCGGGCTCAGGAGGATCTCCTCAAACTCCCTGTCTCGGTCGCCGCTCAAATCCTGGATAACCTCGAGCTTCTGATAACTCCACCCTGGCCTCCCGGAAAGGTTAAGAAACTCAAAGGCCAGAGATTTTGGGAAATCAGGACCGGCGACTACAGAACCTTGTTCATTCCTGAGAAAGACAAAGTGGTTATTCTGAGAATTATCAATCGTCGTGACCTGATTAAGACGATTAAACTTATCAATATCCGGGCCCTCAAGGACTGGCTGGAGTCTATTGAGTGACATGATTATTATTCCTTTTTCTTGAGCTGACTTGGTATCTCCCAAGTCACCGTTGCCTGACCCCGAATGGGTTCCTGCCGTCAATAGTGAAGGAGTATGGAAACTGAGCTTTCATTTGAGTTGGCGACAGCCAGGTCTAATCTTCCATCTCCGTTGAAGTCGCCGATGGCTGTTTGCCGGGGGAAGGCCCCTACGCTCCAGCTCACCACAGCTTGGAACGTGCCATCTCCGTTCCCGAGGAGCACGGACACAGTGCTGCGGTTACCACCATTCGCGACAGCCAGATCGAGTTTTCCATCCCCATTCAGATCTCCGATAGCCACTGAACAGGGATTCGTCCCTGTGTCATAATTGACTGCAACTGCAGCCTGGAATGTTCCATCCCCGTTCCCGAGGAGGACGGAGACATTGCTGAAGCCGTAATTCGCAACAGCCAGATCGGGTTTTCCGTCCCCGTTCAGGTCCCCGATAGCCACTGACCAGGGAGCCGCCCCTGTGTTGTAATTGACTGCAGCCTGGAATGTTCCATCCCCGTTCCCGAGGAGCACGGAAACATTGTTGGAGCTCTGATTCGTAACAGCCAGATCGAGTTTTGCGTCTCCGTTCAGATCTCCGATAGCGACTGAATAGGGAGATGTCCCTGTGCCGTAATTGACTGCAGCCTGGAATGTTCAGGTCACCGATAGCCACAGACCTGGGACCTGTCCCTGTGCCATAATTGACTGCAGCCTGGAATGTGCCATTACCGTTTCCGAGGAGCACAGAAACATTATTGGAGTTCTGATTCGCGGTAGCAAGATCGAGTTTTCCGTCTCCATTCAGGTCTCCGATAGCTACTGAATAGGGACTCGCCCCTGTGCCATAATTGACTGCAGCCTGGAATGTGCCATTACCGTTCCCGAGAAACACAGAGACGCTGCTTCCGCCCCCATGCGCAACAGCCAGATCAGATTTTCCGTCACCATTCAGGTCTCCAATCGCCACTGAATAACAAAGAAACGTTGTGCCATATTTGACGTGCCCCGTGAACGTGCCATCTCCGTTCCCAAGGAGCACTGAGACATTCCCGGTGTTCTGATCTGTAACAGTCAGATCCGGTTTTCCGTCCCCATTCAGATCTCCGATAGCCAGCGATTCGGGGAATACCCCTATGCCGTAACCGACTGCAGCCTGGAATGTTCCATTCCCGTTCCCGAGGAGCACGGAAACTTTTTTGTAGCCAGGATTCGCGACCGCCAGATCGAGTTTTCCATCTCCGTTCAAGTCCCCGATAGCCACTGATTGGGTTTGTCCCATTGCGACGTAATTAACAGCCGCCTGGAAAGTTCCATCCCCATTCCCGAGCAGCACGGACACATTGTTGGAGCCATAATTCGCAACAGCCAGATCGGGTCTTGCGTCTCCATTCAGATCTCCAATCGCCACTGACTGTGACTGTGTCCCTGTGCCGTAGTTGACAGCAGCCTGGAAAGTTCCATCCCCGTTCCCGAGGAGCACGGACACATTGTTGGAGCCGTAATTCGCAACCGCCAGATCCGTTTTTCCGTCACCGCTCAGATCTCCGATAGCTACTGAACGAGGATTTGTCCCTGCGCCGTAATTGACTGCAGCCTGGAATGTTCCATTCCCATTCCCGAGGAGCACGGACACATTGTTGGAGTTATAATTAGCAACAGCCAGATCCGGTTTTCCGTCCCCGTTCAGATCTCCGATAGCTACTGAACGAGGATTTGTCCCTGTGCCATAATTGACTGCAGCCTGGAATGTTCCATTCCCATTTCCGAGGAGCACGGAAACATTATTGGAACTTGAAACAGCAACAACCAGATCGGGTTTTCCGTCCCCATTCAGGTCTCCGATGGCCACTGACAGGGGTGCCCCTCCCCAGAACGCCCGGGGAGCCTTGTACCCGAACGGCGGTGGGACTGTATAGATTTTGTCCGTATTGCTGTTCAGTGCTCCCACTGTCACCACAACCGGACCGGTTGCGGCTCCCATGGGCACTGTGCAAACAATCTGCGTGTCGGACCAGGAACCGACTGAGGCGGTGGTCCCATTGAAGCGGATTGTGCCGGTTCCCTGGTTGGCGCCAAAATTGCTTCCATTGACCGTGACCGATGAGCCGATTTGCCCGCTTGCGGGAGAAAGACCGGTGACAACCGGCGCAGGAAACGAGACATTCAGGGTCCCTGTTTCACTTGGATGAACGGTGCAGTGAAATGGGATCACACCGGGTGTCGTCGCGGTCCACGAAAACGTCCCCCCAGGCGCCAGTATGCCCGAATCAAACAAGCCGTTGTCTGCTTTCACGCTGTGATTCAGGGCGCCGCTGTTCACCCACAAGATCGTCTCACCTTTGTTGAGGGGGAAGCTCGAAGGCTGAAATGAACCATCCAGAATCGTCATCCCGAGGTCCGTGTTGACTGATGCCGTCTGTCCGTCCAGCACTGTAGTTGTCATGAATCGGTGAGCGACCAGACCATTGCTTGAATTGAGTGCTTTCACCTCAACGGTTTTGCTCCCGATCGGCACCTGGGTGACTGTCAGGGTCAGTTGCCCGTTTTGAACCAGGGATCTGGAACCGGAAGTCGTGAGGGGGGAAGTCAGACCCTCGCCTGTAACGCTCACTTGAAGCGTGTCGGCTGTGGTCGGAATGAGCTTTCCTCCGGGTTGCACCCCCGGCCACTGAACCTGAAGCTCAATGGCCCCGGAGCGCTGACTTCCAGGCAAGCTGATTCCAAGGGGAACCCCGCCGCCGGCGCCTCCGGAGGAGCAGCCCATCAGAAGAAACAGTGAACAAGTTATCAGGGCGAGAAAGGCAATCCTGAGTCTCATTCTAAAGCTCTCCATTGAGAAAAACATCTACAACAATCCATATAGCCAATCTTTCTATATGTAGAGGTATTGTCCTTTATTATCTTCAAGAAGGCGAGCCAGAGTCGTGCCGGAGGTCCATCAAGCATCTTTTTGAGTCGCTGTGTCGTGCTCCGCGCTTTGAGTGCGGCTGCTCTTGGCACACTGGCGAGTGCTTTCGTGACACCCTGGCGCATCCGTATCGCCATGATGGAGGAATCACAGGGTCTCCAGCAAGTCGTGCAGTACGATGACATCCAGTCCGGCGACCTGTTTGAGGCGAACGTCATTTGGCAACACCGACTCAGTGAAGTCAGACAAGTCGAAACTATCATCTTATCAGGTCTCCAAGGGAAACCCCAAAGGCAACGCACACTCGAAGAAATGGATGCGAAACTGCTGAAACTCTCTGTGAGGCGCTGGTGTCAGAAAAACTGAGTTAGTCTATACAATCTGGAGTTCCAGCCTGTACGTATTTGACAACGTTTTTCAATGATTACCCTGCAAAATTTAGTAAACTCACGCTAGAAACTTGCCGACGAATTTCATATACACCCCCGGGGTGCTGATCAGTTGACAAGGGACCGATTTTCAGCTATGATTAGTATGTAAATATGATTCGGAATATCGGAGATAGAAAATATGAAAATATCTGAAAGAGGCCAGATTACGATTCCAAAAAAACTGAGAGGGAAATACGGCCTCCAAAAAGACGTGGAAATAGAGTTTGTCCCAGAGGAAAAAGGGGTCCTTCTTCGCAAACGAGTATTGGGGCGGCACCCCCTGGAGGCCGTATTCGGGATTCTTCACAAGAAATCCAGGACTGATGAGTACATTGAAGATGTGAGGGGAAGATGATCACAGCAATTGACACCAATGTCCTCCTGGATGTTTTCCTGCCGGATCCCGAATTCGGTGAAACTTCTTTTCAGCTCCTGCGGGATGCCTATGATCAAGGCGCACTTGTAGTCTCTGAAATCGTGTATGCAGAACTAGTGCCTCAATTCGAAGGCAAAGCTCTCCTTGATGAAACCCTGGCAAAAATGAACATAGCCTTTTCCTCAATGGATCAACGTGTTGCGTTTCTCGCCGGAGAACGGTGGGGCCATTACCGCAAATCAGGTGGTAAACGAAAAAGAATCATTACAGATTTCCTAATCGGAGCCCACGCGAAGCTCCACGCCGATCGTCTGCTGACGCGAGACAGAGGTTTTTACCGCCAGTATTTCAAAGAGCTGCGGCTCATCAGTTCGACCTAACCCGCGAGACCAGCCCTATCTCCCCTGCAAAAACGTCCATTTGACCACCGCCCGATTCGAGGTCTGCTCTGCTGTATGGATTCAAAATCTACTCCTCTACCTGAAGATGCGCTGAGGAGCACGGAACGGGTCATTTCCGCAAGCCATTGATTGATGAGAGACTGGTAGGGCATCTTTCGCCGTGCAGCAGTTCTGGAAAGTGAACAACTGCAGAAGTGGTCGGCCTGAGTTCAGAGGTGAAATCGGACCATTCGCCCGCTTGACAAGCGATTCAAATTAGTCTACTCTATAGTAGACTACTCTGGAGAGGACAAAGGAGTTGGGTGGATGTTTGTCGACAGGGAATCGGAGATTCAATCTCTGCTTGAACGGATGACCTCAAACAAGGCGGAGTTCCTTGTCGTTTACGGAAGGCGCCGAATTGGAAAGACCGAGCTCTTACGAAAGGCTTTTGCGAAAGGAACCGCGATCTATTTCGTAGCTGATCTTGGGGCAGATCGTGACCAGAGACGAAGATTCTCAGAGGCAGTCAATCTCTCCCATCCGAGCCCTCTTCTCCAAGCAGACATCCCTCCTGGCTGGGACTCCCTCTTCCGATACGTCATCACCCTTGCGGAGAGGGATAGAATTGTATTGGTCCTTGACGAGTTTCCTTATCTTTGCTCAAGCGACACGGCCCTTCCTTCAGTTCTCCAGCGAATCTGGGATGAGGTGGGAAAAGATTCGAAGCTCTATCTGGTTTTGTGCGGGTCCTTTATCAGTTTTATGGAGCGTGAGGTCCTGGGCCACAAGAGCCCTCTTTACGGCCGCCGGACCGGGCAGCTCCTGGTCCACCCCCTGTCACTTCGCACGCTGAAAGGCTTCCTCCCGGGATATTCCCCCGAAGAGAGAATCTTGACCTACGCCATCCTCGGAGGAGTGCCGGCCTATCTGATTCAATTCTCTGATAAGCTTTCCATACGTCAAAATATTGAAAAACAGGTTCTGAAGCCGACAGCATTTCTCCACGATGAAGTTCGATTCATCCTGATGGAAGAACTCCGCGACCCCAAACATTATCTTTCAGTCCTCCAGTCCATTGCCTTTGGAAATACCCGCATGAATGATATTGTTCAGAGGACGGGGATCGAACGGGGTCCTGCCAGCAAGTACCTCTCGGTCCTTCAGGATTTGAGAGTGATCGAAAGAGAAACTCCAGTCACGGAAAAGCACCCGGAAAAAAGCCGCAAGGGGATTTACCGTCTTTCTGACAACTTCTTTCGTTTCTGGTTCCGTTTTGTTCTCCCCTATAAAAGCCGTCTGGTGGAGGGCGGAGAGAGGAAGGTCCTGGAGGGCGAAATCCTTCCTTATCTGGACAATTTCATCGGCCAGGTCTTCGATAAGATTGGTGTCGAGATTCTCCGATACATCGTGGATGAAGGGAAGATCAAACTGAGTTATGACCGGGCCGGCCGGTGGTGGAACGGAAATGAAGAAATCGACCTGGTTGCAGTGGCAGGAGATGAGCCTGTTTTTGCGGCGGAGTGCAAATGGTCAAAGAAGCCGGTCGGAATTGACATCCTGAAGGAGCTTCGCAGAAAGGCATCCCTCATTTCGTCAGAAGGGGCAAGAGACAACCTTCGTCTTGGTCTTTTTTCACGATCTGGATTCTCGAAGGAGATCGAAGCCCTCGGAAGAAAGGGTGAGATCGAACTCATTGACGTCCGGAAGACCGGACTGTAAGTCATTTCGGGAAGGCTTTTTCGCGCCGCGTCCCAAGCGGGTCCGAATGATACGACTCCTTTGCCAAAGGCCCTCCGTGTCGGGCCGAGGTCCTGGGACCCAACCTTCTCTTTACACCCTCACTATCGGCCCCGGGGCCTCATTTATTCAGGGTTCGTGGCCAATGACTCCGAAAAAACTTCTGTGACCTGAGAATATTGACAAATTCTTCTTAACGATGTATATTGATCGTGTATGGAGGTCGCATGCCTAAAAAAGTCTCAACAGATAGATGGAAAACGGTGCTTATAGTATTGTTTGTACCCAGCGTGGAGCGTGACGGGAAAACTACAATTAACCAAAACGAATGGGTGGAAGCGGCTCTCACTATGAGAAGAAAACCTCGAACGTCTTGGAGAATTTTGCCGTAGAATGGGCCGAAAAACAAACCAGGGTGAAGTCGGACTGGTAATTGGGAACGAGTACTTTGCGATACGGGATTTCTAAAAAAGGACGGGAAGCATCATGAAACAACAACTTAATATGGTAAAAATCGCTAAAATCCTTGGTGCAGAAAGACAAGGTAAAATATCTGCGACAAGCGGATACTTTGGCGCAATTCAGCTTATATCTGAAGTGGAAAGACGGTTTCGGATTCCAAAAGGAGGGGGCCGGGCTACGAATCCAGGCTGGACAGAAAGGAGACTGATCAACCTTTCCCGCAGCACACTGGATCGAGTTCGAGAGTTTGCCGGTAAAATCAGCGCAATGAAACAAGTTCATATTGAACCAATGCAAGTTGCTGCATTGATTCTAGAGCGCGCTATTCAGCAAATTCCGGAACATGAGTTGGAAGAATTAACGAAAGATCAGATTGGAGTCAAGAGTTTCGGCAGGTTATTCCGGAACAGAGGGGTTTATCGAAAATTAGACGAAGGGATCGGTTCTGCATCCATTAAAGATACTGGCCGGGCCAAGCGGGCAGAAAAACTTGATAAGGGATAACCTTCGCGGCTGCGCCTGGATTGTCTGCAGCTATGTAATCATGGATATCGCGAAGCCAACGCTGCGCTTCTTCGGTCCATTTTATTTCTGCCATGCGCGAATCCGGCGCTCCTCGTTTGACACGACACGCCCATTTCGGGAATCTGCGAGGCCTCGCTCCACCATTCTCTCAAAGGCCGGCTCACGCATGATTTCCTCATAAGTAGCGTCATCCGGTTGAGATTGAATAATCTCAGTCATTTTCTCTTTGATGTTCGACATTTCAGCCTCCAGCAAGAAAAATACCCATAACGTTGGTTTGGCGGTGGTCTTGTCTTTTGCGATACCGGACAAGGGTGAACTTGCGGTGCGATCCCTTACCCCCTGCGATCTCGTGGAACAAGAGAAAGAAATGAGCCTCTCATTTGCCTTTTTCTTCCGTCGCCTTCTCCGCGAGCCATTGATTAATGAGAGACTGGTAGGGCATCTTTCGCCGTGCAGCGATCGCTTTCACCCTCTGCAACAAATCAGGATAAACCTTCAGGGTAATGGGCTTCTTTTTCGGCCGTATCTTTACTTCTGGAGCATCTTCGAAGGAGTACCGGCTGGTATCGTGCGTCTCCACCCACTCATCAAATTCTTCAGGCGTCTTGAAGTCCGGCAATTCTTTCACAGGCATTGTCTACCCCCCTCTCTTAATGTGTCTTCGATAATCTCTGCGCTCCCCATCTTCCATATCCACCGCGGTTCTCAGTTCCACGCGCCCCGCCTTAAGCGGTCTGACGGCGATTTTCAGGTATCTTCCGCCGAAGGTCTGCCCATAAATTACGTAACGTCCAGGCACTTTTGGAGACTTTCGAATCCAGGGTGAAGGGTCGTCGTTCCAGGTTGCCTCCTCCACCTCGAAGAACCTGACTCCGTGCTTCCTCTCAATTTTGACCCTTATTTCGTCGGATATGAGGATATCCTTGATTTCCATCCTCTTCCATTATAGAATGGATACGGACTCAAGTCAATACCATCCAAGACAAGAAAAGTGAGTGATCCCAAATTTCTCCTTGGCTACACGGCTTGAAAGTGCATCCAGCCACCGGGGAAGAAGGCTTGATCCCGCCCGGAGGGCCTCGCCGGGCGGGATTCCGGCTTTGCTAACGTGCCGGTCGTGGAGAAGTCCGAAGATTTGTTATCACTGCCCCAGGGCGAGGACGTCCCAGAGAGCGATGAGAGAAAGCCGAAAACTTACGCTGATTCGCGCGGCTTTGCCCCCCGATTCTATCGCCCCTTTTTGTGTTTTATGGCTTGGGTCTGAACTTCTGGATGCGGAAGTTCTCCGTGTCAGCCACATACACATTTCCCTTCGCGTCTACCGCAATTCCGACGGGCTTGTTGAATTGCCCATCACTGGAGCCTGTTGATCCCCATTTGGTCAGGAATTTTCCGCTGGGGTCGAACCTCTGGATGCGGTCATTGCCTGTGTCTGTCACGTATACGTTCCCGTTTGCGTCCACCGCAACTCCATTTCCAGGCTCGTAAAAGGTGAACTGCCCGTCGCCTGACCCTTTTGATCCCCACTTGGCCAGGAATTTTCCATTGGAGTCGAACTTCTGGATGCGGAAGTTGTTCTGGTCCGTCACGACCACATTTCCGTTTGCGTCTACAGCAACATAAGCAGGGGTACTGAATTGTCCATCACCGTCGCCCCATGTCCCCCATTTGGCCAGGAATTTTCCGTTGGAGTCGAACTTCTGGATGCGGTTATTGTACGCATCCGCCACGTATATGTTTCCGTTAGCGTCTACTGCGACTCCGGCAGGTATGTTGAACTGCCCATCTCCGGAGCCATTTGATCCCCATTTGGTCAGGAATTTTCCGCTGGAGTCGAACTTCTGCATGCGGTGGTTGTTTGTGTCGGCCACATACACGTTTCCATTCGCGTCTACTGCGACTCCGAAAGGAACGATGAATAATTGCCCGTCACCGTCGCCCCATGTCCCCCATCTGGTCAGAAATTTTCCGCTTTGGTCAAATTTTTGAATCTGGCCCACATCCGTCACGTACACGTTTCCCTTCGCGTCCACGGCAATTCCGGCAGGTTCCTGAAACTGCCCGTCGCCGGACCCTTTTGATCCCCACTGGGCCGCGTACTGATACGTGACTACCGTGGGAACAACCGAGGAGTCGCCTCCACTCCATGTACCGGTGTAACCCGAAGACGATGTCCATTTTCCCTGGCAGGCCGGTTTGCCACCGACTATCCACCAGGTTCCGGTCCAGGTGATTGTGTAATTGGCTCCCTGACCGCTTCCCGTTCCGGTGAGTTCCCCGTAGCCCGTAGTGGAGATTTTTCCTGAGATGGTTGTCGCGCCCGACGGGCCGGTGGCGGTTCCGGTTGCGCTTCCATCCGACTTGACCGTCGCTGTCCAGGAACCGTATTCGCTCCCCGTGTAAGTGCCGGAATAGCTCCCTGCAAAGGCGTTCGAACCCGATGTCGCTATCTGTGTCGGGCTGGAGATGCCAGTTGTCAGAGCAGTGCTGATGCTGCCGTTTCCGGTCATAGAGCCTGAGCCGGAAATGCTGCTGCCTTGCTTGGAGAACTGCCAGTCTACAGCGACATTGTCCTGGCTTCCCTCTTTGGTTGCGGTAATTTGCAGCTTGCCGTCTGCCGTACAGGTCCCGGCACCAGAAAAAACACCATTCTGGTCATCGGCAATAGTTATTCTTGCGCTGCTGTCGGTATCCACTGCAATCGTGATGGTTCCGCTGCTCTTGCTGTAAGTCGTGAGATAAGTTCCCGCATAGGGGTTTCCTTGAGTCGTCGTAGTAGTAGATCCGGCACTGGTTCCACCACCTCCGCCACCCCCGCAGCCCACGCAGACAAGAAGCGAGAAGGAGATCAAGAACAATGCCAAGGAAACCGGGAGAAAACGTGAGAACACCAACCTGACTTCAAAACCTGCTCTCCTGATTCGCATGGTTTTTCCTCCCTCCGATTCTATCGCTTTGATACGAGAAGCTTCTCAGAGAACCTCCGTGTCGGGCTGAGGTCCAGGGACCCAACCCGGCAGGAATGAATTCTCTGCCGGGTGGTCCACTGTCATCGGTTCATTGTACCCCATCCTGCTTGCAGCGAGGGCTCCAATATGCCGACCATATAACCCCCCGCCGCCGAGGCGCGGAGTGCTGCATTACGGAGTCGGCTTGAATTTCTCGATTCTTGCTCCATCCGCATCCGCAGTGTACACATTTCCGTTCGCATCAACAGCCACATCCATCATCTGAAGGAACTGACCGTCAAGGGTCCCCTGTGAGCCCCACTTGACCTGGAATACGCCGTTTTGGTTGAATTTCTGGATGCGCAGGCCGCCGTCCTCGCCCACAAAAATGTTTCCATTTGCATCAATTGCGACCGCCCGGGGTAAATTGAACTGCCCGTCACCGCTTCCAAGAGAACCCCATTTGGTCAGGAACTGCCCCGTGCTGCTGAATTTCTGCAAACGGTGGGCGTCATCCACAACATAGACGTTTCCTGCGTTATCCACAGCCATGCCGTAAGGACTGGTGAATTGCCCGTCACCGCTTCCGGATGAGCCCCATTTGGTCAGATAGTTGCCATTGCCGTCGAATTTCTGAACCCGGGAGTTCCCCCATTCGAGGACATAGACATTTCCATTCCCATCCACATCAATTCCCAGCGGGGTATTGAATTGCCCGTTTCCGCTTCCGGAAGAGCCCCATTTGGTCAGGAATGCGCCACTGCTGTTAAACTTCTGGATTCGGGAATTTCCCCGATCCACCACATAGAAGTTCCCATTTGCGTCGAAGGCGATTCCCTGGGGATTGCTGAACTGCCCATCCCCCGCCCCGGGGCTTCCGATTGTGGCAAGAAGCGAGCCTGTACCCGAGTATTTGTTTATCTTGCCGAGGGTATACAAACAGACATACACATTTCCTGCGGCATCAACGGCAAGGCGCACCGGGTACGTGGCGCTCCATTTCGTATCAAAACTGTACCCTGTTATTTGTTGAGCCCCTGGATAGGCCGTCTCCCACACCCGAACCGTGTAGCTGCCTGTGTTGTCGGAGGCTACGGAGTCATTGATTCCCAACGTGACTGTTCCATAACTGTCCCCGTCCAGAACACACTGAGCCCCAATGTAGAAATTCTGGGTCCCCAACTTGCTGCTCTTTCCGATGAGCGCCATGTGCGGTGTTGCGGGGAAAGGATGGTCAGGATTTCCGTTTTCATCGCTCCCCCAGGGGATGTATCCGAGCGGATACCAGGTGTCGCCTGAGCTGATCCCTGTGGAGCCGAAACTTTCGATGAGATAAAGCCTCCCTGCCTGGAGGGTGACTTGCTTGGCGGAAGCAGTCAGTATGTCGGCGCCGTTCACAGTCAGCTCTGAAACCAAGTTGAGTTTCTGGTAATTGTGAGCCGTGTGACCTCCTGCGGGGCGGATGGATGCGAGAAGATTAGGAACAGCGGAATCATTGGCATTCAGGGTCCCCTGATAGATTTTGACGGAGAGTGACCCGGTGTTGTCTCCCAGAACACCCGGATTGTCGTTTAGGGCCAGGGATAGGGTTCCCGACTTTTCCCTCAGAATCCGCATACTGCCTACATAGAATGAAGAGCCATTGTCCAGTTTGCCGATAAGGCTCATGTGGGGGAGATAGGGGAACGGCGCATTGGAATTGATTTGGTGGAGGATAGCCCCGTCAGCGCCGTATCCATTGGGTCCATAAGGCTGGGAGCCGACGTCTCCCGTGCTTCCACTGGCCGTAATGACATAACTTTTGGTTGCGTCCAGCGTTACGCCGATGGATTGCCAGGAAGAGGCTGCATTGATCGTCAATTCTTTGACCAGTTGCAGGCTGCTGCCGCTTGTGGTGGAGCCTGCGGTCGTGGTGCCCCCCGTGGTGGTGGTAGTTACCCCTGTGGTAGTATTGGTAGTTGTTCCTTCTGTAGTTGTAGTGGTTGAGCCGATCCCTGTCCCCTGAAGGGCACTGGTCAAGGTCCCGGTTCCGGAAAAGGCAAAATAGGTTTCAGTCGGCGTCAGCTTGAAAGCGCCGAGGGTGAGCGTGAATTCGAATCCATTCGTATAGGTGCTCACATATTTCACCGGGCCCAGTCCAGGATGGTACCAGATCTGGACCTTGCTCAAGACTCTGCTTGTTGAAGCAGAGGGAGGATTATCGTATGTAGTCGTGAGTTTTGTTACATCCCAGTCCCGGTCGGCATAGGTAATTTTTTCTTTTGCCGATCCTGTTTCAACCGTGTAGTTCGTGAGAGATGCCTCACTGACCCCCACAACCCCTTTGTATTTTGCTCCCAGGGGAATCGCGCCAAGGGGGAGCCAGAATTGGGGCTTTACAAATTCCACGCTCCCACCCCCGTCCAGGTATCCATAGAACCAGAGCCCTTGCCGGGCTTCTGTGGAAGTAGCGCCGCCCTGCTCAACAAGTTCCACGGCCTGAGGTTTTCCGAAGTGGACATAGTCCACCTCAACTTGCTGCCCATCCAGAGTGAATTTCAGCTCACGAACGGTCTTTCCATTGCTCAGCGTCTTGGTGTCTCCCATGGTTCCGACCATTGTACCGGTTTTCCCGGCATTGTCCAGATAGCTCCAGGTCCAGGTCGTTCCTTTCGCAGGGTTGACGTAAGGAGCGCCGTCCGCCTGTGCCGGGATCTTGATCGCCGTGTCCAGAGCGACTGATGTTGCGGCACCGGTGCTGAGTTCCCCTGTGGTCGGTTGAATCCCGTCACCGGTAATGTGCATTTTGAATTTTCGATTTTTTGACAAACCGGAAATGGAGAATTTCCCGTCTGATCCGGTGACAGCCGTTTTCTGGTTGAGTTCAGGAGTTTGCCTTGATTCTTTTCCCAAAAGAAGGGACAATAGGTCCGGTCGAGAAGCAGATCCTGCATCTTCGAGGGTGACCACCGCATCGGAAAGGGCTGAACCATCCGACTTCTGGAGTTGTCCGGATACGATGACAGTGTCGGACGTAGTCCCGGAACTTCCGCCGACGATCAGTCCGCCGCCACCTCCGCCGCCACCACAGCCGGCACACGCAAAAAGCAAGAAGGAGATCAAGAATAACGGCAAGGAAACCGAGACGAAACGAGAAAACACCAATTTGGCTTCAAGACCAACTCTGCTGATTCGCACGATTCTTCCTCCTTTATTCTATCGCCTCAATTACGAGAACCTCCTTTCTTCGAGTGTTCTACGGCCCGGGTCTGAACTTCTGGACCCGGTGATTGGCTTCATCCGTCACATATACGTTGCCGCTTGAGTCCAGGGCTATGCCTACGGAATTGTTAAACTGGCCATCACCACCGCCGAATGATCCCCATTTGGTAATAAATCCGCCGTTACTATTGAATTTTTGAAGGCGGTCGTTGTCCATGTCAGCCACGTAGACGTTTCCGTTCGGGTCCGTCGCTATCCTGAAAGCATTGTTGAACTGTCCATCGCCATTGCCGAGGGTTCCCCATTTCGTCAGGAATACTCCGCTGCCGTTGAATTTCTGAATGCGATAGTTGTAAGTGTCAACAACATATACGTTTCCGCTGTTGTCGGCGGCCACACCGTAAGGAGAGTTGAACTGCCCGTCGGCAGCGCCGGCAGACCCCCACTTGGTCGCGAACACTCCGCTGCTGTTAAATTTCTGGATGCGATTGTTGTTCAGATCGGTGACATATACGTTGCCGCTGCCATCTACGGCGATATCCGCAGGGTTATTGAATTGTCCGTCACCATTGCCCAGCGAACCCCACTTGGCCACGAAGACCCCGTCACTGGTGAATTTCTGAACTCGATGGTTGTTTCTGTCAACAACATAGATGTTTCCACCGCTATCCGCAGCTATGCCATAAGGGCCGCTGAACTGTCCGTCTCCCGCACCCGCGGATCCCCATTTCGTCTGAAAAACCCCACTGCTGTTGAATTTCTGCACACGCTGGTTGTTCGGATCGCACACATATACGTTCCCACCGACGTCCACGGCGGTGCCGACGGGGAAGTTGAATTGTCCATCCCCGCCACCCTGGGATCCCCATTTTGTAACAAAGACATAAGAAGTCGCTTCAAATGGGCTGACTGTGACGGCAAAACTTATTCCATTGCTGGAAACCCCAGACACCGTAACCACCACGTTGCCGCTGGTCGCTCCATTGGGTACAGGACAGACAATCTGGCTCGTGGACCACGAACTCGGAGAAGCCAGGACACCGTTGAATGTGACCGTGCTCCCTCCCTGGGCGGCGCCGAAATTGGACCCGGTAATTGTCACCTGAGTTCCTACTTGACCACTGTTTGGGTTGATTCCGGAGATCGCGGGGTTACCCGGAGGAGGCACAGTTACCGTGAAATTCACTCCATTGCTTGCAAGTCCGGAAACGGTGACTATTACGTTCCCTGAGGATGCCCCGTTGGGTACGGTGCAGCTAATCTGAGTACCTGACCACGAAACAACGGAAGCGGAAACTCCGTTGAAGGTCACGGTGCTTTGCCCCTGGGTCGCTCCGAAGTTCGATCCGTTGATTGCGACCTGGGAACCCACAGTACTGCTGCTGGGAGAGATGCTTGTGATTGCAGGAGGTACAATGAGGCCGGGCTTGAATTTCTGGATCCGCTGGCCATCGGGATCGGCTGAGTACACATTTCCATTGCCGTCCACTGCCAGGCCCTCAACTTGTCGGAACTGGCCGTCACTCGCGCCGGAGGACCCCCATTTGGTCACAAACTGCAAACTGCTGTTAAACTTCTGGATGCGCAGATTGCCGTCTTCTCCCACATATATGTTCCCTGAAAGATCTACGGTTACACTGCGAGGAAAGCTGAATTGGCCGTCGCCGCTTCCCTGTGAGCCCCATTTTGCCAGGAAAGCACCGCTGGTGCTGAACTTCTGGACGCGGTGGCCGTCATCTGCCACGTACACATTCCCCGCGCTGTCGACTGCAATGCCATAGGGATTGCTGAATTGCCCGTCTCCACTCCCTTGGGAGCCCCATTTGGTTATGAAGTTGCCGCTGCCGTCAAACTTCTGAATGCGATTGTTTCCAAAGTCGGATACATACACGTTTCCTGCAGAGTCCACACCCACGCCGACAGGACCGCTGAACTGCCCATCTCCGTTTCCGGCGACGCCCCATTTTGTCACGAACGCGCCGGTGCCGGTGAATTTCTGGATCCGTGCGTTGAAGTAATCCGCAACGTACACGTTTCCGTTGGAATCTACGGCAATGCCTCTGGGTTTGTTGAACTGTCCGTCGCCGTTTCCTGAAGAGCCCCACTTGGTCAAGAATCCGCCGCTGTTATTGAACTTCTGGATGCGGCCGTTGTTGTAGTCTGCCACATACACGTTTCCTGCGGAGTCCACAGCAACAGCAAAGGGATAAGCGAACTGCCCGTCACCGCCGCCGGTTGAACCCCATTTGGTGTCAAACACATAAGAGGTCGCATCGAAAGGATTTGAGATTGTAAAACTCACGCCATTACTTGTAACCCCCCCAACGGTCACCACCACATTGCCTGAAGTTGCACCAGCAGGCACTGTGCAAATGATCTGGGTACTCGACCAGGAGTTGACCGATGCCGAAACTCCGTTAAAAGAGACGGTACTCTGTCCCGGGGTGGCTCCGAAGTTCGATCCATTGATTGTCACCTGGGAACCCACAGTTGCACTTATGGGAGTGATGGAGCCGATGGTGGGAGGGGCATTTTGAACCAGTATCCTGCCCGTTTCCGATGGGTGACGGCTGCAATGATAGGAGAAATTTCCAAGAGCGGAAAAGTTGAGACCATAAGTCCCTCCCTGCCCGATGTCACCGGAATTGAAAGTGCCGTCATCCGCCGTGACCGTATGAGTCAGGCTTCCATCATTGCCCCACATCACCGTGTCTCCTGGACTGACGGCAAAATCACGTGGCGTGAATCCGGTATCCGATACGCTGACTCCCAACGTGATATCAGCAGACGTGCTTCCTGTGATCACCACTATGCTCAAATTTCGCAAAGCCAGCACATTATTGGAGGCATCCATCGCCTTGACTGTGATTGTCTTTGAGCCCAGTGGAACGTCCGTGAAGGTTACATTCGCAGTAGAGCCGGTCACCTGGCTTCGAATAAGAGTTGTCGTGAACTGTGAAGGAGAGCTGATCCCTTCTCCCGTCACAGAAATCGAAATCGTCTCGGTATTCACCGGAATCAGCCTGGTTTTCCCTGATGTTTGCGGCCAGCGAAGGGAAATGCTGATTGTCCCACCATTCGACGTGCCTGGCGCCGTACCGGAAGAAGAACCGGCAGAACCCCCTCCACAGCCGGAGAGGAGGAAAGAGACGATGCAGAGCACGATGAATAAGGATGTACCGACCTGGTCTTGTGTAGCTTTCACTTCCTTACCTCCTTGTGGGCAATAGGCGATAACATTGCAGCCCAGCCCATAGCTCGCGCCGACCAACTTGCGGCACTCTTGAGCACTTGCCTAGTAGAATCAGGGCTCGCTGTCTCAGTACAACCAGACCCCTCTCTAGTCGAATAGATCCTTCAAGCATTTCCCAATTAGAAACTTATCTTGATAACGACTGGCGGGTCCTCATCAATCTGGGTCCTCATTCTGAAACGACTTGTAAACCCTTTTCGAGGACGCAGGCTGGAATCGATCGAAATCGTTAATGTTACTTGTTGCCCTGGTTCCAGCCAGCCTGATTCTTTGCTCAGAATCACGTAAGCCGGTGCATCATTCAACTGCCAATTCATTTTTCCGGACCCCGCATTCCTAAGAATGATCTGAACCTTGGAGGTTAAGGAAAAATCGATAAAGGTTGTAGGGTGAACCTCTAGCTTTGGTTTACCGTCAGGTGGGCTTGCGGTAGTGAAGGACTGATTGGAGTTCCCCTGATCGCCGAACTTCGGGACCTGCACCTTTGTGGACCCGATACTGGAGACTACCCTGTAGTAGTACGTAACCCCGGCGGCGAGATCGTTCAGCACCACTCGATGATCGCTGGTGGACGAGGAATCTTGCGGCGTCACCTGTTGCAGTATTCTCCCCAATAACTTCGGCACGGGCGTTGGATATCGTGAGCGACGTTGGGGGCGGCTCTTTCTTAACCGGATTCAAGACAAGAGTCTTACTAGGTGGAATGGAGATCTCGCCGGACACGTCTTCGTAACCGTCCTTGGTTACCCGAACGTTATAAGCGCCTGGGGTGAGAGATTGAATGGTTAGCTGTCCATCTGGGCCAGTGCTTGGCATCTCGCGGTCATTCAAGAAAACCTTGGCACCTGGAACGATTGGATTAGTCGCGACCGTGATGGATGCCAGACCCCTTTCTCTTGTTACCGAGATCTGGTTTGATGTCACATCACCAGAGCGCGCATAAACAGTGGCAGTAATTCCGTAATCGTTCAGAGCACCGATGTTGACTGTAGCTTTCCAGGTTCCGTCTATGACTGGGACGGTTTCTTGCAGATACTCGGCATTTGTTCTCACGTAGACGCTCACTTCGTGCGCGTCACTGGCAGTGCCAGTCACTTGGAAGCTTCGAGAAACAGCGTCAGCATTGGAGACTGGAAGAATGCTGACGGTTGCAAGTGGAATAGTCGCGCCAAGAGCGACCTGCTTCTTGACCGACAATACAGACGCACGAGAGAGGGACTTAGCCTCAGCATAATAGCGGATGGTCTGTGTTTTCTTCGTGAGCTTTTTCCACCACTGGATTATAACGTTGTTGGCGAGCTGTCCCTGATAAACTCCCTGTCCAGAGCGTTCAAGTTTCAGATCTTTGTATGCGTCAGCGAAATCATCCACGTTGAGATCATACCAGAGAACGACTTCGTCGGGCTCAGGAGAATAGGGGATGAGTTCTACTTTTGCAGCAAAGAAGTTGGACTGCGGAGTTAGCGAAACCTCGATCGTTTGCCCAGATGCCACAAGAAAATCAAGTGTAATTCTTTCCCCGCTTCCGAGTCGTCCTGTTACTTTCCGCGTAGTACCGATGTCTTCGGTACTTTCAGTGATAAATCCATAGTCACTTTGCAGAATCTTCAGAATCTTCGCAATTTTCTCACCGGGCAATTTTGCGTCTGCAACGCTGCCAACGGCACCAGCAAGTCGAATTATGTCAATACCAGACTTGTATATGAGCTTGATTGATTCTTGTTTCTCTTGGGAAAGATCCAGAAAATCGAAATCGTCAATTACCCCTTTCAGACTTTCCAGGGCCAAGTCCAAGCCATCCAACACCAATTCCTTCCCGAGGACAGACATCGCGCCAGAAACACCGCCGATAGTGCCGCCCACGCCACCTGTCATTCCCGCCACGACAAGCGTTGTTGTGATTTCTTGTCTCCCCTTCACTGTGGTCCCTTTTGTGACTATCGTTTGGACGAGATTCCGCAGATATGGGTTGGAAATTCGCTGATAATCATACTCGACAAGCGCTTTTGTAACCTCGGTCTCCTTTGGGACTAACCGGGACCAATACAGATCATCCTTCAATTCGGTGAGTTCGGGCGGGTACTTCTGTTGCCACGGCCACCCCTGTGACGGAATGCCCGGGAGACCCAACAGGGACGAGAAGAATTGCTCTAGTCTTGTCTTGAATGCACGGAAATCACGTTTCCAGCTTCTGGCAAGCTCGGGACTTTGAATGGCACTAGAGGCAGTGACGAGAAGATTATTGCCCTCTTGAATTAGAGGAACGCACCTTTGAGCAGTCGCTTCATATTCCTTAGAGCCCCTCCGCCTCACAATGATTTCCTGAGAACGAACAGCCCCTTGTACAGCGTACAATTTGCCCAGTGCTCGTTGATCGCTATCACGGCCGAGCGTCGCCTCTAACTCCCAGACGCCATCCTTGACTGTCGCCTTCCCCTGCGAGTGGAGTTTGTCCGTAAGAATAAGAACTTCTACCTCTGAAACGCCAGTGGCGTGTCCAATAATTTTGAATTTGTGATCTACTGCATCGCGGTCCGAGGGAACGTCTATCGAGATTTGTGCCTGTTGAAACTGGCCCGTTGTAAAGGAGTACTCATCTGTTCCAGGACCGAGCGCCGGAACCATCGCAGTCTGCGATTCATTGCTTGAGCGGACACGGAAATAATATTTCGTATTGGGCTGAAGCCCCGTAACACGAACTTCATGCTCAAGGGATGGAGTAGGAATTGGGGTGGTGTATTGCCCCATCTTCGGTTCGGCGCCGAATTCGACCTGGTGTCCCGCCGGGGTGTTTGTCTTCCAGGCAATTACTGCCTCATTCAAGGAGACCGAAACAACCCGAACATTTTCAGCCCTCAAGCTTGGCGGGCGTGGCCCCGATCCACGCTTGACCTCCACGTCCTGGGATCGCGCAGTTCCGGCGATAGCATAGATCTTTGCAGTGATTCCATAGTCTTCCGCCGCACCTATAACCGCATTTCCTTCCCAGGTTCCATCAGGACGCACCTGGGCCTTGCCCTGCAAATATGGTTGATTGGTGACCACAAAGACTTCTACCTCGGAAACTCCGGCAGCCTTGCCGGTTACCCGAATGTTTCGATCCACCAGAGATCCGGAAGCTGGACTCGTGATTTCTACCTTGGCGGTAGGCAGAGGCTCCTCAGGAAGGGGAAGATTCCAGAGTGTCGGCGTCCCTGCCTCGCCTGCTTCCCAACTGCGCGTTTCCGATTTTCCATTTTTTGTGACCCGTACTCGGTATAGGCCGGGTTGCAATTCGACTGGGAAATCTTGTCCCTGAGCCGTTCCTAGTTTTTCGAATGGCCCGTTATTCTTGCTCAGCTCGACTTCGTAATTTGACACATTTGTATGGACGGTGTAAGCGAGCTTCCTGGTATCGCCGGACACTCTGACCAAGGTCAGGACTTTTGACTCTGTTCCCTGGAAGTCTCCCCAAATTGCGAAGGTCTGACTTCCCTGGATGGTCGGCTCGCCCAGGGTTACTTCGGTTGCCCACGACCCGTCCGGTGAGACTTTCGGGTCCAGGGTGGACAGCAGGGCAGAACCCTTCGGTGCTTTGCTCACATACAGGCGAATGGTGTCGCCACCATTGATGTTCTTGGAGCCACCGCGGATGAGGACTTTTTGTGTTGTTATTTTGCTGTCATCCGCAGGGTCGGAAATCCAAACCTCGGATCCGCCAGTTTGGCCTGTTGTAAAGGAGTACTCATCTGTTCCAGGACCGAGAGCCGGAACCATCGCAGTCTGTGATTCATTGCTGGAGCGTACACGGAAATAATATTTGGTATTGGGCTCGAGCCCCGTAACACGGACTTCATGATCGAGGGATGGAGTGGGAATTGGGGTGGTGTATTGCCCCATCTTCGGCTCGGCGCCGAATTCTACCTGGTGTCCAGCCTTGGTGTTTGTATTCCAAGCAATTACTGCCTCACTCAGTGATACCAAAACGACGTGCACGTTTTCAACCCTCAGGCCCAACGTGTCTCCACCGCTTCCCAGTGTGGTGAATGAATACTCCTCAGTTCCAGGCCCGGCGGGCGGCATCATGGCTGTTTTGAATTTATTACTTGAACGGACCCTGAAATAGTACCTTGTCTTGGGTGAAAGATTTAAGAGGACTACTTGGTGCTCTCGAGATGGGTGGACGATCGGGGGTGTGTTCTGACCCATTCCAGTGGTTTGACCATACTCTACCTGGTCCCCTGCAGGGGCGGTTGTGGTCCAGGTGATCACCGCCTCCTTTGACGAGACCTTGGCAACGCGAACGTTTTCGACTTTCAAAGAAGCAGGAGGCTCCACCACAATCATCGAGACATCTACTGCTTTCTCGCCGAGCGGCTTCCCGTCGCGCTCGAACTTGAACACGAGAGATGTCTGTAAACTGCTATTGGGCTGCGTATCCTGTGGGACATCTGTGCGCTCCACCTTGAATCGGACCACCCCATCCTCGAAGCCAAAATTGTTCGTCATAAATGTCAGCCATGGCGGCAGGCTTGAGGTCACTTTCCAGTCTGTACCCCGAACACCGGTCACTTCAATTGCAGCCTCGTTCTGTTGTGTACCGAGGTTGATAACCGAAGGTGAGAGCGTCAGGCTCGGAGGGGGCGGTGGGCCGACGAGCATCGCGATATTGACGGTCTTGGTCACTTCGCTGCCGCTTTGCGCAAATCTAAGCGTAATAGCCCCTTTATGTTCACCGTTCGGCAAGCCCTGGCGGCTGACTGACACCTGGAACTGACCATCACCAGTCCCTCCTGTTGGGCTCAGGCTGATCCATGGCTGATTCGGCTCTGCTTTCCAGGAGTAGCCGGGAGCCTTGATATGAACAGGTTGCGGGTCCGACCCCTCCAGGAAGTTAATGCCGGCTGGACCGATCCAGACGGAATCCGGAGGCGGGGGTGGCCTCGATCCACGCTTGACTTCCACGTCCTGGGAGCGCGCCGTCCCGGCAATAGCATAGATCTTCGCTGTAACTCCGTAGTCGTCTGCCGCACCGACAACCGCATTTCCTTCCCAAGTCCCATCTGGACGCACCTGGGCCTTGCCCTGCGAATATGGTTGATTTGTGACCACAAAGACTTCTACCTCGGAAACTCCAGCAGCCTTGCCGGCTACCCGAATGTTTCGATCCACCAGAGATCCGGAAGCCGGGCTCATGATTTCCACCTTGGCGATAGTAGGCGGTACAGGCTCCTCGGGAAGGGGAAGATTCCATTGTGTAGGCGTCCCTGTCGCGCCTGCTTCCCAACTGCGCGTTTCCGATTTTCCATTTTTTGTGACCCGTACTCGGTATAGGCCGGGTTGCAATTCGACTGGGAAATCTCGTCCCTGAGCCGTTCCGAGTTTTTCGAATGGCCCGTCATTCTTGCTCAGCTCGACTTCGTAATTCGGCACATTTGTGTGGATGGTGTAAGCGAGCTTCCTGGTATCATCGGACACTCTCACCAATGTCAGGACTTTTGACTCTGTGCCCTGGAAGTCTCCCCAAATCGTGAAGGTCTGACTTCCCTGGATGGTTGGCTCTCCCAGGGTCACTTCGGCTGCCCACGACCCGTCCGGCGAGACTTTTGGGTCCAGGGTGGACAGCAGGGCAGAACCTTTTGGCGCTTTGCTCACATACAGGCGAAAGGTGTCGCCGCTCTTGATGTTCTTGGAGCCGCCGCGGATTAAGACTTTTTGGGTTGTAATTTTGCTGTCATTCGCAGGATCGGAAATCCAGACCTCGGTTCCACCGGCCTGGCCTGTTGTAAAGGAATACTCATCTGTTCCAGGACCGAGAGCCGGAACCGTCGCAGTCTGTGATTCATTGCTGGAGCGTACACGGAAAT
>JACPDT010000070.1:532-13898 GCA_016183865.1 Armatimonadota bacterium | reverse complement strand
AAAAGCGCTGCATATGGAGCATCAGGCCCGTCTGAAGGCCGAGGAAGAGATCGAACGCCTTAAATCAATGTTGAAAAAGGGTGTCTGACTTCGAAACGCGATTTTTCTGTTCGAAAATAGACTCCTTGGCGAGGCGCTGCCTCAGCATCCAGTGTCTTCCTGGTATCCGCGGTTTGAATTCGATATCCGGTCATTTACCCTTCTCCAGAAACTCCCGCGGGTTGATCCCCTCTGTCCAGACAAGGAGGAGAGAAGCTCCTTCCGAATCAGGAGAAGCCACAAGATAAACATAGCGTTTTCCCTTGCTGAAAGAAACGGTCTCATTCCCATCTTTGGATGATTTTTGATCCAGCTTCCAGCCGCGGGAAGGAAGGTTTTCCCTGTAAAACCGGGCCACCATATCAGGGGGATCGGGGATGGCCATGTGGACAAGATTGGCTTCATTCCCTTTCACTCCAAAGCGATAGGAATGGGCCACTTCCCCTTTCGGATATGTTGGGATGTCCGGGGCGGGCTTCGCCTCACCCATCGAAATGGGAATCTTGAGTTTCTCCCAGAGCTTCTTTCCCCCGTCTTTGGCGCTCTCCTGAATCACCTGGCCGAACTGTCTTTTCATTTCCTCTTTGGCCTGCTCCACCTTCGGCGCCACAAACCACTTCCACAAAAAGGGCGAGGAGGCGAGGAGAATCAGGAGGACGATGAAAGCGCTCAGACATCCTATTGCCCAGCAACTGAGCCCTTTGCGCGAGGTAGCTCCGGGCCGAGCTCTGGCTTGCCCCGTTTTTTCACATTTCGGGCAGAAATTTTTTCCGCCGATTTCTCTTCTGCATTCAGGACACACGACAGCGCCGCAAGAGACGCAGGTAGCGATTCCTTCCCGATCCTGATGCACTAAACAACGCATAATTATTTATTCTCTTTGCCCAGGACCTTCCCTTTTCGGGGAAAATCAGGTATAATTGGGATATGTTGATCGAGGTAAAGGGACTCTCAAAAAAATACGGATCCAAGCTGGCGGTAAACGACATCTCCTTCTCCCTTGAGGGAGGCGATGTTTACGGGTTCATCGGACCGAATGGCGCGGGGAAAACTACAACACTGAGGATACTGGCCACATTGCTCACTTATGATTCGGGTGAGATCACCCTCGGAGGGCATCCGATCAGGGAGGCGCAAACGGTCAGAAAGATCATCGGATACCTCCCCGACCACCTGGGCATGTATGAAAAGATGACGGTCCGGGAGTATCTGGAGTTCTTTGGGAAGGCCTACAAGCTGGATCCGTACTACATTCCCCATGTGGTGAAAGAGGTCACGGAGATCACCCAGACTCAAAACTGGCTCGATATGCACATAGAGAGCCTTTCCAGAGGGATGAGGCAGCGTCTCGGTCTTGCGAAAACCCTGGTCCACGATCCCCCGATCCTTTTGCTGGATGAGCCTGCATCAGGAATGGATCCCAAGTCCAGGGTGGATCTGCGGGAGCTTATCAAAATTCTTCAGGCTAAAGGGAAGGCGATCATGATTTCTTCCCACATTCTTCCCGAGCTGGCCGATTTTTGCAACAAAGTGGGTATAATTGATAATGGCAGGCTCCTCTACTCGGGGAGCACGGACGATCTTTTGCGCAAGATACAGAAAGACCGGTGGGTGACCTTGAAAACGACGGGCCCCGTGGAAACAGCGGAAGAGGTTCTCGATCGCTGTGACCAGGTCACAGAGGTCAGGAAAACCAACGGGGTCTTGAAATTTGCGTTCAATGGCACCGATGGAGATCTTTCCGCACTTCTTCGGACTCTGGTTGCCAGGGAGATCCCGGTGGTGAACTTTGCCGAGGAAGAAAAAGATCTGGAAGGGGCCTACTTAAAAATAGTAGGGTAAGTTTTGGGAGGAGGGAAATATCGTGATACTCCTGGAGAATCCGGTGTTTCAGAAGGAATTGACCTATGAGGACCGTGGAAAGAAATGGTATCGTTCATCAAGCATATTGAGCATCATAGGATATCTCAGCATATTGATCGGCCCGCCGGCCCTCGTTTTCTTTGTCTGTAAAGCCGATGACACGACTTTTGGGCAGGAAGCGGCATGGGGAAGCTTTGTTTTCACAAGTTTCCTGCAAATCATGTACTTCGCCTATATCGCTTATTCCCAGACAGCCACCATGGTCGTCAAGGAAAAAGACAGGGGAACCCTCGACGCCCTGCAGTCCACCCTCCTTTCTCCCAGAGAGATCCTTCTGGGAAAGCTCGGCGCCCCCATGGCTTTCCTCTCCACTTTGCTCGCTTCATCCTTTGTTTTGATGCTTCTCTACGTCGTGGCTGGATGGGTCAGTTTTCTCCATCTCGCCATGGTACATGCGTTCCTTTTCCTGACTGCCGCAACCTTTGCGTCATTGGGAGTCCACCACTCCACCCGTTGCAAATCGCAGGCCGAGGCAATCAACAAGTCTGCGCCAGTTGTGGCTTTTCTCTTCCTGGGCACATTCCTAATGGACGGGATCCTCAATGGGATACTGCAGGCGGCGCTGAAGTCGTACAGTCCTTTCATCCCATGTTTCGTCTTTCTGAACCCCTTTTATGCGATGTTTAACATGACTCAAATAGGCTCCTGGATGCCCCTTCCCATGGGAGCAAACGCATACTCTCATTCGATGGGACAGCCCGAGATCGCTCCTTTTCTATATGTGGCAATAAGCGGCGCCCTCTTTATTCTTGTGGCTCTCTGGGCTTTCAAGTCCGCTGAGAAGCGGCTTACCAGGATCGCAGGACAGTAAGGGTCCGGGACGAGTGCTTTCCGATGGCTGTGTGCTGGGAGAAAGATACAAGATACAAACATTTCTTGGCCGGGGCGCCACCGCCGCTGTTTACCGGGTAAAGGACCTCAGGGTCAGGGGCGCTTTGTGGGCTTTGAAGGTTCTGGACCACTCCCTTTTCTCGAACCTGAAGCGGGAGGAGGGGATCGGTCTTTTTTATCGAGAATGTGAGCTCCTCTCTTCCCTGAACCACCCGGGTATACCAAAAGTGGTGGATTTCTGGGAGGAACCGGACAAGGTGTTCCTTGTCATGGAGCTGATTCTCGGGACGAGTCTTGAGAAGCTCAGAGAGGAAAGCGGGGGAAAGCTGTCCCAGGAACGCCTGCTTCCCTGGGCCATGGAATTGTGCGAAATCCTCGGCTATCTCCATTCCCGCCACCCTCACCCGGTTATTTTCCGCGATCTGAAGCCGGCCAACATCCTCCTTACCGATACGGGCCACATCAAGATCGTGGATTTCGGCATCGCCCGCAACTTCAAACCCTTTTCCAAGAGGGACACCCAGCCCCTGGGAACTCCGGAATTCTGCGCTCCGGAGCAGTACGGCAAGGGGCAATCCGATACCCGAACGGACATTTACTCCCTTGGGGCAACCCTCTTCTATCTCTTGACTTCCGAGGACCCCAAGAACTATCAAAACTCGAAGGGGTCACTGAGAAAGCTTGCGAGAGATGTCCTGCCCTGTCTGGAGAAAGTGATTGAGAAATGCATGGAAATCGAGCCAAGGCTCCGATACTTCTCCGCATCAGACCTCCTTGACGATCTGAGTGAGGCGGCAGGACAAATCCACAAGAGAAAGAAAAGACACTGGCGACTTCTCTATCCCTTCGGCAGAAAGAACGGCTTCTCTATACTCCCTTTGAAAGGATGAGCATGGCTTTGGAGTTCCCGGGCAACCCAGGGCTGCGGAGCAGACCCAGGAGAAGAGTGGGGAGACTGATTTTTCGGATCTTTCTCGTCCTGACCCTGGCACTCGTTACGGTGGCCGCCTATGCCGTCAAGACAAGACCTGCCCTTCTCCATCCGGGCGGAGGGGATCCCCTTCAAAGCCTGGCCGATTGGACGCGAACTTTTGCGAGCCCTACGGAAGCTTTCGGAAAGGACCGCATCACTCTTCTGGTCATGGGCCTTGATCAGAACTGGACGGAAAAGGATATCATGTACACCAAAGGGGCCCGCTCAGACAGCATGATACTCGTGAATCTCAATCTGGCAGACAGGGCGGTCTCTCTACTTTCGATCCCCAGAGACACCTGGGTGGAGATACCGGGCTATGGCACGGACCGCATCAACGCCGCCCACAGCCTGGGAGGCGTCCCTCTGGCCAGGCAAGCTGTCGAGACTTTCCTGGGTGTTCCCATTGACTATCACGTGCTCCTCAAGATCAATGCAGGGAAAGACCTCATTGATGCCCTGGACGGGGTTTATCTGAATGTCGAAAAGCCCATGGACTACGACGACAGTTGGGGCCATCTGCATATCCACCTGAAGCCGGGCTATCGGAAGCTCACAGGAGAGCAGGCCATGGGGTATGCAAGATTCCGCAATGACGAAGAAGGGGACTTCGGCAGGATCCGCCGTCAGCAGCAGCTCCTTGACGCAATTCTGAGACGAATGAGATCCCCCGCAGTGCTTGACAAGGTGCGTGATCTGGTCGAGGTCCTTCAGAAAAACGTAGAAACAGACCTCCAGACCCGTCAACTCCTGACACTCGCCGGTATTTACAGAGGCTTTCAGCGTCAGAAGCTCCACACTTCCATCCTAAAGGGTGAAGACGCAGTAACCGGTGCCGGCGCCATGGTCCTCATCCCCAATGAGGAGGAGAAGAGACGGGTCATGCTGGAGTTCCTCGGAACGGACGTCACCACACCGATCCCTGCTTCGAATCCGTAACCCCCGCCCCTGACCCCAGAACGGTTACGAGGGGAATATTCGCATCATTTGAGATTCCCAAAACATTATTTAACACAAAAGAAGGAATAAAAAGTTCCCGTCCAGAATGATAATGACAATCGTTTTCAATTTATGGCAGGAGGTCGCAATATATGAAGTTCCATTCAGGGTTTCTCATTCTTCTACTCGCAATCTCAATGATTTTCCTGACTCCCCATCCCGCCCAGGCATTCCCCCACTATTCACGAAAGTATAAAATGCCTTGCTGGAAGTGCCACCAGATGAACTTTCCCAAGCTCAACGCCGATGGTGAGAAGTTCGCAAGCCTTGGCAAACGATTCCCTGTGGACATCAAGGACCGAAAAGAGTATCCCTTCAAATTCGCCGAGGCCACGACCTTTATGACCCGCCTCCAGAACTCCGCAAGGCAAACCAATACGGCGAATACATCGGCCCTTGCGATCCACTCGGTGCAGGTCTTCTCCACTTCCTCACTGGGCAGAAACCTGGCCTATCATTTGGAATACTACTTTTATGAGGAAGGCAATCCCCTGTGGGCGGAAGCCTTTCTCCAGTACAACAGCACAGGATCGAACCGCTATTTTTCGGTCAAAGTCGGACAATTTGAACCCTTGTTGTGGACCAAGCAGGGACTCAGTAACCGCATCTCCATCAGTCGTCCCGATGTGATGAATACGAGAGTCGGGAACGGAAATTCTTACAGAATCAGGGATCGGCAGAGGGGAGTGGAACTGGCGGGGTACTCGGGACCCTGGACCCTGGCCGCATCCGTGGTGGATGGCGCCGGCCCCAATGTGCTGGACAGCAACAATCAGAGAGATCTGATCCTCCAGGGTTACTATGCGTTCCCGAAGGGCCAGGGGAGCAGCATTGGCGCATACTACTACAAGGGAATCGGGACGGCCAGGCCCAGCAAGAAGCCCACCTTTGAGGATGATTTCTACCGCCTCGGTCTTGTGGGGAACTACACGAAGGACTCCTACGAGATTGACGGAGGCGCCTTTTACGGCAGAAATCAGACCGTTACAGGAAGCGTACAGCCCAGTTTCGGCTATTTCGCGGCACTGGAGAAGGATTTCGGCGATCACTATGTGGGTTTTGCGAGATATGATCATTTTGACCCTGATAAGTCAAAATCCGATGATGAAACTCAGGGATGGACCCTGGGAATTGACAAAATGGTTCTCACCAATATGAAGCTTACCGGTGAGGCCCGGTGGCGTCGAGTCGGAACAAATCCGGAGAATTCCACTGTACTCCAATTGCTCATGGTCTTTTAGGACAGGCACAAGATATAGCAAGAAAGGAAGTATACCTATGTTCAAATCATTCGCAGTCGGTCTTTTGGCCTCCATTCTTACACTCCTTCCATGTACAGCCGCTTTCGCCGGAAATGAGGGTTATTTTACCACATATAACCACCATGTTGAAAAAGGGGAATGGGAGATCATGTTGATGAATGATTTTACTTTCCCTTCAGCCCCCAAGAGAGAAGAGGGGCAGAATAACTACTTTTCCCAGATGATCGAGATCGAGTACGGTCTCACAGAGCAACTTGCTGTCGAGATCATGGGCGAAGGTTTTGAGGAGCTGGAAACGGGCAGAGCACAGTATACGGGTCAGAGATATGAGGCCCGCTACCGCCTGTCGCGCAAAGAGGTGCCGTTGAATCCGATGGTCTACGTAGAGTATGAAGATCTGAGTGTCAATACGCGATATAAGATGGAAGTCAGTGGCTGGATAAACCCGCCCTATGAAACCGCGGCAGAAGAGGAAGCAGGGGGCAGGGAGAGCATACTTGAAAGCAGACTGATCCTGTCCCAGGATGTGGGAAAGTGGAATTTCGCGTTCAACTGGATCAATGAGTCAGACATTGTACACGGCGGAACAGCTTTCGGATATTCTTTCGGAACTGCATACCATTCCGGCTCCGGACACGGTATGCACAAAGGGGGCGGATGCGAGCACCATCCGGCGCCGCCGAAAGGCGAAGAGGAAAGTCATCGTGAGCATCAAGGCGCTCAAGGGACTTGTGTTTGCAAGACCGCGATGCCGAATTGCAAGTGTGCACACTGCAAAGGCGAAAAAGTTCCGTGTTCATGTGAAAAAGCAGGACACCACGGCGTGACCTACGGAATAGAGCTCTTCGGCGGCGTAGGGGACAACAGATCTCTGAAACTGGACTTGTCCCGCCAGGAGCACTATTTTCAGCCTTTTGTCATGATGTCCCTTGGCGGGAAAAGCATGCTTCACCTGGCCTTTGCAAAAGGACTTTCAAGGAGCAGCGACGACATTATACGAACATCCTTCGCCTATGAATTCTAAATATCAAGCACACTAAGAGGGAGGCATCCCAGTTGCAAAGACCAGCACCAAACGTAGTAATGATCTCAGTTCTCGCAATGCTTGTTTTCATCCCACCCCTTCAGGCAGAGGGGCCGTCAGGATTCGAGAGCAACCAGGGGCCGATTTCGAAAACAGACGTTACCGCCGGGGCGACGGCGGAAGAAGAAAAGCCTGTACCCATTCAGGACAACAGTTTTCTGATTGAGGAGGCCTACAATCAGGAAGATGGCGTGTGCCAGCATATCAATACTTTTATGAGAATGCGGGGCACAGGGGACAGTGTATACACATTTACCCAGGAGTGGCCGGTGGGAGGCCAGACACACCAGTTGAGCTACACCATTCCCATCCTGGGAATGAAGGACGGCAATGCCCTTGTATGGTCGCAGGGGGACATTGCGCTCAATTACCGGTATCAGGCCATCTTTGACGAAAAGAGGGGAATTGCCTTCGCACCCAGGTTCTCACTCCTATTCCCTACGGGAGATGTGAGCAGAGGGACAGGAAAAGGTGGAACCGGATTTCAGGTCAATCTTCCTCTCAGCGTGCAGCCCAACGATAAATGGGTCACCCACGTAAATGCCGGGGCCACCCTGACTCCTGAAACGAAAAATGCGCCCGGCCAAAAAACCGACACAACCGATTTCAACCTGGGTCAAAGCGTCATTTACCTCGCCGATCAGAACTTCAACATCATGTTTGAAGTGATATGGAACAGCACGGAAACCCTGGACGACACCGGCGAAAAGACCAGAGCCGAAAGCCTTTTCATCAATCCGGGCGTTCGATGGGCCCACAACTTCAAGAGCGGCCTCCAGATCGTTCCAGGCATTTCCTTTCCCATCGGGATCGGGCCAAGCAACGGCACGCAAGGCGTTTTCTTTTATTTGAGCCTTGAGCATCCTTTCAAAAAAATCCGGCAGAAGTAGCCGTGGAGGTGAGTGAATATGTTGCCTCTTGGACTCTTGAGCCCCGGAGAAGAGGCGCACGTTGTGGGACAAAGGCACCCCCGCAGCCTGCGTGAAGCAGCCTTGATCGGCCTGACCCGCCTGGAGGAAATGGGAATTCGGCTGGGCAAGGCTGTGGAGGTTTTGAACAACGAGGGGAGCGGCCCGCTCCTCGTCAGAGTGGATGAATCGCGAATCGCCATAGACAGGGGAACGGCCATGAAGATCCTGGTAAGGAGGAAAACATGACACTCCTTTCCGTTCTGAAACCCGGCGAAAGAGGCAGAATCGTAAAAATCGCCGCCAAAGGCCCATTGAAGAGAAGACTCATGGATATGGGAATCCTGGTCGGTGAAGAGGTGAGAATGGAAAAAATCGCGCCATTGGGAGATCCCCTGGAAATCAGGGTAAAAAATTACAACCTCTCCTTCAGAAAAAAAGAAGCAGAAGAAATCACGGTCGAGGCGCTCCAATGACCATTGCAACAACATCCAAAGTCGGGAAAAAGACCATCACAGTCGCCGTTTCGGGGAACCCGAATTCGGGAAAATCCACCCTCATCAATGGTATTGCCGGCACCCGCCTCCAGGTCGGGAACTGGCCCGGCGTCACTGTTGACAAGAAGGAAGCCCTTCTGGAATATGGGGACAAGGCGATCCGGCTGGTGGACCTTCCCGGTACATACAGTCTCAGCCCCTATTCTCAGGAGGAGGTCATCGCACGGGATTACCTGATCAGAGAAAAACCGGATGTGATCATTGATGTAGTGGATTCAACAAACCTGGAGAGGAATCTCTATCTTGCCGTGCAATTGCTGGAGCTGGACATTCCGGTCGTCATCGCCCTCAACATGCACGATGAAGCGGAGAAAAAGGGCTACAAAATAGACACAAAGCCTGTTGAGGAAATGCTGGGCGCAAGAGTGGTCCCCACGGTAGCGACCAGGAACGAAGGCACAAGGGAACTGCTCGAAGCGGTAGCGGAGATTGCAGAAGATCCCCTCAAGCATCGTCCCAGGACATTGAGCTATGGGGATGATATCGAGACAGCAGCCGCAACACTGGAAACCAGGATCCGAAAAGATTATCCTGCCTTCGCCGAGCAATACCCGCTGAGATGGCTTGCCCTGAAGATTCTGGAAGAAGATAATCTGATCCTTGGGGAGACCGGCCTTCGCGAAAGCCTTGCAGGGGAAGCCCTCCACCACCTCAAGAAAGCTCACAGTGAGGACATGGAATCCGTCATGGCGGATGCACGATATGCCCTGGCATCCGGCCTCACCCGGGAAGTTCTGAAAGTGCCTGAAATCCGAAAAGCCGAGCTTACCGAGAAGATAGATAAGATCGTCTTGAACCGGTTTCTCGCCATGCCCATTTTCCTTGCTTCCATGTGGCTTGTATTCAAGCTGGCCTTTGACACATCCAAGCCATTCGTAGACTGGATTGACCTTGTTACAACAGGTCCCCTCAAGAGGTGGGCTGAGGCGATAGCGGCAATTACCCACTCTCCGGCGTGGCTTTCCTCTCTTACCACAGATGGAGTCATCGGAGGGGTCGGATTCGTCCTGGCCTTTGTACCCGTGATTTTCGCCATGATGTTTTTCATCACTTTTCTTGAGGGAAGCGGCTATATGGCAAGAGCTGCTTTCGTGATGGACAGGGCCATGCACAAAATGGGCCTCCACGGCAAATCCTTTATTCCCATGCTCCTGGGATTCGGGTGCAATGTACCCGCCATTTATGCCACAAGAACACTTGAGAACACAAAGGACAAGGTCCTCACCTCCCTTGTGATACCTCTCATGTCCTGCGGCGCCCGCCTTCCCGTATATGTGCTCTTCGTAGGGGCCTTTTTCTCGACTCACGCAGGGACCGCGATCTGGTCCATGTATGTGCTTGGAATCGCCATAGCGGTCTTGATGGGCGTCATCTTCAAGAAGACCCTCTTCAAAGGGGAATCCCCCATTTTCATCATGGAGCTCCCTCCGTATAGAATGCCGACGGCCCAAAGCCTTTTGATCCACACATGGGAAAAGGGCAGGCACTTTCTGATCAAGGCAGGGACATACATCTTCGCTGTCTCCATTCTCGTGTGGTTTCTCTTGAATCTGCCCTGGGGAGTTGCGGACAAGAAGGACTCCCTTCTCGGCAGAGGCGGTCAGATCGTCGCTCCCCTCCTGGCGCCGCTGGGGTTCGGAAACTGGGAGGCCGCCTCTTCGCTGATCACCGGCGTTGTGGCAAAGGAGATCGTTGTGGGCACCATGGGAGAGATCTACACAAAGAAGGCCGAAGAAGCCCAGAAAGAACCCCCTCCCCCACTTTCCGAAGATTTGAGGGAAATCTGCTTCTCCTTTTTCACAGCAACCAAAAACGCTGTGGTAAACGTGTTTTCCACATTCAAAATCGTGAGCCTGGCCGCAGAAGAGGACCCGGAAGGGGGAAACCTCAGATCAAGAATACGGGCCGCCTTCACCCCCTTGAGCGGCTATTCCTTCATGGTCTTTGTGCTCCTATACACCCCCTGCATAGTGACGGCAATCGCCTTTCGACACGAGTTCGGTACATGGAAATGGTTTGGAGTGGCCTGCGCTTATCAGACGGTTCTAGCGTGGCTGGTTTCTTTTGTCATCTATCAAGGGGGAAAACTTATGGGACTGGGGGGCTGAACATGGGCCTGGCTGACATCGTGCTTATGACTTTGATCGCAGGAGGGGCGGTATATCTCCTCTTTCGCTCCTTATGGAAGAGCGGGGGCCATTGCTCCGGATGCTCGAGCCAATACACCTGCCTCTCAAGCCTCAAAAATGAGGCGGGCCGTCGGGCTGGGTGCGGAGATGGGCAGGAATGCCCCGATCTTTCAGCATCTGCAGGACCCCGGGCGGACAGGAGGGAGGGACGGTGACAGCCTCGATGTCCTCAAGATTGAGAGAGCCCTTGATCCTCCCTTCCAGATCTGCCATTTGGCCTTCTCCGCAGGGATCCCGGCCCTGCCGCCGGGCGGCAAGGCTTGCATCAGGGTTTATGGTGCGATCCATCGGAAAATCGGACACCAGAACACCCGGATGCACATCGCGGCCTGCCACGGCCTGAGCCACATACCCCATCTCCATATCCACGGTCGTGACCTGTCGTCTTGCAAGTCCGCTGAGGAAACATCCCGCCACTTCAGTTGATCCACACGAACAGACGCCACATCCGGACTGAATCCGGCCTCCAGGCAGGCATATGCAGGAAGATCAGGGAGACCGAAGGACCTGGAACAACGGAAATAATGAGCTGTCCGTTCAATTCCAGGTAGTTGCGGGCCTTATCCAAAGCTCCCTTCACAAGGAGACATCGCCGCTTCCCGGCGTCAAGAAATCGGATACTCCATCTTCGAGAGCCCTTGTACAGGTCAAGGGGGGAAGCGTCCTACCGAAAGAGGCTGCCTTTCTCTTTAGGGATGAGTTGCCGAGCCAGCTCCTGACCCCGAGAAGTCCTGCGAAGCTCATAGAGGAAGCCATCCAGAATCGCCTGACTACAAGAAGCCAGAGTGGCCCCAATCGGACCGCCGATGATCGAGAACGCAGGGAATCGTGCCGTGCTGTCGGAAAAATCGGATGTGCGATCTGCAACCTCGGGCAGTGGATGCCGGTTTACAAGCGGCAGGTTCCCCTCGGAACAATAAGCATCCTGACCACAGGCTTCCGAACAGGTGCCGGCAGAGCCGATTTGCCCCGGAACCCTATTCCGGAGGAATATTCGCGCATTTCAAGCACTGTTTCCAGTTTCAATCCTTGTTGTGCTGGAAGTTCCGCTGCGGCCCGATTCATCAGCTCTGGGAATCTGCATTAGGGTAGTTTCAATCCTTGTTGTGCTGGAAGTTCCGCTGCGGCTCCGGGAATTGACCCGGAAATGTACATTCCACCAGGAGTTTCAATCCTTGTTGTGCTGGAAGTTCCGCTGCGGCGATTGCGGGTTTTGAACACGTGTTCAAAGTTATTTGGGTTTCAATCCTTGTTGTGCTGGAAGTTCCGCTGCGGCTATCCTCGCAGTAATGCGGGAGCAGGAAGAAAAGGACGTTTCAATCCTTGTTGTGCTGGAAGTTCCGCTGCGGCAACCTCCCCTTGAAGAGGGAGGGTAACAGATCGAAGTTTCAATCCTTGTTGTGCTGGAAGTTCCGCTGCGGCAGGGAGGGATTTTCATTGAGGTCCTCAGAGGATGCCTGTTTCAATCCTTGTTGTGCTGGAAGTTCCGCTGCGGCCTCAGGGTCTTGTCGTACTCGTGTTGGACGAGATAGAGTTTCAATCCTTGTTGTGCTGGAAGTTCCGCTGCGGCAATGGGTTCTAAGAGGGTATAGCTCTCTTTCAGGAGTTTCAATCCTTGTTGTGCTGGAAGTTCCGCTGCGGCAACGGACGAAATAGATGGTTCCTCTCAGACGGGTGACGTTTCAATCCTTGTTGTGCTGGAAGTTCCGCTGCGGCTTTTTGGTGTGTGCGGTTTCAATCCTTGTTGTGCTGGAAGTTCCGCTGCGGCGACATATCGTCGCAAGGTCAGGCTGCAGGTACTGTGAGGTTTCAATCCTTGTTGTGCTGGAAGTTCCGCTGCGGCAAATACCGTAATTCGGAACGTATACAAGGAAACGGTTTCAATCCTTGTTGTGCTGGAAGTTCCGCTGCGGCCTTCTGGGGATCATCAGCCGCACTGAGATTCCCCTGTTTCAATCCTTGTTGTGCTGGAAGTTCCGCTGCGGCAATGGCGGCAGAAAGTGAGGTGGAATTGATGAAAACGTTTCAATCCTTGTTGTGCTGGAAGTTCCGCTGCTTCAATCCTTGTTGTGCTGGAAGTTCCGCTGCGGCCCTGAGAGTCTGTGAGCGGATGGGCCCACAGATATATGTTTCAATCCTTGTTGTGCTGGAAGTTCCGCTGCGGCCTTCCGCAGGACAGAGCGACCTGCAAGAGAAGATGTTTCAATCCTTGTTGTGCTGGAAGTTCCGCTGCGGCACCGCACAGGGGCTGGTATATGGACCACTAACAGGGTTTCAATCCTTGTTGTGCTGGAAGTTCCGCTGCGGCGTTGCTCTTTTTCCCCCATTTGTGGGGAACAACAAGTTTCAATCCTTGTTGTGCTGGAAGTTCCGCTGCGGCCACCGTCCGCTGTATCTTTCTGGGAAAGAACTGTCGTTTCAATCCTTGTTGTGCTGGAAGTTCCGCTGCGGCCCAGGCGCTCCTGAAGCGCCACGCCTTGGGTCTCTTGTTTCAATCCTTGTTGTGCTGGAAGTTCCGCTGCGGCAGTCCTCCAATACCCACTTTAATCACCTCGCCTTCCTGTTTCAATCCTTGTTGTGCTGGAAGTTCCGCTGCGGCCT
>JACPDT010000070.1:0-491 GCA_016183865.1 Armatimonadota bacterium | reverse complement strand
TGGGCGACATCCTCCTGTTTCAATCCTTGTTGTGCTGGAAGTTCCGCTGCGGCAAAATGCTACATTAACTCAGGGCCAAGCAACCCAAGTTTCAATCCTTGTTGTGCTGGAAGTTCCGCTGCGGCACAGGGGGAGTGATTGGGGGATTCCGGCAGATTTAGTTTCAATCCTTGTTGTGCTGGAAGTTCCGCTGCGGCCCTGGCGGCTGCATTGCCGCAAGAAAGGAAGGAGGTGAGTTTCAATCCTTGTTGTGCTGGAAGTTCCGCTGCGGCACGTGGACGAGTTGGCCCAGTTGCAGCGTCTTTCCAGTTTCAATCCTTGTTGTGCTGGAAGTTCCGCTGCGGCATTCCGACGAGGAGCTCCTACAGGCGGAAATTCACGTTTCAATCCTTGTTGTGCTGGAAGTTCCGCTGCGGCCGGGTGACCGAGATCGCGCTGAAGCGCCTGAAACCGGTTTCAATCCTTGTTGTGCTGGAAGTTCCGCTGCGGCC
>JACPDT010000069.1 GCA_016183865.1 Armatimonadota bacterium | reverse complement strand
TGCAACCGGACATGATCCTTTGCGAAAAAGCCGATAAGACGGGAAAAGACAAGATCAAGAGCCTTGAGGAGCTCCCGAAGATCCTCGCTGCCCTCCGCTCCGATGGAAAGAAAATCGTCCATTGCCACGGCGCCTTTGATCTTCTTCATATCGGACATATCCGCCATTTTCAGGAGGCCAGGACATTCGGAGACATTCTGGTTGTGACCATTACTCCCGACCGGCACATAAACAAAGGGCCCGATCGGCCGGCTTTCGGAGAGCAACTGCGGGCGGAGGCAGTGGCCGCTCTGGCCTGTGTGGATTATGTGGCAGTCAACAGGTGGCCCATGGCCATGGAAATCATCAAGCTCTTGAAGCCCCATTTCTATGTGAAAGGATCGGAATATAGAGAGGCGGAGAAGGACATCACCGGCGGAATCACTCTCGAAAGGCTTGCCGTCGAATCGGCAGGGGGGCGACTGGTTTTCACCGATGACCTCACTTTCAGCTCCTCTAATCTCATCAATCGGCATCTTGCGGTTCTCCCGAAAGAAGTAAGCGATTACCTGGCCGACTTTTCGCGGAGGTACGGCCATGATGACATCATGCGCTATCTGGACGCGGCCCGGACACTCCGGGTACTCATGATCGGTGAAACCATAATAGATGAATACCAGTACTGCGAAAGCATCGGAAAATCGGGCAAGGAGCCGATCCTTGCGGCAAAATATGCCTATAGCGAGAAGTTCGCGGGGGGAGTTCTCGCCGCCGCGAACCATGTGGCAAGCTTCTCGGATCGAGTCTCCCTCCTCACATTCCTCGGAACAGTGGATTCTCACGAGGAATTCATCCGAGAAAGGCTCCATCCGGGAGTCGAGCCCCTTTTCCTCTATATGGAAAATGCGCCTACCATCCTGAAACGGCGCTTTGTGGAGCTTTATCCTTTTCAGAAGATCTTCGAATTGTACATCATGAACGGCGATGAAGGGAATTCCAAAGAATCACAGGATCTCTGTGGAAGGCTTCGAGAGATTCTGCCGCAGTATGATGCCGTCATAGTCACCGACTACGGCCATGGGATGATCAGCCCTGAGGCTGTGGACGTCTTGTGCAGGGAGAGTCGGTTCCTGGCGGTCAATACCCAGGTCAACGCAGGCAATCAGGGATTCAACACGGTTTCCAGGTACCCAAAGGCCGACTACATATGTGTTTCCGAGAAGGAGCTGCGGCTGGATGCGCGGAGCAGGAAGAGAGACCTCCGCGATATTGTGGGGGAGGCTGCCCGAAAGCACGACTGTGAGCAGATCGTCGTGACTCGCGGGCGTTCCGGCTCTCTTGCTTATAGCAAAGAGGACGGGTTTTTCGAAACACCGGCCTTGACAAACCGCATAGTGGACAGGGTTGGAGCGGGGGATGCGGTCTTTTCTCTCACTTCCCTCCTGGCGGCCCAGAAGGCCCCTATGGAGCTTCTGAGCTTCGTCGGGAGCGTAGCGGGTGCGCAGGCTGTCGTGACGGTGGGACACCGGAAATCTTTGGAACGGGTGGCTCTGGGGAAACATATCGCTTCTTTGCTGAAATAGCGAAACACAGGAGGTAAGGGCCATGGAGCGGAAAGTGACGGATTATTTTCGGAAGCTGTCGGAGCTCCTCTTGAGTCTCCAGGTGACGGACGGTGAAGGGGGGACTTTGTCTCTCGAAAACGGAGTGGAGAGGGCGGTGGAGATGGTACTCTCCTTCAAGTCAGCTCCAGGAAAAGTGATCATAATCGGAAACGGCGGAAGCGCTTCAACAGCAGGCCACCTGCAGAACGATTTCTTCAATCTCGTGGGGATCCGGGCCATGGTTGTCACAGAAGCGGCCCAATTGACGGCCATCTCCAATGATTTCGGCTATGGGAGCTGTTTTGAGAGACCTGTGAAACAATGGGCCGATATCGGCGACCTTCTCATCGCCATAAGCGGATCGGGAAAATCGGAAAATGTCCTGCGCGCCGTTCAGGCAGGAATAGCGAGAGGCTGCAAGGTCATCACATGTTCCGGAATCGGTGAAAACAATCCATTAAGGCGTATGGGGCACCTCAATTTCTATGTCCCTTCCCGCTATTACGGCTATGTGGAGCTCGCTCATTCCGCATTGGCCCATTACCTGATTGATGCGGCGGCAACACACTCGGAGGAGATCGCATGTCCGGCGAAGAGCGTTGTAAACAAGTCCTGGTAACAGGAGGGGCGGGCTACGTCGGCGCTGTTCTTGTGCCGAAGCTCCTGCGACGGGGATATGCCGTCAGAGTACTGGATTTGTATCTTTTCGGGGATCATGTACTGGATGAAGTACGCGCCCATCGGGGCCTTTTGCAGATCAAAGGGGACCTTCGCGACAGGAAGCTCCTGAAAAGCGCGATTTCCGGCTGTGATGCGGTCATTCACCTGGCCTGCATCTCCAATGACCCCAGCTTTGAGCTGGACCCCGAGCTGGGCCGCTCCATCAATTACGATGCCTTCCCCCCTTTGGTGAAGATCAGCAAGGAAAGTGGTGTGCGACGATTCATCTATGCCTCCACTTCCAGCGTCTACGGGGTCAGTGAAGCCGGGAACGTCACCGAAGACCATCCCCTGGCGCCGATGACGGATTACAGTAAATACAAGGCCTTGTGTGAGCCGATCCTTCTTTCGGAGCAGTCGCCCGATTTCACTGCGGTGGTCATCAGACCGGCCACAGTCTGCGGCTATTCCCCCCGCCAGCGCCTGGACCTGACCGTGAATATCCTGACAAACCACGCTTTCCATTCAGGGGGCATCAAGGTATACGGCGGGAAGCAAATGAGGCCGAACATCCACATGGATGACATCACAAACCTCTATATGAAGCTCCTGGAGGTACCCGCCGAGCAGATTGCAGGCAAGATCTACAATGCGGGCTACCAGAATCAGACAGTGAATGAATTGGCGGAAATTGTCAGAACCGTCATCGCCCGCGAGGCGCCGGATCATGGTGAAATACCCATAGAAGTCACATCCACGGATGATATGCGCTCGTACCATATCTCATCAGAGAAAATCCTGGGGGAGCTGGGATATGCCCCGGAGCGAAACATCGAGGACGCCGTCTCCGACTTGCTGGACGCCTTCCGGAAAGGAAGGATCCCCAATCCCATGACCGATGCCCGCTACTATAACATCAAGACCATGCAGGCGGCGGGGTTGAAGTAAGTGCAAAGCGCAAAATGCAAAATGCAAAATGCAAAATCCGACAGGGGCGACACCCCGGATCTTGAGGGCCTGGCCCGACGCATCAGGGGAAAGATCATTGAGATGTCCCACAAGGCCGGCGCCCCTCATCTGGGTTCGTCCCTATCCTGTGTGGATATTCTGGTAGCCGCGTACTGGGGCGTACTCAAGATCAATCCCGAGAATCCGCGCGATCCGGAGCGGGATCGTTTCATTCTCAGCAAAGGCCACGCCGCATCGGCTCTCTATGCGGTCCTCGCCCACCGGGGCTTCTTCCCCAGGGATCTCCTCGACACGTTCGGCGAAAACGGTGGCTCTCTTCCGGAGCACCCCAGTCCGGGATGTGTGCCGGGCCTGGAAGCGGCCACAGGCTCCCTGGGTCATGGGCTGCCGCTGGGTGTGGGCATGGCCCTTGCGTCCAGGATAGAGAAACGGCCATATCGAGTTTTTGCGCTCTTGAGTGATGGGGAATGCAATGAAGGCTCTGTGTGGGAAGCCGCGCTGTTCGCCCCCGCCCACAGCCTCGAAAACATCGCGGCCATCATTGATTACAACAAATGGCAGGCAACGGGCCGCAGCGATGAAGTCACAGCACTTGCGCCGTTGAGCCGAAAATGGGAGTCCTTCGGCTGGAGCGCGTATGAAGTGGATGGCCACGACATCCATGCCCTGAAAGCCCGTCTGGGCGAAGTACCCGATGGAAGCGGAAGGCCCGTGGCCGTGATCGCCCACACTGTAAAGGGAAAAGGGGTCTCCTTCATGGAGGACGACAACAACTGGCATTACCGCATCCCCAATGAGGATGAGCTGAAAGCCGCTCTGAGGGAGCTGGCGCTGTTGTGAGAAACGCATTCGCCGATGAATTGACAAGACTGGCAGGGGAGGAGGAACGTCTGGTCCTTCTCTCAGGCGACATCGGAAACCGCCTTTTCGACAAGTACAAGCAGAAATTTTCAAATAGATTCTTCAACTGCGGCGTAGCGGAAGCCAATATGGTCGGTGTGGCGGCAGGACTGGCTCTTTGCGGCCTGAGACCCGTCACGTACACCATCGCTTCCTTTGCAACCATTCGATGCCTTGAGCAGATCAAGATTGATCTTTCCTATCACAATGTTCCGGTCATCATTGTGGGGGTCGGGGGGGGGCTGTCCTATGCCGAAAACGGGGCCACCCACCAGTCCTGTGAGGACATTTCCTGCTTGCGGGTGCTGCCGAATATGGCAGTGATCTGCCCCGGCGACGCCTGGGAGGTGAGATCAGCTCTGCGCGCGGCTTTGAAGCGAAACGGACCGTCCTATATCCGCCTCGGAAAGAGGGGCGAGCCCGTTGTGCACAAGGATGCCCCCCCTTTCGTCATCGGAAAAGGGATCATCGTGAAGGAAGGAACCGAGGTGTGTTTACTCAGCACGGGAAACATGCTGCCAAATGCCGTTGAGGCCGCCCGGGGGCTGGAAGAGCGGGGTGTCTCAACCCGAGTCGTAAGTCTCCACACGGTTTCGCCCATGGATGAGGAGCTTCTTGCTCACGCTTTCTCCAATTTCAGGGTTGTCGCCACAATCGAGGAACAAAGCCTCCTGGGAGGGATGGGAGGAAGTGTGGCGGAATGGCTCGCCGACCGGAAACCACAAAAGGCTTGCTTGTGCCGGATCGGCGCGAAAAATGAGTTTCTCCACGAAGCGGGCGGACAGGAGCATGCCAGAAAAATCCATGGCCTTACACCTGAAAGGATTGCGGAAAAAGTGGTACAAAAGCTATGAAAACAGTTGCGGCGATCCTCGTGGAAACAGGGAAACCCCTGGTCCTGGATGAGATTGAGATCCCAAAGCTCAAGCCGGGCCAGGTGCTCATAGAGGTCGCATTCACCGGAGTCTGTCACACACAGATCCTGGAATCCCGGGGATATCGGGGTGAAGACAAGTTTCTCCCCCACTGCCTGGGACATGAAGGGAGCGGTCTTGTCCGCGAAACAGGCACGGCCGTTACAAAAGTGAAACAAGGAGATCGGGTCATCCTTTCCTGGATGAAGGGCTCAGGCGCCGATGTACCCGGAACCATTTACCACTGGAACGGCCGCCAGGTCAACGCAGGCGCCATTACTACATTCAGCCGCCTTGCGGTCATAAGCGAAAACCGCCTCACACCTCTTCCCGAAGAAATCGCGATGGGAGAAGCCGCCTTGCTGGGGTGCGCCCTCCCCACCGGGGTGGGGGCTGTGGTGAATACGGCAAGACCCGCGCCAGGACAGAGTATCGCCATATTCGGTACGGGAGGAGTGGGACTTTTTGCCGTTTCCGGCGCTTTCCTCAGCGGTTGCGCCCCGATCATTGCCGTTGACATAAACAGAGAGAAGCTCGAACTGGCGCATAGAATGGGCGCAAGTCATTGCATCCTTGCTCAGGAAAGGGACCCTTTGGCCGAGATCGGCCGCATTTGCCCCGGAGGTCTCGATTTCGCCGTCGAGGCTACAGGAAGACCGGATGTAATGAAACAGGCTCTTCTCTCCGTGCACAATCAAGGAGGAGCAGCGGTTCTTGTCGGGAACGCCCGATACGGGGAGGAGCTTCAACTGGACCCCAGGCAGTTCAATCTGGGAAAAAGGCTCCTCGGGACCTGGGGCGGCGACAATGCGCCTGACAGGGATTTCCCACGGTACTGCAAGCTCGTAGTTTCAGGGAGACTTCCCCTCAAGCCCCTGATTTCAAAGACCTACAGCCTGAATGAAATCAATCAGGCCATGGATGACCTGGAGAAAGGCAAAGTTGCACGCCCTGTTGTAGAGATGGAGGGGAGCTGAGGGGGGAGGTCAGGTGGGGGTGATAGGTCATGATAATCGGCACAGATTTTGACAACACCATTGTCTGTTATGAGACGCTTTTTCACAAGACCGCCGTCGCGGCGGGGTTGATCCCTGAAACGACGTCCGCCAACAAGGGAGCAGTCCGCGATTACCTGCGACAATGCGGGAAAGAGGACGCCTGGACTGAGCTACAGGGGACTGTCTATGGTCTGGACATCAGGGATGCCCATGCCTTTCCAGGGGCGCCTGATTTCTTCAAACATTGCAGGGACAAAGGAATTGAGATTCACATCATAAGCCACAAGACTCGCACCCCTTTTCTGGGTCCACCCTATGATCTCCATGAGACATCCTATCATTGGCTGGAAAGCCGGGGCTTTTTCGATCCCGAAGGAATCGCCTTGTCCGGAAAGCGCGTTCATTTTGAGCTGACCAGAGAGGGGAAATTGCGGCGAATCGCAGAAGTCGGCTGCACCCATTTCATTGACGATTTGCCTGAATTCCTGAAAGACCCCCTGTTTCCGGCGGGAGTCCGGCGCATTCTTTTCGATCCCGCGGGCCAGGCCCCTCGCGACCCCTGTTACTTTCGCGCCTCCTCGTGGGCACAAATCGGGAAATTCCTGGAGGAAAGGGCATTCCTTCGATGATCTCCGAAAAGCTTGATCAGGCCGCTCGAGACTTGATTCGAAGAGCCGGGCTCCCTCCGAATTCCGTCATCCTTCCCGTCTCCGGAGGGGCAAATAACCGGGCATATCGTGTTGACGGAAATGGTTCCTCCGCCCTTTTGAAAGTCTATTTCCATCATCCAGAAGACACCAGAGACCGCCTTGGAGCGGAATTCTCCTTTTCCGCCTTCGCCTGGAAAAATGGGGTCAGGGCTCTCCCAGAGCCCCTTGCCTGTGACAGGGAAAGCAGAATGGCCCTTTACGAGTTCGTGGAAGGCCGCCTTCCTGTGCCTTCTGATGTCACTCCAGGCACAGTCGGCAAATTCCTCGATTTTTTTCAGGAAATCAACCAACACAAGGAACACCCTGATGCGGCTTCCCTGCCCAAAGCCTCGGAAGCCTGTTTCACGATTTCAGAGCATCTGAGTTGTGTGGAAGAACGGCTCCAGAGGCTGATGAACCTGGAGGAATCTTCGAGCATAGATCGGGAGGCTGCCCTTTTTGTGAGAACCGAGCTTCAAGAAGCCTGGCAAAGGGCTAAAGGGGCGGCGTGCAGCGAGGCAGCCCGTCCCGGGATGGCCATGAGCAGGGAAGTGCCGCAGCAAAATCGCTGTATCTCTCCATCCGATTTCGGTTTTCACAATGCCGTTATTGAAAGGGATGGAGGCCTGAGATTCATTGATTTTGAGTATGCAGGGTGGGATGACCCCGCAAAAATGGTATGTGACTTTTTCTCTCAGCCCGCCGTACCTGTGCCCATGGAGCACTATCACTCTTTTGCCGAGGCAGTCGCGGGAACTCTCTCCAGGCCCGAAATGCAAATGGAGCGCATGGCCCTCTTATTGCCGGTCTATCGCCTGAAATGGTGCTGTATTCTTCTGAATGAGTTCCGGAAACCGGGAAGGGAGAGACGCAGCTTCGCCGGGGAGGCAAACAGCGAAGAACGAAAGGCCGCACAGTTGCATAAAGCACGGGAAACCCTCGGCAGGATATGTGACTCCGGAAGTGAAGATTCTTCCAAACGATGAAAATCTGTGTCATAGGGAGCAATTCCTTTTCGGGACAGGACTTCATTGACCTGCTCCTGGACAACCCTGATTATCATGTTGTCGGCATAAGCCGATCGCCGGAACAATCAAGGCTTTTCCTGAAATACAAGGACAGATCCGATCTTTCGCGATTTGAGTTCAGACAGCTTGACTTGAACAAGGACATGGATGCCCTATTGCAATTGCTGGACAAGGAGCGGCCTTCCTGGATCGTCAATTTCGCCGCCCAGAGCGAAGTGGGGCCGAGCTGGGACTACCCGGAGCACTGGTTTCAGACAAATTCCGTCGCACTGGCGAAACTGATCAATCACCTGCGAAAACAGGAGTATCTTTCCCGTTATCTCCACGTCTCCTCACCCGAAGTCTACGGCACCTGTCGCGGCACGGTCACTGAGGATGCTCCCCTCAATCCGAGCACCCCATACGCTGCCTCCAAGGCGGCTGCGGATCTCCTTCTTTCCACCTACCTCGGGCAATTCGGCTTTCCCCTTGTGACGGTGAGGTCCACCAATGTTTATGGCGCAAGACAGCAGTTGTTCAAGATCATACCCAGATCGGTTATTTACCTGAAACTGGGCAAAAAAATCCCGTTGCACGGGGGAGGGATCTCTGTAAAGTCCTATATTCATATCAGGGATGTTTCCCGCGGGGAGCTGGCGATCCTGGAGCGGGGCAAATCGGGCGAAATTTACCATCTTTCCCCTGACATGGGAATCGCTGTAAGGGATGTGGTGAAAGGGCTCTGCGCTCTTTCAGGGGTGGATTTCGAGGAAGCCGCAACTATCGTGGAGGAGCGCCCTGGGCAGGATGCCGCCTATGTGATTGACTCGGCCAAGGCAAGAGTTGATTTGGGCTGGTCGCCTGTGACCGACCTTCGTGACGGGCTTTCGGAAGTGATCTCCTGGACTGAAAAAAATTGGAACGCCATAATGACCCTACCCCTGGAATATCAACACAAATCATAGAACCGCTGTGCCTGTGCGGCGAGAGTTCAGGCATTGAATCTTGATACTGTTTTCCCAAGACAGGCGCCGGTATACTTGTGGTCTCGGGGTCCTGCCGCCGCCTCCGGCGTCACCCCTCGCAGTCACATTTGCCTTGGCGCCTGTAATGAGCGAACGCAATCTTGAATCTTTTGCAGACTGAAAGGCCATTGACATTTCTTGCTAAATTTGATACTATTAGGGTTGAATTTAAGATAAAAAACGATCCTATGACTGCCAAAATTTATGACAGAACCATTATCGAGAATATCAAGAAATGGCTTGAAAGGCCGGAGATCATTGTAATCACGGGTTCACGGCAGACGGGAAAGACCTTTCTGGCCCGAAGAATTCTGCCTCAGGTCACCGGCAAATCCTTGAGATACTTCAATTTCGAGGACTTCGAGCTCAGAGAACTATTCAGGAGAAATCCGAAAGAGTTCGTGAGCAGTATCTCAGACAAGGGAAGCATCTACGTATTCGACGAGTTTCAGAAGGCGCCGGAGCTGGCGGGCTCATTGAAAGTACTTTACGACAGCAGCAAAGAGGACCTCCCCAAGATACTTCTGACAGGGTCTTCCTGGCCTGAAATTCAGAGAAAGGTCTCCCAGAGCCTCGTAGGGCAGTGCGTGGTTTTCCAGCTTTTTTCTCTGTCCTTTTTGGAGAAATACTCTTTCAAGGAAAGAGACTTCCTGAGAGATTTGGTAGAAGCGGGAGATTCCTACTTGGAGGCCCTCAAGAATGACCTTTTCTTCGAGCAAAACGAAATCAAAAGGAAATTCAATGAATATCTTCTGGAGGGCGGCTACCCCGAGTTGGGGGAACTGGGAAAAGAACGAAAATGGGAGAAACTGAAGTCCATTATTCAAGCCGTCCTGGAAAAGGATCTGCAAAGCCTGGTGAAGTCGGAGCACCTCTTCTCTTCCAAGAAACTCCTCGAAATTCTGGCTTTCAGAATCGGCAATCTGATCTCTTTTGAGAATCTGGCCTCGGAAATGCAACTGAACATCAAGACAGTTCGAAACCTTATAGCCATCCTCGCAGGATTGTTTTTTGTTGAGCTCATCTATCCTGCGGCAAGCTTCGCGAATGAATACAAGAAAGCGCCAAAGGTTTACTTTCACGATTTGGGAATGCGCAGTGAGCTCACAAAAACGAGGATGCTCCCCCTTGATCATGCACAAATGGGGGGGCTTGTGGAGAACTTCGTTTTCTCGCAGTTGAGACGCTATGCGGCCTACAGGAGAGAGCTCAAGATAAACTTCTGGCAAAACTATAATCGAAATGAAGTGGATTTTGTGCTAGGCCGCGGGAACGAGCTCTTCTCAATTGAAGTAAAATATAGAAAGACGGATGACAAGATCTCTGCCGGAGTAAGGAATTTTGTCGAAAGGTATCGTCCCCTGTTTCACATCACAGTTACGCAAGACTATTTTGGGAGCAAGGAGATGGGACAATGCAAAATCTACTTCATCCCCGCCTATGCTTTCGGGATGCTGGTGTAATGCGACAGTGCGGTTCCGGTCGCTTCGGGGCCCCCACGCTGTTCGGCTGTAGTATTAGGGAGGTGCGACCGTAATGGCTTACGTTGATTTCATAATGAAGCTTCACAAAGCAACGAAGCGCGATTACCTGAAGCGTGTGAACGAGCACGACAAGGCGGAATGCGCCGAGGTGGCCGTTCAATTCGGAAAGGATTACTGGGACGGGGAACGGCAATACGGTTACGGGGGCTACCGCTATGACGGGCGATGGCGTCCTGTGGCTGAGGCCATGGCTGCACATTATAAGCTGCCGACGGATGCAGCGATCCTGGATGTGGGCTGTGGAAAGGGATTTCTCCTCTATGAGTTTACGCAAGTGCGTCCTCAGGCGAGAGTAGCAGGTATTGATCTATCCAGATATGCCGTCGAGAACGCAAAAGAGGAGGTAAAGCCCTCCCTTGAAACGGGAACAGCGGCCAACCTCCCCTTCCCCGACAGGTCCTTTGATTTCGTGGTATCTGTCAACACATTGCACAACCTTTACAACTATGAGTTGTGGCAGGCTCTGAAAGAAATCGAGCGTGTAGCCCGAGGACCCAAACACATAATTGTCGAGTCCTACAGAAACGAGCGGGAGAAGGTGAATCTACTCTATTGGCAGCTCACCTGCCGGTCCTTTTATTCCCCCAAAGAGTGGGAATGGTTCTTTCACCAGGCAGGCTACACGGGGGATTACTCGTACATAGTGTTCGAGTAGAAGCTCCCCCCTGATCAACCTCGTATCTGATGCCGATATTCCATGTAGTACTACAGCGCGACATGTAATCTGAGGGCTGCCGCAGGCGGCAGGACCCCGAAGCGACAAAAACCGCGCTGCAGTAGTAGAGAGACACACTATGAAGCAGATTCTGGATTCGGAAAAACTGGCCATCCATGGCGGAACGCCGCTTCGGGCGAAGAGCTTGCCCTATCGCAGGCTTTTCGGAGAGGCGGAGCTCGAAAGCGTGATTCAAGTATTCAAGGAAAGCTGGGAAAATGAGAGAGATTTCGGCTATCAGGGAAAGTACGAGAAAACATACGCAGATCTGTTTTGCCGATTCCAGGGGGGCGGATTTGCCGATGCGGTCTGTTCCGGAACCGCTGCCGTATATCTTGCCCTTGCTGCACTGGACCTTCCCCCTGGAAGTGAAGTCATTGTCTCCCCTGTCACTGATCCGGGAAGCGTGTCACCCGTTATTCTTCTTGGGATGCAGCCGGTTTCCGCCGACTCTCAACCCGGTAGCTTCAACGTGGGCCCCAATGAGTTCGAATCCGCCATCGGACCCAACACTCGTGCCGCGATCCTGACCCATCTGGGCGGCATTCCGGTTGATCTGGACCCGATTCTCGAAACGGCCGCTTCCAGGGGGATCGTGATCATTGAAGACTGCTCTCAATCTCATGGTGCGGTCTACAAGAAAAGAAAAGTGGGGCGATTCGGCGCCATATCGGCCTTTTCCACAATGTTCTCGAAAGCCCACGCCACAGGGGGATGCGGCGGGGTTGTATACACTGAGAGCGAAGGCCTCTATCGGCGAATACGGGCCCTGGCGGACAGAGGAAAGGATTTCGACATGCCCGATTTTAACCCCAAAGACCCGGGGGGCTTCCTTTTCCCTGCCTTGAACCTCAACCTGGACGAGCTTTCCTGCGCAATCGGAGCCTCCACGCTGTCAAGGCTTCAGGAAACCGTTGACCGGAGACGGGAAATCGTGAGGAAAATGAGCCGCCTCCTCAGCGAGTCGCAGGTGGTGTCCCCTGCCGGAATTCCCGATTTTGCGGCGCCTTCTCCCTTTTTCATGACTCTTGAGGTGAATTGTGAGAAACTCACCGTATCCAAACAGGAGTTTGCGGAAGCAGTGGCGGCAGAAGGCATCTGGGTAAACCCCGACTACAGATATGTGGTCTCCGAATGGGCGTGGATCAGAGAGCACCTGAGGAAAGAAACATTGACTCCGAATGCCGTACAATACAGAGAAAGGACCTTCAATATCTTGTTCAACGAGCGATTCAGCGATGAAGACATCAGGGATATAGTCAATGCCATCCTGAAAGTGGAAGCAGCTTACCTGAAAGGTGAAGGATGAGAAAATCGAGCCTTTCCCGCATTTCGAAGGATGCCGGAATCGGACGGGATGTCCGGATCTACGATTTTGTCAATATTTATGGGGAATGCGAAATCGGAGACCAGAGCGTCATCGGCGCATTTGTGGAAATACAGCCAGGCGTCAAGATCGGACGGTGTGTCAAGATATCCAGCCATTCCTTTCTCTGCACTGGTGTTGTCATTGAGGACAATGCCTTCATCGGTCATGGGGTAATGTTTACGAATGACAAGTTCCCCTCATCCATCAAGGAGGACGGCACTCCCATGACCGCGGCGGATACGAAGGTTGTGCCGACTCTCATCAAGCGTGGCGCAGCCGTTGGAAGCAATGCCACGATTCTATGCGGAGTCACGGTCGGTGAAGACGCCGTGGTGGGCGCGGGCAGTGTCGTCACACGGGATGTCCCTCCGAATATGGTCGTCTGCGGAGTTCCTGCCAAACCTCTGCGGGAAAGGGATGACGGGCTGTGCTTGAAAAGCTCAAAGAAATCGGCATAAGAACAGGTGATGGCGCGAGCAGGATCATCCTCACGGTCTTTTACTTCACCCTGTTGGCGCCCTTTGCTCTCCTGTCTCGAATGAGGAGGAAACTCCCCTCTTTGGAAGCCACATTTTGGGCTTGTCGCAAGCCCCTTGAGACGAAACTGCCCGATGCACGGAGAGGATTCTGAATATGAACATCCTGGGAGTTTCCTGCTATTATCACGATTCCGCGGCGGCCCTGCTTCAGGACGGAATGGTTACAGCCGCGGCGGAAGAGGAGCGCTTTTCCAGGATCAAGCACGATTCCGGTTTCCCTGAAAGGGCCATTGACTTCTGTCTTCGCACAGGCGGAATCCAAAGTAAAGACCTGGATTATGTCGTATTTTATGAGAAACCCCTTGTCAAGCTGGAGCGCATTCTCACAACAGCAGTGGAAAACTTCCCACGGTCCTCGGGCGCATTCCGGGATGCCATGGCTACATGGCTTGGCGACAAGCTCTGGCTCAAGAGCCGATTTGTGGAAAAGCTCAGAGTCCCGAGAGAGAAGGTTCTTTTCGTGGATCACCATGCCGCCCACGCCGCCAGCTCCTTCTTTTGCTCACCCTTCAAGGAAGCGGCGATTCTCACAGTGGATGGTGTCGGAGAATGGACGACGGCCGCCATGGGAACCGCCCAGGCCGACTGGGATGGAACGGGGACCAATGCCATCCGGCTCCTGAAGGAGATCCGATTTCCCCACTCTCTGGGGCTTCTCTATTCGGCGTTCACGGCTTTCCTCGGTTTTGAGGTGAATGAAGGGGAGTACAAGGTCATGGGGATGGCCCCCTATGGGAATCCTGAATATCTGGACAAGGTATACCGGCTCATCAGGGTTTGCGATGACGGAAGCTTCGAGCTGGACATGGACTACTTCAGCTTCCAGTATTCCACAAACAGAACTTTCAGCGACAAGTTCGTGAGACTGTTCGGCGAGCCCAGGGATCGGAAATCGGAGTTCATCACATCTCTCACAAATCCGGATGTTTCGCCGAAATCCCCCCAGGTCGCCAAAAACCAGTACTATGCCGATGTGGCCGCAAGCATCCAGCGCGCAACGGAAGACATCATTTTAAGGATGGCGAATCACCTGCACCGCAAGACTCAATTGAAAACTCTGTGCATGGCGGGCGGTGTGGCTCTGAATAGTGTCGCCAACGGCCGCATTCTTCGGGAAACCCCCTTCGAGAGCCTGTTTATTCAGCCTGCGGCTGGGGACTCAGGGGGCGCCCTCGGGGCCGCCCTTTATGCCTGGCATGTGCTTTTGCGCAAACCCAGGAAGTTTGTGCTGGAGAACGCCTACCTGGGCAGGGCTTATGATGATATCGAAATACGGGCATTCCTGGGCGAGCGCAGCATAAGCTACCAGGTCTGTGCCGATGATGACGCATTGTGCAGCACCGTAACGAATGAGCTGACCTCAGGAAAGGTAGTGGGCTGGTTTCAGGGACGCTTCGAGTGGGGCCCCCGGGCTCTTGGAAACCGCAGCATCCTCGCAGATCCGCGTCACGCAAAAATGAAGGAGATCGTAAACAGCAAGATCAAGTTCAGGGAGCCTTTCCGGCCTTTTGCTCCCGTCATTCTGGAGCAGGAGGCGGAGCAATACTTTGAGGGCCTTTCGAATCCGTCGGGCTGCTATCCGGCACGCTACATGCTGCTGGTTTTGCCGTGGAACAACGGCCACGGGGAGCTGGCCCCCGCGGTGAACCATATGGGAACCGGGCGCCTTCAAACGATCCGTCCTGAGTGGAATCCCCGCTACCACCGCCTTGTGGAGCAATTCGGCCGGGCCACAGGGGTGCCGGTCCTCATGAATACAAGCTTCAATTTGCGCGGCGAGCCGATTGCGACCAGTCCGGCAGATGCCCTTAGCACCTTCACAAGAAGCGATATTGATGTTCTGGTTTTGGACAGATTCATCATTCGAAAGGAATAAGGAATGAACATTCTCCTGGCAAAACTTGATGCGCTCAAAGAGCTGGCCCAGGGCTTCGGCAACCGGCGAAACATGCCCCTTGGGATTCTCCTGTTCCTCGCGATCCTGCTCCTGCTCCCTGTACGGCTCGTGATGCGGCTTTCGGCCCTCCCTTCGGATCTTCTCGCCCTCGCGACTCGGGCCAAACAGAAACGGCTTGAGGGAAGATTTCAGTCCGAAGGACGGAGCATGTATCCCTTGTGGTGAGGTGTGCCGATGAAGGGAAAACACCCTTTTAATGTAGTCAACCTCATGGAGCTTGTAGGCTACAAGCCCTCGGACATGCTGCCCGCTTTCCCGGGAAAAGACCAGGCTTATGTGGACCAGCTTCTTCTGGACACGGCCCTCATGCTTAGCCGTCCTGTAGTCCCCTATGGCTTGCTGGGCATCCACCCCTGTCGGAGCCGATATTTCAACATAACGGAACACGGTTTTCGCTTCAGCGGAAAGAAGCAGCCCTGGCCCCCAAACCCTGAAAAAATCAACATTTTCTTCTTCGGCGGCTCTTCAACCCTTGGAGCTGTCGTGGAGGATCACCAAACCGTGCCCGCTCAGCTTCAGAAGCATCTGGAGGAAAAGGGAATGGGCTGTGAAGTTTACAACTTCGGTTGCGGCTCCTACGCAATCCGACATGAGGCGCTGCGCTTCCTCAACCTCCTGGATCAGGGCATGGCGCCCGACTATGCGCTTTTCCTGGACGGAACCAATGATAGCTGCTACGCCATTGGAAACCCCGATCTGGTGAATTTCCTTGATGCCGCCTATCGGCAGGAAAAAAGACGTCGAAGCCAACCCTGGATCAAGACTCTGACTGAGTTTTTGATGAATCGCCCCATCGAGCTCCCGTCAGGTCTTAAGCCCGATTTGCCGGCAAGACATACGGAGGTGGCGACCCTGACAAGTGATGCGGGAATCAGCTTCATGCTTCAGGTCAGCAACAGGCAGTTGGCGCCTTCGGAAATGGGAAAAGCCCATGAAGTTGTGGCCCGGGCGGTATGGGAGAACTACCTGGATTCGGCGGCGATCATTCGCGCCCTGGGGGCGAGGAGAAAAACACGGACCTTTTTCTTCTGGCAGCCCACTTCTCTGTATATGACCGAGCAGAAGCAGCGCATCCTGGATCGCCTTGCATACGGCTTCCGCTTCTTTGCCTTTATCTCAGCCACATATCACTGGCTCCATGCCAATGACTTCCCTTCCATGAAGGAAAGCCCTGATTTCTTTGACCTCTCCTTACTGGGGACTTCCCTGGAAGGGGTATTGTATTCCGATATGGGCCACTACACTTCCCCCTTTGCCGCCAGGATCGCTGAGCAAATTTGCGCCCATCTTCTGCCCGCGATGTCCGCCCTTCGCCCACACCATCCTTGACAATTCCATCCTGGAGTGCTATATTTGGACATAATAACTCCAAATATGGACTTAAAATGGAAACGATAGAAAGATTTCTCAAGATAGACAGGCAGAGCTTCTTTCTGCTCGGACCAAGAGGCACTGGAAAATCCACCCTTGTGAGAAAGGCGTTTCCTGATGCCCTCTACATAGACCTTCTGCTCCCCGACGTCTTCAGGAATTATGCCGCATATCCTGAAAGATTGCGGGAGACTGTGAACGCGCACAGGGAGAAGAGAACTGTCGTACTTGACGAGGTACAGAAGGCGCCACAGCTTCTCGAAGTTGTGCATAGTCTGATCGAGGAGAAGCGCCGCATTCAGTTCATAATGACCGGTTCGAGCGCTCGGAAGCTGAGGCGAGGAGGGGTGAACCTGCTTGCGGGCCGGGCCCTCATGAAATACTTACACCCCTTTATGGCTGCTGAGCTCAAGGGACTTTTCGATCTGGAAAAGGCGCTGAAAGTCGGCCTCATGCCTCTCGTTATTGACAGCGAGGATCCCGTGGCAACACTTCAGGCATATGTGAACCTTTACCTCAGGGAAGAAGTGCAAATGGAGGGTCTCACAAGAAACATGGGAAACTTTTCTCGCTTTCTCGATTCTGTGAGCTTCTCCCACGGCGCCGCTTTGAACGTAAGCAATGTGGCTCGGGAGTGTCGGATAGAACGCAAAGTGGTGGAGGGTTACATCGGTATCCTTGAAGATCTGCTTCTGGCATATCGAATCCCGGTGTTTACCAGGAGGGCGAAACGAGCTACAGCGTCGCACCCGAAGTTCTATTTTTTCGATGCAGGTATTTTCAACATCTTGCGGTCGTCCGGCCCCCTTGACCGCCCTGAAGAAAAATCGGGCGCAGCACTGGAGGGACTTGTCGCCCAGAATATCAGGGCATGGATTGATTATGGCCGTTCCGAGTGCAAGCTTTATTACTGGAGGACCGTTTCAGGTTCCGAGGTTGATTTCGTTGTATACGGTAAAGGCGTCTTCCAGGCGATAGAGGTGAAAAACTCAACAACAATACATCCTCAAGATATCCGTCCACTCAAGGCATTTGGAGAGGACTACCCTGAAGCCGAGACGTTTCTTGTCTATAGGGGGAAGGAAAAGCTGTCGAGGGACGGCGTTTCTATCATGCCTGTGACTGAGCTACTTCTCGGAATGAGGTAGTGACGCAATAACAATAAACAGATCGGATGATACTTTCCTCCAATCACACAGACGCCCTGCTCAGGAATTCAGCGCATAAAGGACGCTCTCGATGATGCCTCCGTCGTGTTGTCTCAGATACAGGAGGAAGCGTCCTGATCTATCCGGATTCTCAACCTTCCTTGCCTCAACTGTGGCCCTTGCCGTCACCCTTCTTTTCGGCTGCGAACCATTGGACGTCAGTGAGGGCCTTGACGCTCTTCTTCTCGAAGACTGTC
>JACPDT010000061.1 GCA_016183865.1 Armatimonadota bacterium | reverse complement strand
AAACTGGCAAAGGCAGACCCCAAACGTCGCGATCAATGGCTCCAGGACACCCTCCCCCGGATTCAGACGGCGGTCCAGGAAGCAAAAGGGGTCCTCCTCTACGGAGATGAAGCCACGTTCCAACAATCGGGAAGCACGACCCAAACCCGGGCCCCCATAGGCATCGGGACGGAAGTCAAATCCGAATCCTGGACAATGTGCGTTATCATCACGCCAAAAAGATCCAGGAATGGTTGGAGGGCCATCAGAAGGCACTGCTACTCTTCTTCTTGCCTCCTTATTGGCCGGAACTCAACGCTGTGGAACACGTCACTTTGGGGACCTGGATGCCTTGCGTGCTTGCCTTTTCCGACGGTTTAACCGCTATCAGGGCAATCCGACGTCTCTACGGACAACCGTCCATTCCTTCTGCTTACCTGAGCCCCCTCTCTGAACGCACCCTCCCCGACAAAGTCACTGTTGTCTCTGGTTCTCTATGCTCAAAATTTTGGATCATCAGATTCGGGGCACCGAAAAGCTGCTCCCATGACCAAAGAATCGCTACCCTTTTTTCCCTTCTCACATGCAAACTTTTGCCCGCAAGGAATAGCGACGGTTTTCGTTTTTTTTATGAGGCTTCAGGATAAGCGTACACAGGGACCTGGAGAGAAGCTTTTACTTCTGGAGGATTCTGACGTAGTTGGTCCAGGGCAAGGCAGACCTCTGCATCGAAATAGGCTTCCCCACATTGAGCACACACCCAGGCAGGGACATTTTCAACCAGGGTAAACTCCTCGCCCCACCAGTTTTCTGTTCGGATGCGTTTCTGGGAAGTTTTTCCACCACACGCTAAGCAACGACTAACCACGGCTACTCTCCTCATCTTCGTGTCCACGGGTTCACCCAATCTGGTGGCTTCGGCTCATAGGTTGTAATGATTACCAGAGTTCTGACAGGATCTCCTCCACATACCACGTGAAGCGGACGCTGTCTTTGTGTGAATCCAAGGACCAGACAACTCGGTCCCCTCGAATCGTCCGGATAATTTTCCAATAATTCCGCTTCACAGAGCGCTTCCCGTACTTCCACATCTCGGATGCAACGTTGTCCTGCAAATTTCCGGGCGTGTCGGCTCATGGCCCATTGTCCAGCCTGAGCCTTCCTGCGGATCTCCTGGATTTCCATTATCCAGAAGCCTGTTTTAACGCTTTTCGCACTCGAATTTGTTTCGGCAAAGAGAGCATGTTTTCACTGGCTAATGCGGAAACCCGTTCCGCATCTCCGGGTTCGGAGTTGAAGTGTTCGTAACGATGGATGAACAAGGTTACGCTCATATTTGCTCACGTGACGGCCGTGGGCCCCGATCTTTGCTCCTAATTCGTCCTGAGACCAATTTTGCTGTCTTCGCAGGTTGCGTATTTTTTCACCGAATGTCACAGTATTCACCTCTAAGCCTATTATATCAGAGTTTGGGACACATTTCAATCTAGGTATTATGGCATTTTGATCACAAAATGTCGGGGCTTGCCTTTCCTTTTGATCGAGCACCTTCTTGTTGTCTATGAGCCATCTGTCTCCTTTTCTGAGAAGAGTATAGACATAGCCCCACCTCGTGAGCCACTCGGAATCCAGTTTCGTGTAGATGAGGACCTTGCGGGGAGCGGACTCAATACGCTGGATGTGCTCTTTCCTGGTATCGTATTCCGGCGGGTCGTTCCAGAATGCCGCCGCGGTTCTTCCGTAAGCTCGTTCCTTTTCCGTACAATACCTGGAGGAAATGAGTTGAAGGCCCCCGTAGTCCCCGGAATTGGCCTTCTTACATTTATAACGAAGAAATCGCCGGTGACGCGGCAAACATTCGTGTCCTGCTCGCCACCGTACACGTTAAACCTGGTAAAGGTGAGCTGCAACTCTGAACCCTTCTGGACTTGAGGAGATCTGGGATCAAAGAAGTAAACCTTTTTCCCAAGGTCGCCGCAACCGGGCTCATGGATCACCGTGCCGTCGTGATTCATGGGGGGTAGGGGCTAGTGCTTGCTCCAAAAAAAATGATAACATAGACCCATTGTGACAATCCAGTTTCAATTGAGATTCAATTTTGCCCCACAGAAATTGGAACATACCTGGAACTTGATTGTCACTGATCTCTATGGGAGAATCGAATTATGAGCCGGCAACAATCGGGAAATTGCGTAATTTCTAATTTGGACATAACAATTGATTAAGGAGGAAGTTTCCATGACCGTGTTACCTTCCCTGGTAGGGACGCAAAAAATAGCGTCTTCTTCTCTCTGGTCCAATGTGAAGCCTGAATCTCAGGTAAATCCATTGGAAGCACTCTCCAAAGGCGGCACCAGAGCGGCGCTGGACATCGCCGATGTCTATGCAGCGACTACTGCGGCCAGGTTCCCGGGGCAGACAGTCTCCACGGATGCGCTGGGGATGTTGGCAGTATCATGACAGGAGTCGGTGATTTCTTGACCGCGATCGGCTTTGCAGCCCAGGCTTACGGAGGCGGCGGAGCGCCGGAGATGCTCCCTGTCACTCTCATCGGTGTGGGGCTCAGCACTCTCGGGACCGCAGGGTGGATCCTGGCCGGTTCACGCGCTGATAACAAACAGTAGCATTACTCTTTCGATGAGCAGTCTGCATACGCCCCAGGGGCCGTAGAGCAGAGTCTGCGTCAGAAAAATGTAAGGAGGCGACTTTGATGCTCGACACGACGCGAAAAGTGCAATACTTACCATCGCTCTTGGGAACAGTGAAGGGCGATACTGTGTCATCTCTTCAGTCTCACGCAAAACCCGAATTACAGGCAAACCCCATAGACATATTTTCCAAGGGTGTCACCAGAGCCGCCATTGATCTTGCGGACATCTATTTAGCAAAAAATGCGGCGCAACTTACCGGAGAAAATGGCGGGCTGTCACTCATGACCTGGAGTCATGTCTTCGCCGGGATAGGCATGATGATGTATGCTGCAGATCACGACGCCGACGGGCGAAAGAGTTCTTCGCAAATGGCAGCAATGATAGGGATAGGCGATTTCCTGACAGCACTCGGCCTGAGCAGTCAAGCCGCTGCAGGAGGTGGGCCTGGGATGCTTCCGATTACCCTGGCAGGAATCGGACTCAGCACCCTTGGGACCGCAGGCTGGATTCTGGCCGCATCTCAAAATAAATAAACAGAAAACACAGGGAAGGGGTAATTATCATCATCGAGCAAACGAAGGGAACCTCATTACGAAGTACGTGATTCACAGTGTGTTAGCGCTATGGGTCCATTATATTTGGCATGGACTTCGTGGACGGGGAGGATCTGCAATTCGTCGCATCAAGACGATGAAGGATCCTCTCCGAAGCCGAATTTATTAAGTCTTGCGGGTTCTCTCTTAGAATTTTCATGAATTTTTCCGGAGCCACGATCCTTACTCGCTCATATTTCTCCATAGAAAGCAAGTCTTTGTCTCTGGTGACTATGTAATTTGCTTTGGCTGCGAGAGCGCAGGCGATCACTGCGTCATCATTGGGATCACGGAGGACCGCGCGGATCTCAGGAAGATTCGTGCTCAAATGAGAGATCGCCCTTAATCCTTTGACAAATTGAATTACGCTTCGGTCGGGGTAATGGTAGCGCTTTCTGATACGCTGATATTCCAAAAGCACCTGTTGGGTTTCCTCGATGATCTGGTCGGTGAGACATAGATGATAAGCTTTTCTTCTCGCATGGACAAGGAGTTCGGCAGAAACGCCTGTCTTCGTCAGAAAAGCACTCACCAGGACGGTGGAATCCAGGACGACCTCAGGCACGCCGTTTTCTGAATGCCTTCACCATCTCGGCAATTTCTTCTTCTTGTTGCTTTGGGTTTTGCTTCCGACGGGGCTTTTTGTCCTGAACACTTCCCACAGCCTCAAAAATTTGTTTCCAAGCCTTTTCACGCTCCATCACCGTTACCGGTTTCAACAGAATTCCTTGATCTACAACCTCTGCTTCGAGATAATCTCCTTCGGAAAGATGGAGTTTCTTTCGCAGGTCTGCGGGCAGTGTTACTTGAGAAAATCGCCGTAATTTCAAAAGAGCCATGGCCTGAATTTTCCTTTCAGTGAACCGTAATAATTTAAGAATCTCCAAATTTATTATAACCGTTCTGGCAGAGAAGTCAAGAAAAAATTGATATGGCTTTTTTGAAGAATAGTCAAGTAGAGGTGAAGCCTCTCGGCCCGCCCCCCTCACAGGTGGGGCGAGGACTGGCGCGGTACCGTTCGGTCCGTCTCCAGCCCCCGCCACGTCAAACGGAGCGTGCGGATTTCCCGCACTCCGCTTTCCTGTTCACTTCTTCTCAAGGTTTATGGATCCTATCGGTCTGGCAGTGCTTTCAAGCCCTGTTATACCTCACCTTGTAGTCGTTATATAAACCCCAGGCTTCGTAGAACCAGGCTTTACTCCACCTTTTCCAGCCAAAGCCATGGAGTTTCCTCGCGCGCATCAAATGTCTTCGAACCTTCTTCTCCACCCAGTCCTTAACATACCCAAAACAACGACTGGAGTGCCCGATCCGAAAGTAGTTCACCCAGCCCCGCAGGATTGGATTGATCCGATAAATGACCCGATCCACCGGCTGCGATAAGTATGTTCGCATCCAAATCCGCAGCATACTCTTCCTTCGTAACGCAGTCTATACCCGGAGCCTTCCCACGACTCAGTTCCTTATGGCACTCCTTCAACATAAGTTCATCCAGCAAGTGTGCAAGTGACGTAAACTTCTCTTGCGGTCGCTCTCCGGCTATCTCTGCTATCCTTGCCAGTTTCGTTGACAACATCCTTCCACCTCTGAGTGTGTACGTTGTTTCCCTCGTAAGGTCTCTGCTCTGTTCCCTCCTTCCCTCCGCAGGCATTACCCTGCTTCACCGGTACTATAAAGGAATCCGACTCCCTGCACACCCTCTGGCTTCCTCGCTTCTTTTTGCTTGTACGCCATACTTGCTCACTTGCAAGAGTGCACAGGGTCTCCCGAGTTGACGCATCACAACGGTGTCTAACTTGCCAAGGTCTATGACCCCGGAGAGACTCACTCTGGCTCGCCATATCGCCACCTTGAGTTTTGCCTTCCGCTTTTTCCACAGCGTCGGCTCTCATTGATAATCATTTCGGGGCTCCATCCCTTCAGCCTCACGACTTTCGGCCTGTTATCCTGCCGTCTACGCTTGACACAGACAATTACTCGTCTGTGCCCAAGACTCGCTACTGGTGGATGGCTGGTCCTTATCAGGCGGGATTCCCACCCGCTACGTGATACGCCCTTTGCTCGGCGCACGGAAAATCGTTTTTCTCTGTCCAGTGGTGTCCACTTTTTTCATCATACCACACACCTCCTGTCTTTGACTCCACAGGAGGTCATTCTACATCAGCGGAAAAAATCATGCTTGTAGCAAAATTCCCCTACATGGCGATACTTTGCATGATGACTATAGACGCCCCCTTCATGCGGCCGCCCACTCCGCAGAGAGCAAGGCCGCCTGCTCCAGCACCGTCTGCGTGGCCTTCTCCTGCTTGTCGGGCGGACACCCATACTTGCGAAGGATTCGCTTGACGAGAACCCGCAACTGCGCGCGCACGTTCTCGCGTAGCGTCCAGTTGATGGTCACGTTGTTGCGCACGGTCTCGACAAGCTCGCGCGCGATCCCGCGCAGTGTCTAGTCACCCAGCACCTTCACCGCGCTGTCGTTGGTCTCCAGCGCGTCGTAGAACGCCAGCTCGTCCTCCGAGAGCCCGAGCGCTGCGGCGTGCCGCGCACCTCGGCAAGGAACTCATCGGAGAGAATCGAGATGTCCGGCTTCTCTAGCCCCGCTGCCGCGAAGATGTCCACCACGCCTTCAGGGGCGACGGCGCGCGAGATGATCTGGCGGACAGCGTGGTCGAGCTCCTCTTCGGGGCGCGTCGCCTGGCGCGCGCTTGGCGAGGACCGCCTGGACGGCCTGGAAGAAGGCCACGTCATCGCGGATTCGCAGCGCCTCCTCGTGCGGGACCGCCAGCGCGATGGCCTGCATCAGTCCATGACCGCGCATGGGCTTGTCCATGTACATCGTGTGCAGGCTCGGCGCGTCGAAGCCGGTAAGCCACATGTCACGCACGAGCACGACCCTGAGCGGATCGGCCGGGTCCCTAAATCGGTCGGCCAGCGCCTCGCGCCGCAGCTTGTTGCGGATGTGCGACTGCCAGTCGGGCGGATCGGACGCCGAGCCGGTCATGACCACCTTGACGGTGCCCTGGTCGTCGGCCTCGCTCTCCCAATCCGGCCGCAGCTTGACGATCTCGCGGTATAGCTCCACGCAGATACGTCGGCTCATACAAACGATCATCGCCTTGCCGTCCATAGCTTCAAGGCGCTTCTCGAAGTGCTCGACAATGTCGCGCGACGATTCCGAGCCGCTTTTCGGCGCCCACCACGGCTTAGAGCTGTGCCCACCTGGTCTTGAGCTTCTCCTTGCGCTCGACCTCCTCGCCCTCGGTGGCTTCCTCGAACTCGGGATCTATCTTCGGCCGCTCAGCCTCGTCAAGCGCGAGCTTGGCCAGCCTGCTCTCGTAGTAAATCGGCACCGTGGCGCCGTCCTGCACAGCGCGCTGTATGTCGTAGACGCTGATGTAGTCGCCGAATACCGCGCGCGTGTTGGCATCCTGCAACTCAATCGGCGTACCCGTGAAGCCGATGAAGGAGGCGTGGGGCAGCGCGTCGGCCGGTAGCTTGGGGTTGAGTCGTGTCAGGGCATCGCGCAGGCGCTGCGCCAGCACCACGTCACCGTAGTCACGACGCTCGGTCGCAGGCATGTCGGGCGCGATGTCCGGGCCGTACGCGATCTGCCAGCCGGTGCTCTCCAACCAAGCAAGCGCGGCGTCTTCTACCACAGATTCAGTGAAGGATGCTGCGCTCATTGATTTCCCTTCTGCGGCGCTTTATCCCCTGGATGCTGAGGCTCATATATCCAGAAGTTGATCGGGTTCTCCGGTTTCGGGGTCCACAGCCCTCGCCTGGTTTTTAGGCTCACGCCTAGTTTTTTCTGCTTGCACAAGTTGTCGAACTGATTCAGGATCCTAAAACGCTCTTTTGAACTGCGGGAGGGGTCTTTTGCGGCATCCGCTTCGTCGAAAAGAGGCAGACGTTTCTGCTGCGATGTGGCCTCCTCCCACTCTCGATACTCTGGAAACTTCTCACGCGAGAATACCGCCAAACCGGCGAAGAGATCGGCAAGCTGGAGCAGTGGATGCCCTTTGGACGATACCGGCTGGATATCTTCTATGCCAAACTCACGACGCAATCTGATGCGAAACTGGCCGCCAGTAAATAGGGAACGATCCAGTTCAATAGCGGTGCTCACGCTCTCAAGGCAATCTTGAACTGTCTCCCATTTCAGCGCGCTATTTTCGTCGGGGTGAAGCCACCAGATGGCGTCGCCCGGCCAGCGTGCCCTCAACACGTTGCGGAAAAGGTGGTAATACATCCGTTCGAGATTGGCGATGTCGTCTCTCTTGGCTATCTTGTGTCGGCTGTCCTGGATGTCCCAAACGAGAACGTCAACGCGCAAGAGCAAACCGCACGCCTTTTCTACAGCGAAGTTGCAAAGCTTCTCTGCGGCGAAACGCTCTTTGGCTCCGCCCAGCTTGTGCCACTTGAACTCGCTGACATTTGATTCACGCAGCAGGGTCCGAAGCGCACCGTCGAGGGTCCCGAAAGAACCGATTGACGTAGTAACTAAGCCAAGACTGCGAAACCAGCCCGTGTTCCAACACGATTCATCGGCGAAGCCAACATGGGTCGCTGCCCTGCTCATAGTCCCCGCTCCTTCAAAAACCTCTCCGCGTCCCTCACCCTGAGCACGCCAGAAATGAGCCTGGGCAGGAGCGTGTCGCGCAGGGCGGCGAGGGTGCGGGACACATGGACGGACGCGATGATGCGCTCAACGGCTGGTCGGATGTGGGATGTGAATGCCTTCGCGACGTTTTGCGGAGGAATCACCGCCGCATAGCGCGCCATCTCACTCCAACTCGTCCGTGGCATCTTCGTACCTGTGGAACCCGCAGTCGTGTGTTCGACGAAAGCGTCACTTGAGACGTGGCCGAGGACGAAACCGAACCACTCCTGCGTGCGCGGCGTCACGACAACGATGTCAGTCGAACAGACGCCGTCCACCGGAGCGACACTGACCTTGTGGAAGTAAGGGCGCAGCTTTCCAAACAGGATTTCGCCTCTCTTGAACTCGAACTTGTTGCTTTCCAGTCCATCGGCGGCGCCCCACTCCGAGAGCGCTATGCAGCGCCTCGGCATGTGCTCAAGCGCGATGTAGGGTGTGGTCGGTTCGATCTCGCTGGGTCGTACGCCACGACGCGGGTGCTCGGCGACATCGCCGAGCGTCCCCACCTCCCACCCCTCCGGGATCTCGCCCAGTTCGGAGTCCACAAGGCGGTCGGGGAAGATGTCGGCGAGGGGCTTGGGCAGCCCGGGGTCGCGGTCGTCGGCCTTGGCGCGGACGGGGTCGAAGTCTACGAACCACGACTTGAAGAGCGCCCGCGCCATCGCCTCCAGCGTCTCGCTCATCCGCCGGTTCAGCTCGATCTTGTCGTCCAGTGTGCCCAGGATGTGGGCGATGGCGCGTTGTTCACTCGGCGGCGGAACTACGAATGGACATGCCGACAAGATCGAGGTGTTCAGGTTCGCCATCGTCGCGCCGTGAGCGTGGCGCACGATCCATTCACGGACGCTTGGGTGTCCAAGGTAGTAGGACGCGTATCGTGCATTGGCACCTTCCTCGCCGAGCCGAACCCGAAGGCAGCCGGTCCCGCATAACCAGCCGTCTTCGTGTTCGCGCACGAATGCGCGTCGCTCGACGTCGCCACGTCGGCTGTAGACGACGTCGCCCCGACGGACTAGGTACCGACTCAGACGTTTCGCGTCCTCTGGAGTGATCCGTGCGATGCCGTCCTCAACGACCCGGTTGTCGCCGATGTTCTGGGGCATGATCGACGGGATGCCTACGGGCACGTAGTCGGCGGCGTGCAATTGGCTGCTGAAGGGGCCAGTCTGGATGTCTCCACCGCCGCGCTCACGGGCGGCGCCGAGAGTGGTGTACTCCCAGCCTTCTGGCACAGGGCCGACCAACTCTTCACCCGCCATACCTCTGCCTGTCTTCACCCCCCCCTTCTGCGCCACCACCGCCGTTTTACGGATGATCTGCCGAAATGACTCGCTGGTTGTAGATTCCGCGATAGGATTGACCCTCTTTTCCCATTATCTGTGACCCACCTTTTTGCTCTCTGAGCGACTCTTGCCTCGGTGGTAATAGAGCTCGGATCTCAGGATTTCCATTTCCTCCTCCATGGTTTCTCGATCG
>JACPDT010000081.1 GCA_016183865.1 Armatimonadota bacterium | reverse complement strand
TGACCGAAACTGGCAATGGCTTCAGGCGAAGACTCCAGGTGATGGAGGACCACCTCCGTCATTTCTTCCACGGTCGGGACAAAGGAGATTCGATTCTGTGGAGAAGGAACGCGCTTCGAGGGCTGCAAGGAGATACACCCCCTGCAGGTGGAGTTGCACGCAGGGGAGACCGGGATCCCCCCCTCCCAGCGCTCATAGAAAATGTTCTGGGCATTGTAACAGCCGGAGTCCAGGGCGCACACGGCAAGATGTGAGAGCAGCCGATTTTCAGGGCGCCTTTTCAGGCGAGCCTTGATGAGATGGGGAAGGCCCACCGTGTGGTACTGAGAGGGATCCCACTTTCTTGTGTCATCCGTCTCTTGAGCCGCCACCCAGAACCGGTCATCCCTCCATGCGACACAGGTGAATCCGAGAAGGGGCAGGGTCGGAGCCCTGGGGTTTCTCTGAAATGCAGGGAGAAGAAGACGCAGGTAGCCTGGCGGAAGTATTGCCGAAGCGGCATTGGAAAAGGGCCTCCTGTCCCCTGAGAGGGGCTTCCCGGGGGGACGCCTTCCTGGCAGAAGACAGATCTCCGCCCCAAAAGGCATGGGTATCATGTCCTCCGGAGAGAGGGGCACGGAGCAAGAGCCGTTTCGTCCCAGCGCAGGCAAGGAGGTATCTTCCACCAGCTCTCCGCCGGGCAGGGCCAGGAGGGTCCAGAAGGGCCGTCTTTTCACGGGTTTCTATACTTCTCGGAAATCCTTGCTTGTGATATTGCGGCTGAAGGAGACTGCTTCCTTGGTGATGAGCTTCATGAAATCCTTGTTACTGTTTGTTTTCTGCAGCTTGTCAATGAGCATTTCCGTGGCTTCCGTTCCCTCGAAAAGATCCAGAGCCCTCCGGAGGAGCCAGACTTTTCGGAGCTCGTCCTCGGACATGAGAAGCTCTTCGTGTCGGGTTCCCGATTTCTTGAAATCAATGGCAGGGAAAATGCGCTTTTCAGCCAGTTTTCTCACAAGGTCAAGCTCCATGTTCCCGGTTCCCTTGAATTCCTCGAAAATGACGTCATCCATCTTGCTTCCCGTTTCTATGAGGGATGTAGCGATAATGGTGAGGCTTCCTCCCTCTTCGATGTTTCGGGCCGCGCCGAAGAATCTCTTGGGCTTGTACAGTGCGCTCGTATCCAAGCCGCCTGAAAGGGTGCGTCCGGACGGCGGGAGGATCAGGTTATAGGCCCTTGCCAGACGGGTGATGCTGTCCAGCAGAATGACCACGTCTTTTCCGCATTCCACGAGGCGTTTTGCCTTTTCCGTTACAAGCTCCGAGACCCGGGTATGATCTTCGGGGGGCTCGTCAAAGCAGGAGCTCACAACTTCTCCTTCGATGGACCGCCGCATATCGGTGACCTCTTCCGGACGCTCATCCACCAGAAGGGCTATGAGATAGACTTCAGGGAAGTTCGTGGCTATTCCGTGGGCGATCTTTTTGAGAAGAATCGTTTTTCCGGCCTTAGGGGGCGCTACGATCAGTCCCCTCTGCCCCTTTCCGATGGGGGAGATGAGATCAATGATGCGCGCCGAGATTTCGTGGCTGTCAGTCTCAAGAGTGAGCCTCTCGTTGGGGAATATGGGCGTAAGGTCATCAAAACGGGGGCGACGCCGGCAGACTTCCGGGTTCTGGCCATTGACCGCTTCCACCTTGAGAAGGCCGTAGTATTTCTCTCCGTTTTTTGGGGGGCGGATCTGTCCGGAAACGGTATCACCTACACGCAGGTCAAAACGTTTGATCTGGGACTGGGATACATAAATATCCTCCGACCCTGCCAGGTAAGATTCTTTGCGCAAAAAGCCGTAGCCGTCGGGCAGAACCTCCAGAACGCCGGAGGCAAAGATATACCCCTGCTGTTCCGCCTGAGTCTGAAGGATCTTAAAAATAAGATCATGCTTCCTGATTTTCTGGTAACCGGGCACATTGAAGCTCTTGGCGATCTCCTGAAGCTCGGTTCTACTTTTTGTTTCCAGTTCGGCAATTTCCACCATGGGGGTAGCCTCCTTGCTTTATGCTCTTACCTTGGCAACCTGGGGCACTTTTTTCCAATCTTCAAGGAAACGGGTGATGCCTGTGTCGGTAAGGGGGTGATGTAACATCTGTTTGAACACCTTATAAGGGATTGTAGCGATATCCGCGCCTGCGAGAGCCGCCTGGGTAACGTGCAAAGGGTGTCGGATACTTGCGGCAATGACTTCCGTCTGAATTCGGTGAATCTGGAAGACCTCGGAGATCTCCCTGACCATACTCATTCCTTCGCCATTGATATCATCCACCCTTCCCACGAAGGGGCTGACAAAGGAAGCGCCGGCCCTGGCGGCGAGCAGCGCCTGGTTGGCCGAAAAAATCAGGGTCATGTTGACTTTGATTCCCTCCTTCGAAACCACGGATGTGGCCTTCAGACCGTCTGCGGTAATCGGGAATTTTACGATGACATTGGGCGCCCAGGATGCCAGCTCCCGAGCCTCTTTTATCATCTCATCCGCGTTCAGGGTAACTGCTTCGGCGCTTACCGGCCCGTTCACCAGTGCGCAGATATCCCGGATCACTTCCTTGAAGGACCTTCCCGATGCGGCCATGAGAGACGGATTTGTGGTCACCCCTGCCAGGATCCCCCAGGAGTGGACCTCCTTGATCTCATCAAAAATGGCCGTGTCAATGAAAAGTTTCATTTTGAGAGCCTCCTCATATATTTTGATGTGCCAGAAGCTTCCTGGACATTGTGAAAAGCCCGGCAGAAAAAGCCAGGAGATAAGCGATATTTACACCGACTCTCTCTACAGGCGCGCAAATCATGATAGCCTTCGTTATTCCATCCACCACATAGTAGCTGGGAAGCCCTCGGGCAAGGATGTCCATAGTCCTTGAACTCTCTGACAACACAATCGGGAGAAAGAACAGGATGTACAGAACTGCGTTGATGGAGTTTGCCGCCGATTGACTGGGCGCCAGTTGTCCGATCACGATCCCGAGCAGCGAAAAACTGACAGCTCCAAGTACCAGCAATATTGCCAGGGACAAGAGATTACCCGCGAGGCCGCCATTCAAGGCCAGAACGATCAGACAACTTCCCAGCGTGATTATTATTCCCAGAATTCCCTTTCCCAAAACAATGTGCTCCAACGAAATGGGAGTGACCAGGACAGCCTGCAGGGTCTTTTTTTCCTTCTCTTCTACAAGGGAGGAGGCCACAATCATCAAGGCCCCCATGAGTGAAAGGAGAATCCAGGTAGGGAGGAATTCTTGCCCTCTCCCTCCTTTTCCTTCAAAGACTTTCTTTTCCTCCAATTTGGCCCGCAGATTTTGCCCAGAGGCGACTCTCAGAACTTCCCGGATACCTGCCGTGATCACGGCCACCTGTCTGGGCGCCGAGGGATCCACAAGGCAGCTAAGAGATCCCGTCCCGCTTCCATCAATGAGGACGGCATCTATGTTGTCCGGTAGTATAATGGCCACGGGGGCCTTGCCTGATCGCACGAAATCAGCCGCCTCCGGCTCCCCGTCGAAATAGGACAGGGTGAACAACTGAGAGCGGGAGAGAGCGTCCAGGAGCTGAGATTTCTCCTTTGCCACGACCGCCAACCTCGGCAGCCGAACATCCTTCAGGGCCGCGGTGAAGAGTATCGAGAATAACACGGGAATCATGATTGTGATAAGCATTGTCTTGCTTTGCACAATGTCGTGAAAGTCCTTGTAAATAATTGCATAGACTTGCGAGAACATACGCATGTTGTGAAAGGTCGAACCATCCCTGAATGCCCCTGGTTACCCCCGACACAAATCCCATCAAGCATCATTTACGTTATTAGTGTCGGCGCCTGGGGGCTAGTTTATGTGTCTTCTTCCACCCTCGCCTGGATGCCTGAACGGCTGAGGGATTGTTGAAGAATTTGCTCGGTGAAACGGTCGTAGATTTTTCGAATCTGTACAAAATTAGTGGAACCGGCTTTGATCTCTTCATTGGGCATGACTGAGAGATCGTACCCCCTTTTCTCCAGCCCGTCCCGGTATTGCTCGGCGGCTTTCTTGTTCGAAAATACCGGCCCAATCTGGAGTCTCGATTTCTCCTCAAGGGGCCTTACCTTCGCCTGAAAGCCTTTTTTCCGGATCGTCTCGGCCGTTATCTGCGCCAGGTCAGACTTCATGTCGGCTGCGACAATGAACCCGGGCTTCTCCACTCTCTCCACCTTCCGTACCAGGCTCGCTTCATACCCTTGAGCACTGAGGATATTGACATATTTTTCCCCCATTGGCCGGCTGCTCACCGGGAAAAAGAGGCGAGTGGGCTTACCGGGGAGCTTCTTCCCCGTCTCCAGAAGAGTCCGCTCCACCTGCATTCCCAGTGCCACTCCCAACAAGCTGAGCAGGAATACCCCTAGAGCTGAACAAGTCAAAGCCTTCGGCGGTGGGGAGATGACCATATAGGGGGGTCCTTTCTGAATTGACCTGGTACTATTTTACATGAAATGCCGGCCTCTGTCAAGCAAAAAGCAGAGCGAAACTTAAGGGTCGGGTTTTTCTTTTGCTTTGATCCGTATATTTTCCAGAGCTTCTTTTAAGGTCAAGAGAAAGAAGCGATCTTTTATCTTGTGAACCACTACCGTGGGGCCGTTGTTTGTGGAAACCGTCTCGGCCTCCATTCCGTCTCTCCTTAAGATCTCGCAAAAAGCTTCCCCTGTTTCCCTGTCTTTCACGGGGAAAATCACCTGAAAGGGTGCTTGCCCCCTCAACTCGCGAAGCTTGATCAATTGCTGCTCCACCTGGCTGCCGAGGGCTACTTCCAGGGCACACAGAAGAAAGACAACAAGCACCGTCATCACAAGAGGTTTTGGGGGGGCTGCGATTCTCAAGGGCCCGATTTCCTTTCCAACGCTTTCCAGTTCATGTTAACGGCAAAATTCTCTTCTGTCAAGGGGCGGGGGACCAGGAAGACCGACTCCATTGGTGAAGACTATTGCCGGGAGTTGCACTGCAGGGACGCAAGGCATTTTGAAGAATATCCCTCCTGCCAATCTCTTTTTCCATGCTCTCGGGGTCTCGGAACCGCGCCCTCCATTGATGGGGGATCTTTCGGCGCCGGAGATCAGGGAAGGGATGAAATGTTTGAAAGGAGTAATAGGTGAAACACACCCGAATGAATTTCCGGGTCCGCAATTTTTCGTTCTCTTTCCTCATTGTTTTTGTTTCCTTACTGGCTTTGGGCGCCGCCATCCTGCTCGGAGGCGATGCCGCCTCTGCCCAGCAAAAGAAATACAAGAAAAGAGAGGCTCCTCTTCGGCGAAAGGCGCCTGACATCCCTCTGGCCCGATTATATCCGGACATAATGCCTGTGTCCAAGATCAGGTCCGGAATGCGCGGATATGGACTTACGGTCTTCCAGGGAACCCGGATCGAGAGGTTCAGGGTGGTGATTGTCGGCGTTCTGGAGAAATGGACAGGCGATCAGCCCATCATTGTAGCCTCTCTGGAATCCGGGTACCCTGTGGAGCACAAGACAGGGGTGGTTGGCGGGATGAGCGGCTCCCCTGTGTACATCAACGGTAAGGTGGTCGGCGCCGTGGCATGGGGTTTTGCCTCTTTCGAGAAGGAGCCGATCTTCGGCATAACACCCATAGAAAGTATGTTAGGAGTCTGGCACGCGGGGTCCGCTTCCGGTTCCTCACCTTCTTCCAGAAGCGTGTATTCCCTTTCCAGGCCCTTGAAGATCGGCGGAAAAAAGATTCAAAGAATTCTGGTGGGCAACAGGTGGAACTCGAAATTCACGCTGGATGAGCATACCATCGCAGCTACTCCCCTCCAGTCCCTTCTCGTTGTGAACGGCTTCAGCTCCGACGGATTGAAGCGCCTGAACGATCTCCTTGAGCCTTACAATTGCACCGTATTGCAGGGGGGCGGCGCGGGAGTGTCCGGGGTGAAAAACGTTCCCCTTGTGCCCGGAACACCGGTGGGCATGCAGCTCCTGGGTGGCGATTTCGACATATCCGGGATGGGAACTCTGACGTACCGGAAAGGGGATCGCATTCTCGCTTTCGGTCACCCTGCATTGTTCATGGGCAAGAGCGATCTTCCTCTGGTGACCGGCTACATCCATGGCATCTTTCCCAGCTATCAACGCTCTTTCAAGCTCAGCTCTCCCGTTCGAACCGTCGGGCGAATCGAAGAAGATCGGATGTGGGCCATTTCCGGAAGGCTCGGAGCTTCGCCTCGTCTGATTCCTGTGACCATGTCTTTTTCCGATCCCGAGAGACGCATTTCCAAAGCCTACCATCTGAAAGTGATCCCGAACAAGTTTCTCGCGGGGGGCCTTTTGGCGGCTGCAGTCAATGAGGCGGTTCAGGTCAACTCCAGGGCCAGGGGTGATTACTCCGCAAGGGTTTCCTTTGATGTGGATGTGGCAGGCTATCCGCCTCTTCATTTTCAGAATGTATATTTCGAGGAAGGGACCGTGGGGAGCGCCGTCTCAGCCGAGATCGGCGAGGTCGTCACGACCATCCTGGGGAATGACTTTTCGCCGACTTCCATAAAGCATCTTCAACTGAAAGTGGATTTGGTGCCCAAAAGACTCTCGGCCCGGATCTCCAGGGTCGCGCTCCTGAAACCCCGTTACAATCCGGGGGACACTGTGGAGGTTGCCGTTGACCTGACTCCTTACGGCGAAGCACCACAAAAGAGGATCGTCAGCATTCCTCTCCCCGAGGATCTGGAAAGCGGCAAGCTCAGGATCTCCATTTCAGGGGGGGCCTATCTTCAGGCGCTGGAGAAGCGAGTCGGAACATTGAGGCCCGCACCAGTGAACACCGGCCAGATCCTGAACCACTTCAGAAGGAAGAAACAAAACAATCAGCTTGTTGCCAAAGTCCTGCTTCCGGGAAAGGGATTGGCAATAGAGGGCGAGGAATTCTACTCCCTGCCTCCCACGGTTTCCGATATCCTCGAGTCCTCCCTGGAAAGCACCATCAAGACACGGACGAACGAATTCGAGGTGGAAGTCGCCACGCCCTGGCTCATAACAGGCCAGGAGTCCGTAACGGTCACAGTGGAGCGGAAAGGGGAGGCAAAGAAGAAAAAGGGGGAAGAAAACAGGGTGCAGCCTCCGGCGCCACCATCCCTGCCTCCCGTACTTCCTCGACCACAGTCTCCCCACGGCAATACCTACATGGATGAAGACACGGAAGAGTATGACGACGAATCGGCCCCCCAGCCCCAGGCGCCGCCGACAACGCCCAGGCCTTCCGCCACCCCTTCACCCCGCCCTGACTCCAAACCCAAAGCGCCTGAGCGGGGCAAATGGACCCAGTCCAGTCTGTCCGATTTCTTGAAAGGGGAGTTCGAGGATGTCTCTTTCTCGAAAAACGGCGCCATCTACCTTGCGCCGGCCCTGAGAACCCTCCACGAGACTTCAGAGCTTTTCCTCTGGTGTTGCATCTATGAGCCTGTGTCAGGGTATATTTTTGCGGGAAGCGGCAATCACGGAATGGTCTATAAAATATCGCGGGATGGGACGATTCGAACGGAATTCAAGATTCCTGATGTGGAAGTGTTCTCATTGGCTTCGGACAGCAAGGGAAATGTCTATGCAGGGACCGGACCTCATGGACTTATTTATCAGATTACTTCGAGGGGTGAGGTGAACCCCTATTTTCGGACAGGCCAGAAGTATGTCTGGTCTCTTTCTGTTGATCAAAGGGACCGCCTCTATGCAGGGACTGGACCTTCGGGCGCTCTTTTTGAGATCACCGGAAGCGGCAGGGGGGAGGATCTCTTTCACCTGCCTCAATCCCACATACGATCCCTGGCTTTCGATTCCGCAGGGACTTTGTACGCAGGCACCAGCAATGGAGGGATCATTTATCGGATACCCGTGGGCGGTGCTCCGGAGCCCGTTTACGATACTCCCCAGGTAAGCGTGGATGCACTCGTCCTGGACAAGGAAGGGAATCTCTTTGCCGCTGCATCCCAGAAAGGGGCCATTTATAAGATCACGCCGAAGGGGAAGATCACGTACTGGGACATTTCTCAGTCCCGGGTTCAAAGTCTCGCAGTGGATGACACGGGCGCCGTCTTCGCCGGGACAGGCAAGGACGGAATCCTGTATAAGTTGACTCCGGAAGATCGCCTTCACATCGTGCATCGTTTTGAGGAGACGGAGATTCTCGGGCTCGCCACGGACAAGGAGGGCGCCATATATGTCGCATCAGGCAATGGAGGCAAGGTCTTCGGCCTCCTCCCCGAGCATGTCTCAAAAGGAAGCATCGAATCCACCGTCTATGATGCAGGTTTCCCGGCGGAATGGGGAACGATCCAGTGGGATGTATCCCTGAAGTCCGGCACCTCCGTTATTCTCGAAACCAGAAGCGGAAATACCGAGACCCCCGACTCTTCCTGGAGCGAATGGTCTCTCTCCTACGACAAGCCGCAGGGAATGAGAGTCCTGAGTCCTCCCGGGCGTTTCATTCAGTATCGGGCATTCCTGACAACGGAGAGCTCAAAACAGACTCCTGTTTTATCCTCTGTAAGGATTTTCTTCAAACAGGAGAATCAGCGGCCTTTACTTGCCCTTCTGGCGCCTCTCGGCGGAGAGAGGCTCTCCAAAGAGGCGGCGGTCAGGTGGAAAGCTCTTGACCCGGACGGGGATGGACTTGTATTCGATCTCTATGCCTCCAGCGATGAAGGCCAAACCTGGAGGGTGATCAAAGAGGGGGTTTTGCAGAAAGGGGGTAGCGGACCGTCCGACCAGGCCAGGCTGGAAACTGCCAAAGAGCAAAGCTTCACATGGGGCACGGGAGGATTTTCGGATGGGAGGTATATCCTCAAAGTCACGGCATCCGACCGCCTCCATCATGCAGAGGGGATGTACGAAGTTTCCGATCTTTCCAATCCTTTTCTCCTGGACAACACTCCTCCAAAAGTCAAGATTACCGATGACGTCTCTTTCGTCGGCAAGGGGGACCGGGCCAGGATCACAGGTTTCGTAACGGACGAGTCCTCCCCCATAGTGAATGTGCGCTATCGGGTGGACGGAGGAGCATGGCTCCCCGCACTGCCTGCAGACGGAATTTTTGATACAAGGACAGAAAGGTTTGGCCTTACCACCGAACCCTTGAAACCCGGATCCCACGATCTTGAAGTATTGGGCGAAGACGAGGCCGGTAATGATTCCAAAGAGAAAATCACGGTAAAAATTCAATGATTGATGCCAGGGAGCTTGAAAAAAAATATGGGGAATTTTCGGCTGTTGATGATCTCTCCTTTCGGGTCGAGAGGGGGGAGGTCTTCGGCTTTCTCGGACCAAACGGCGCAGGGAAGACAACCACGATCCGGATGCTTACGGGCCAGACTTCACCGACCAGAGGAGAGGCTTTTGTGGCCGGTTGCCATGTGGTCAGGGAAAAGGATTCCCTGAAAACACGCATTGGGGTATTGTTTGAGGAGCAGAATCTCTATGAGCGGCTCAGCGCCCGCATCAACCTGGTCTTTTTTTGCAAGATCTTCGGCTTGCCGGACAGAAGAGCGGACGAGGTTCTGGACCAGATGGGTCTTTCGAGCCGAAAGCACAAGCCTGTCCAAACATTCTCCAAGGGGATGCGCCAGCGACTCCTGTTGGCCCGTACACTGCTGTCCAGGCCGCAGGTCCTTTTCCTTGATGAGCCCACAAGCGGTCTTGATCCCCATTCGGCTAGAGAGGTACGGGATCTGATACGGACCCTTACGAAAAATGATGCCACCATATTCCTGACTACCCATTCCATGGAGGAGGCCGATTCCTTGTGCCACCGCGTGGCAATCATGGATCACGGGAAAATGGTCGCATGCGATACGCCTTCGCGCTTGAAAGGGCTGATTTCCGGAAACGGGGTAAGAGTCTGTTACAGAAATGGAGACCGGGACGAATCGGATCATCTTTCCCTGGAGGACCCCGGGGCAGGAAAGCTTCTGGAGCGGCTCCTTTTGGAGCGGCGATTGGTCTCCATCCATTCTTCGGAGGCCAGTCTTGAGGATGTTTTCCTGAACCTCACGGGCCATCCTTTGGAGGAGTAAGGGGACCATGACTCTGCGAATCGTAAGCGCCCCACCTGGATTCGGCCTCGTTTCGGCTCTCCTGGCGGTACCGACTCTTTTTGGACTTCTTCTATTCTTTGAGCCCATATTTCCTCAATCATTCTCTCTCCCCTGGCTTGTCCTGTCGGCCATTGGCTGGGTCCTGCTCACCAGGACGATCCTTTTCATCCAACTCACCGAAGAGGGGATTCATGTGAGCCCTGTGACTTCGTTCTGGCTTTCCAGGATCCCGGGTTTCTCCTGGCAAAGTGCGCACTACACGGATTGGCGGGTGATTCGGGAGGTCCATTACGACTGGAAGCCCTCTCCCATCGGCAAGAGCGCCTATCCCTCAGGGGATCTCGTAATTCGCTGGCGCAACGGAAACCTGAGAATTCCCCTTCATGTTCGGGAGATTCGGATCATCGTAGGCGAGATATTGAAACAGGTGGATTCCTGGCGGCTGGACTTTCTGGTCAAGAAGATTCCGGATTATTTCCTCAAGAAGACCGATCTGGAGAAGCTTCTCCAAAGGAGGCGGATCCTTTCGAAGGAAATCGAGGAAGAGAAGAAGGCCGCCTGGGGATGTGCTTTGTGGAACCGTTTCGAAGAGGCCATCCAGATCCTCCAGGATCTGAGAAAAGATATGCCTGATGCCGCAAGGGATCTGGAAGTCAACAAGAATCTCGCTTATCTCCTGCTCAGCACCCAGAGACCCGCCGAAGCGGAATCGCTCCTCGAGGAGTCCGCGGAGCTCCGTCCTGATGATGAGGAGGCTCTTCTTCTCCTGGGGGATGTATGTTCGGATCTTTCGAAAAATCAGCGTGGAGTGGAATGTTATCACACCGCTGCAGCTCTTGACTCCAATTCGGGCAGAGCTTATGTCTCCTTGTATCACTATTATCTTACCCAGGGGCAGAGAGACCTGGCATTGAGATATCTGGACCAGGCCGTATTTCATGCGAGAGATGCCCTGGTTCGGGAGGAGCTCCTGGAAGAGCAGGCGTACCAGAAAAGGCTGGATGAAGACCCCGCTTTCCTCAGAAAAGAAATCCGCCACTTTACGATTGCAGCCGTTACGGAAAGGGTGCAAGCCGCCTGCCTCATATGGATGGGCGTATCCGGCCTGGGATACTGGGTCTCTTCCGCCCTCGCCTGGGAGCGCTGGCCCGACCGTTTCAGTCAGATTTTCTGGACCTGTGCCGTCGCATGGCTTATCGCCGGGACAATTCGCAGGTTTCTTCGGCTGACGAAATGATGGGTTGCATTTTTTTTGGGAATATGCTACACTAGGGCAGAAAAAACGTGCGGAAGTGGCGGAACTGGCAGACGCGCTAGATTCAGGGTCTAGTGGCCGCAAGGTCGTGGAGGTTCAAATCCTCTCTTCCGCACCAGCCTCCGGGAGGAAAAGAAATGGATTTTGGCCTGGATATGAAGAAGTACCTCGAAGAGAACCACACCAGAATTCGCGATGGGGTCATGAATGCAGCAAGGGACGCCCACAAGGGTCCAGGAGACCCGGTCGGCAAGAGCATTGCCGCCGCCTGTATACTTTCCGCCGAAATAACGGCAGACATGATTCGGCTCAATAATGAAAAGCTTCTTACCGATATCAAGGCCCTTGTTCAGTAGGGGCTAGACCTGGAAGTTAAGCGCCCCCAGGGCTCTGGCCAGATCGGGATCTTGCAGTTCGGGAAGAAACCTTCCTAACTGCACCTGGGAAGTCACTCCTGCCATCATTTGAGCCACCATGGCTCTCTGGCGGGCCGTGAAGTCCTTGATCGCCTGCTCATATTGTGCGATTTCCTGTCCTTCGGGGGTAAATCGCAGAGAGTTCTGGAACTCCTCTTTTTGCCGGTGGCGGTTCTCTCCAAAGGCCGTCACTCTGTTTCGCAACTCCTGAGTCGGCAGGCCGATCTGGGCAAATTCAACCTGTTGCCTTTCCTTTAGCTGTGCCTGCTGCAGGTCGAAGGCCTGGGCCTGAGCCGCTATTTGTTGCTGCACTTCCGGAGTAGCGATATCATAGACATGGGCATTCAGGAAATCCTGAAACCAAATCCGTTGTTGAAGAGTCAGCGCATCTTTTTCCATCTTGTGCCGCTCTACTGCCTGGTTCTGCGTTCTCATCTCCCAGGCCTCCCTCTGCCGTCTCTGTTCAGGGCTTTCAGGAGGTATCGGTTGAGCGGGGAGGGGGACATTCACATCTACGGTCATCTGCTGATTGGTGACCGTTGTAACGGTTTCCATCGTCGTCACCGTTTGCCCTGTGACCGGATCTATCGTGGTGACCGGTTGGGTGGTTATGGTTGTTGTGGGAACATCAACGGTGGCGGCGGCAGTGACCTGTTGCGGCGGCGGCGGCTGGTTCGGAAAGAGCCTCGGCGTATTCCCATCCATGATAGGGTTTCCGTTCCCATCGAATTCGTAATGGAATTGTTGGAATACGGCTTCCTTGTCCTGTTGAACCTGCAACGAGAATTCCCGTGCCTCGCCGTCAAGCTGGGTATTGAATTGCTCGGATCGAATCTTCAGGGCTTCATAGGCCCTGATCGGCAGGGGCGGAAGCCCCGTTGCTCCTAATCCGACACCAGGCAGAATGTTGTCCATGCCTGCAAGCGCGTCAGGCGGCAGTTGACCCACTATCTGCTGCCTGATGGCATCGGCATCGATTCTGCTCACATCCGGCAGTCCCCCGGGACCTACCGGCAACGGCGGAAAGCTCCCCAATCCTCCCAACCCGAAGAGATCCATATTCATATCCCCCCAATTTCAAATGGACACACCATGATCATGTCACGACATTTCAGAGCGGGGAAATGTCCGAGAAAAACGGTAGGCCGCAAGCACAAACTGGTGGGCTTTTTGCCACACCACCAGGTCCTCAAATCTCGTCGCTGACGTCCTCATTCTGACTCCTGCATTCTGACTCCTGACTACCTGAGCAGTTACCTTTTGTTTACATAAATTTGACATGCCAACCTGCCTGTGATTTCCAAGTAAGTGCAGAATGATGTGAATTTGACAAGGGTTCGGGAGTATGATGTCGGGATGGGAACCTTTCAGAAGGGGTGAGGACATGCTCGACATCAAGATTCCTGAGTTGAACGTGAAAAGCCCTGGTTCTTCCGCCGCTTTGAAAGCTCACGACCTTCCACGCCCTGAGATCGAAGGCGGCGCGGGTCCTTCTCCCTCCAGCCCGGTGGCCGACCGATTTCAGCCGTCCAAATTACTGTCGGTACTCGCCGGAAACAAGGGAGCCTTCGGAACTCTCGGCCGGTTTGTTTTCGGCGACGAGGCCGGCCCATCCACCCCTGATCCCGATCCCATCGGGGGGAGTGAACCTCCGGGAAATGACATAGAACCGGCTGACCCTGGTGAAGAGCCCCAAAAGACGGAGATGCCCAACGAGCCCCTTCAGGCGCAATCGGAAGACCCGAGCAAACCCGGATACGTCCCTCCCGACAGCCTGGTGGGGACAAAAGGCGGACAGTGCGTGGGCTTCGTCCAAAAACAGCTCGGGGTCTGGTTCCCTGTCGAATCCGCGGGCCAGATGCTGGATGACGACAAGCACCCGGGCTTCGATCGCGTCGAAGACCCGCAACCAGGTGACATATTCGTGCGCCAGGGGACCTCAAGCAACCCGGACGGCCACACGGGATTCGTAAAATCTGTGGATGATGAATATGTGTACGTCATTGACTCCAATTCAAACTGGGACGAAACGGTTCAGGTACACAAGTACCGCAGGGATCAAATAGACGGCTATCTGCGAAAACAGCCTGCAGAGTGAAACTGCGAGTCTCTTGATCGCTCTTACAGGGTCCTCTCCGGCAGAGGACCCTTTCCCGGGGCGGTTGACAAGCTCCTTAGGAACTCTGCGAGGAGATTCGTTGTATTACATGTAAGGAATAAGTTGTTGTAATTAGAGAACGTCATCAACTTTCTTGGTTCCGAAAACGTGAAGTCAAGAAGGTGGTTTCCTTGAAGATACTCCTTGCCGAGGATTCGGTCCTGTCCCGGGAAAGGGAGACCAGGATATTGCAGAGCCTTGGCCACAACGTAATACCGGCGAAGGATGGAGAAGAAGCAATCAGGCGTTTTGAGACCGAAAAGCCGAATGCGGTAATCACAGATCTCGAGATGCCGGGAATGAACGGCCTGGAAGTCATCCGAAGCGTCAGACAACACAGTTCGAGCGTGCCTGTTCTCGTCTGCACATCCTCAAGTAACGCGCGACTGATTCTTAATGCTCTTAGTGCAGGGGCAAATGAAGTCATCCCAAAGCCCATGGATTTCGAGCGCGTTCAGAAAATCCTGGCCAAATTCACGCCAGCTTCGCCGAAAGGTTGAAGGCATACGTTTTTTTCTGCGCTCCCCGATCCCTGGTCCCGGCCCCCCTGAACGGTTACCAGGAATGGTGGGGCGCCCCGGCCTTGTTATGTTTACAAGAAGGCCACAAAATGGAGCATACCTGGAACTTGAATGTCCCGACCCTATAGGGTATAATACCATCAAAGCAGGGAGAACGTATGGGTCGGATGGGAGGTCGGGACGTGATCGTGCGGGGCATTCAAGGCGCTGTTTCCGGGTCGGGGTTTTCCTCCATCTTCTCAGGGGCGGGCCTCGAAATGGAAGACAGGGTTGTCCTCGGTACCAGGGAGAAGATGCCTGTTACGGAGGCTCTTCTCCGGGGGCTGGTCGGGCCAAGGCAGGATCCTTATGTTACGGATGAAGAAACCTGGAATCCCATCGCAGAGGAGCGGTTAGAGGCATTTTTCGATAAGGTGAAATCAGGGCAGATTCAAAAGCCCATTGCGGTCTTTGATGCCGACGGAACTCTGTGGAGAAATGATGTGGGGGAAGGGTTCGCCCGGTGGCTGATCGAGAACGGAAAGCTCAAAGGCGACTCTGGGGATGGGGACATATACAAACAATATGAAGAACTGGTCGCCAGGGATCCGGGCGAGGGTTTTGCTTTTCTCGTGACTGCGATGAGGGGGATCGCGGAGACCGATCTCACGCAATGGGCGAAGGAATATTTTTCTTCTTTTGAGCAAAATGTTTTTCCGAAACAAAAGGAGCTGGTTCACAGGCTTCGGGAGGCGGGGGTGGATGTCTGGATCGTTTCCGCAAGCAATCGCTGGATCGTCGAAGCGGGCGCTTCACGTTTCGGGATCTCCCCCGACCATGTGATCGGGTTGCAGACGGAGGTTCAAGACGGCATCCTCACAGACAAGATCATTCCACCCATCATCCACGGCCCAGGGAAGGTGGAGGCGATCCGAAAATGGATCGGGGATCGTGTTGACTTTGTTTCAGGAAACAGTCTATCCGATTATGACATGTTGTCATTCAGCTCAGGTCTTTCCCTTGTGATTAATCCCAGGAATGAAGGTCCGGAAGAGCAAAACCTCACGCAACTGGCAAAGAAGCATGACTGGGTGATACAGAGGTGGCCATAGACAAGTGAACCTTATTGAACCGCGAAATCCCTGCTCCCTGTGGTCCAGGGTGGCGCGAGGCTCGGAAAATGCGGACCCCCCGCCTTCTGTTGCCGAAGATTCCGCACGTGCAGGGGCAGCCTCCACTTCCAGGGAAGCAAGAATCTTCAGCGTGGGCGCACGAGTGCTTTATGGGGGGCAATCCCTTCTATCCAGGCTGAACCTCGATTTCCGCGCCAGGACACCCAAAGAACCCGCGGTCCAGGAAGGCTATTCACCCGAAGTGGCGTCAGTAACGACAGACCAGCCTCATTCCATACATGATCTGGAGAAATATCTGGCTGCCCGCATCCCCTCGTGGGTTGTGGAAGACGCCAAGGCTCACCATCGCAAGATTGAAATCCACAGATGCACCGATATTGAGGCTGTGAAATCTCTTCATGAGAGGGGATTCACCCGTATCGGCATGGTTTCGATTCCCGAGATATCAGGCGCTCCGGCGGGGGGGCATCTGCTTCTTTCCGCTCATTCGCCCCGGACCGGAGAGATTCGCTATGCTCTTACCCAGGTCATGGGGGATGATATGAATCTCCATAACCAACTGCAGTTGAGGCTGTCGGGCGTGGATCCAGGGCAGGTCCTCGTTTTTGACCATCATCCCGATTATGACATCTTTCTTGAGAATGCCTTCAAGAAAGTTGGAACCATGCCTTCCAAAGTCATCATTGGTTACAGGGGAGTCCTCAAGGCCGAGCTCACCAGGAGAGCCCTCTATGGCCGCAAGCTGGAGGCTCTGAAAACCAGGTTCGGGGACAATGCCTATTCAGGGATGATGCTGCAACTCAAGCAGGTAACCCGTGATGCGGCAAGCCCTGAGGAGAAGGTCTCCGCAGAGAGCGTGATTTCAGCCATGGAGAGCCGCAAGGAATATGAATCTCTCCTCTCCTCCTCAAGGGAAGATGTCTTCAGAAAGGGCCTGAATACGGCGAAAATGGCCGAGTTCGAGGGATTCCTCAGGGATCTTTCCATCAAGAACCCCTGTTTGAAAATCATTTCCGAGCTTTTCGACAGGGAGAGTCTCAAGATTCAAGGTGCATCACCAGGAAAGACCTATGCCGGTGAAACGGTGGCGGATCTTCTTCTCCCTTCCCAGATATTCACCGTGATCAAGGAGAACGGGGAAAGGGAGAAGATTCTCAATCTACGATTCCTTTATGGCGACATGTCGGGGAAAGTTGCCGAAAAGGCCATATCCTTCGGTGCGAAGGAAATCGTACATATCGGGAATTCCGGAGTTCTGACGCCCGACGCGAAGATCGGGGAGCTTTACTTTCCTTCCCTTATCATCGGAAAGGACGGAAGAGCGGCGAATCCCGGCCTCGCGAACGGTCTGGGGGAATTTGCCGCATCGGAGCCTGTCGAAAGGGAGGATCAGGATCTCCTGATTCATTTCTCCACCATCCATACAAAGATGTCTTCTCCTTTGATGGAGACCCGGGACCTGGTGGAGAATCTGAAAAGCCGGGGCTTTGAAACAGTGGATGTGGAGGCCGCGGAGATCGCAAAGGCGGTATGTCAGGCCAACTCCAAAGGACAGGATGTGAAGCTTTCCACAGCGCTCCTTGTTTCCGACATCCCGGGAACAGGGAGCGGGAAAACCATCGAATACATGAAAGAAAATGAGTGGAATGAGGCGGAATACCGCAGATCGTTTCCCTATGTGATTGACAAGCTCCTGGAATACTGGCAAGTAAAGGATGTGGAGGTGTCAGAGGCCAGGAGCTTCCGCCCGAAGGAGGGGCTCGCAATGGATGCCCCTGTTCCGGCTACGCCCAGGATCGGCATTCTTCAGGTCCTGAAAGACCTGAAACAAATTCTGTCCCGGAAATACGTGATAACCGGGAAAGAGGATGTTCCGGAAAGGGAGCTGGCCTGCCGGATCGCGGAGAGGATCCTGGGCAAGATGAATCTGAACGATTCCGATCACAATCTTCTGAAAGGAAACATCGCCACATATCTTTTTAACGGCGCCTCCCGCAAAACACTGGAGGAGATCGGCAAAGAAAGCACCCTGGATCCCGATGGAATCCTCTCCCGCCTGGAGCGCCAGAGATGGAAGGGCAAACTTGAAAGAGATTTGAAAAGCCCTTTCACCGACGGAGAGGTCTTCGGCCACATCAAGGCCCTGAACTCGGAGCTGTCGGAAAAGGTGAAATTCATTCTCTCCCATTCCAAGGGTTATCCTATGAAGATGTATATTATCGGAAGCTTTGCCAAGGGAAGATTGGGAGCGAATTCCGACCTGGATGTTCTGGTGGAAACGAATGACGGGAAGCTGAGAGAAAAGATCGGGAAAGATTTCGCTCAACAGTTGAAAGACGGTAAGGATGACAGTGTCTCCATGGTTCCTCTTCCGCCCCAGAATCGCCTTTTGAGCGAATTCAATGCAAGAATGCTGGGGAAGAGGATAGAGCTTTCCGATCCCTCCGCCATCCTGGGCGATGAGAATTTCCTTATGAGAAAGTATGGCGAAATCCTGGAGAAAAGGGGCTACCATCTGATGGAGGATGGAGCCATCGGGTCTGCCGACTTCAAGATCCCTGAGCAAAGAGAAGTGACCAGCCCCCTCCTCGAGAGTTTTATGGGAAGATATGTGGAAAGGCAGCACAAATCTATTGAGACCATGAAGGGCGCCCCCGGCAGGCCTTATGTGAGGGAGATCTTCGGGACTCTTGCCGGCGCCATGCTCCTTTGTCCGGTCATCGGCACGGCTCTCGGAAAGACCGTTTCTCTCCTATTTCCCGAAGGGTAATCGGGAAGAAGGAAATTTCTCCCTTTGAACCAAATTGCCACTTATTATGAAAAAGCTGTTTCCCTTTTCCCAGTCCAAAATTGAGGAGGCCAGGGACTCTTCCGCTCGAATCGTGGATTCCCTGATTCCCTTCATAGAAGCCCGCAGCACGGCGAGTGTGGAACGGGCCATTCTGCGTCTCCTGGGTGTGGATAAGGCCACTCCCCAGGGACAACCCTGGGCGAATGTTATTGTCGAGAAACTGCTGGAAAAGGACCTTCTCGGAGATGGGGTCGCTTACTGGGTCGGACAAGCCCTTCTGGAAAAGGATGCACCCGTTCCGCAACTTGCGGAAGCCGTTGTGGCCGGCCGTAGAGAACTGGGGAATGAAGTTTCCCCAAAGGCGGCGGAGGTTCAGGAAGCTCTGACGCCCCACATCCGGCAGGCGGTCCAATCATTGGAAAGCCGCAGTAGAGAACGGGAGGCGATGTTGAAAAGGCTCGGGGAGGGTCCTTCGCCCCTCTTATATGTGATTGTGGCCACAGGAAACATCCATGAAGACATTGTGCAGGCGAAGTCCGCAGTAATGCTGGGCGCCGATTGCATCGCAGTGATTCGGAGCACCGGCCAGAGCCTCATGGATTATGTCCCCCACGGAAGCACCACCGAAGGCTATGGCGGTACCTATGCCACCCAGGAGAATTTCCGCCTCATGCGGCAGGCCATGGATGAGGCGGGAGAGGAGGCGGGCCGGTATGTTCGTCTCGTGAACTACTCCTCAGGGTTGTGCATGCCGGAAATAGCCGCGATCGGGGCATTGGAGCGCCTCGACATGATGCTCAATGACTCCATGTACGGCATACTGTTCAGAGACATCAACATGCAGCGGACTTTTGTGGACCAGTATTTCTCCAGGATGATTCTTGCCTTTTCCGATATGTTCATCAACACAGGGGAAGACAATTATCTGACAACGGCCGATGCCTATGAGCAGAGTCACACGGTGATCGCTTCCCAATTGATAAACGAGCAGTTCGCTCTGAGGGCGGGAATGAAGCCCGCGAGGATCGGTCTGGGCCACGCATTTGAGATGAATCCCGACATTGAGGATGGACTCCTCTGGGAGATTGCGCAGGCGGAGCTGGTTCGCCAGATTTTTCCCCAATGTCCGATCAAATACATGCCTCCAACAAAATATATGACAGGCAATATTTTCAAGGGCCACCTTCTGAACGCCATGTTCAACATGACTTCCATTCTGACGGGGCAGAGCATTCATCTTGTGGGCATTCTGACTGAGGCCCTCCACACACCTTTCATGCATGACAGGTATCTCGCCCTGGAAAACGCCAGATACATTTTTAATAGTGCGCGACACCTCAGGGATGAAATCGTTGTCAACCCTTCGGGGCGCATGGTGAAAAGAGCCGAAGAAGTGCTGGACAGCACGGTTGAGCTTTTGCGGGAAATCCGGCAGACAGGCCTCATGAAAGCTATCGAGAAGGGCGCCTTCGCGGAGATATCCAGAAACATGGTCGGAGGAAAAGGGCTGGAGGGAGTCTTCGTGAAGACATCCAGGTATCTCAACCCCTTTGTTGCGGCTTTCTCAAGAACGGAGGCAAGCCTCGCATGAGAGCCGGATTGAAGAGCGTGAAACCATACGGAGATACCATGGGGGATGGGGCGGTCCAACTCAGCTTTACCCTCCCCCTGGATGACGTGGATCAGGCAAGGGAAGGTGGGAGGCTGCTGGCCCTCAAGATGGGGCTTGAGAATCCGCGAGTCGTTTTTGCGAAACGTCTCGGGAGGGAGTTTGTTTTCCTTGTTGTCTATGGCGCCTCCAAACACAGCCTGGACGTCTCCTCATTGCAGGTTTCCAAGTTGGATGTGGTCCTCATGAGTCATGAGGAGATTCGCGAGTTTGTGAGATCCAGAATCGGAAGAAAAATCAGGGTCATGGGCGCATGCCTCGGAACGGATGCGCATACGGTGGGCATTGATGCCGTTCTGAGTATGAAAGGATATGCCGGCCACAAGGGCCTGGAGTCTTATCCCGATTTTGAGGTATCCAATCTTGGGGCCCAGGTCGCGCCTGCAGACCTTGTCGAAAAGGCCAGGCAGTCATGTCCTGACGCCCTTCTCATTTCCCAGGTGGTGACTCAAAAGGACATTCATCGAGCCACCTTGTCCCGGTTCCTGGACTATCTGGATGCCTCCGGTGAGCGCTCCAAATACGTGCTGATTGCAGGGGGACCAGGATTGACCCATCCTCTCGCAAAGGAGCTGGGATACGATGCGGGCTTCGGCGCAGGTACGGTGCCTGAGCAGGTGGCTTCATACATCGTCCAGGAGCTTGCCCGGCGCAAGGGAAAGTGAGCGATTTCCGGTCCGGTTTTGTCGCTCTTGTGGGGAAGCCGAATGTGGGAAAATCCACTTTCGTGAATCATATCATGGGACAGAGGATCACGATCGTTTCCCCGAAACCTCAGACAACCCGCCGTAGGATTCTCGGCATTTTGTCTACTCCTTCCTCTCAGGCCGTTTTTGTGGACACCCCCGGTTTCGGCAAGGCCCGCGACGCCCTTGGCAGGCGAATGCTGAGCTTTGCGAAAGGAGGGATCAGGGATGCCGATGTACTTATTCTGATGGCAGAGGCGGGCTCTCCACCCGGCGATGAGGACCTGGCTCTTCTGAACTTTGCCCGGGCACGTATTCGTGAGGTTCCTGCGATCCTTCTCCTGAACAAGGTGGATCGGCTCAAAGACAAGAGTCTCCTCTTGCCTGTCATGGATGCCTGGCACAGGGAGGCGCCTTTCAGGGAGCTGATCCCCGTTTCCGCATTGACCGGAGAGAACGTGGATAGGGTCCTCAACATCGTTACGGAACTTCTCCCTCCAGGTCCGCCGTTGTTTCCCCTGGATCAGAAGACGGAGCAGGATGAGCGTTCCTGGGCGGGAGAGATCATAAGGGAAAAAGTATTATATGCAACAAGAGATGAGGTTCCCCACTCCGTTGCCGTTCAGGTGGAGGAAATGAGGGAGGGGAAGACCCCCGGGGTTCGATACATTGAGGCAATTCTCTATGTGGAGAAGGAATCCCAAAAGAAGATTCTTGTGGGAAAAGGGGGGGAGATGCTCAAGAGAATAGGAGAACATGCGAGAAAAGATCTGGAGAAATGGCTTGGAGAAAAGGTTTTTCTCTCCCTCTGGGTAAAGGTGAAGCCCGGGTGGAGAGAGAGAGAAGAGGTGCTGCGATGGCTCGGATAATGGCGCCAACTCCCGCGGCAAAAATAGAAGGGAAAAGAACGCCCTCTATCGAAAGACAGGACGATGTACCTGAAGAGCAACCATTGAGGAGGGAACCTATGAACTATGAAGCACTGGGAATGATCGAGACCCGCGGACTTGTCGCCATGGTCGAGGCATCGGATGCCATGGTCAAAGCCGCTAACGTCAAACTCATCGGGTATGAGAAAATTGGAGCAGGTCTCGTCACATCACTGGTCAGGGGCGATGTGGCCGCCGTAAGAGCCGCCACGGACGCAGGGGCGGCGGCAGCCCGCAAGGTGGGAGAGTTGATCGCGGTTCACGTGATTCCTCGCCCTCATTCCGACCTGGACAAAGTACTGCCTATCGCACCCCCTGTCGAAAAGGCGGGAGACAAGAAATAAGTAAAGGGAGCGCGCCTTGGATTTTGACGCCCTGGTGAAGCAGATCACGGAAGAGGTTCTGCGGGAGCTTGAGAGGCGCGGGAAGGCGCCGCCAGGGGAGGCGGGTCCGGTTCCCCTCATTCTTTTGGAGGGGAATTCTATTTCCCGAGATTTTTTTTCCTCCCTGCAAGTCCTGGAGAGCCAAGGGAAGAGATTTCAGGTGGTGATGCCGGCCCGTGGAAAATGCGGCGGCTGTTGCCACGCACAGCCTTTCGATCCCGACAATTCTCTGATCAAGATCCACGATGATTCCGCCCTGGCCGCCTGGAACAAGATCTCCAGCGTGGAGCGCATAACCGGCGATCTTCTGGACAAGGCATCTGTGATTGTCTTGCCTCATCTGTCCCTGGCATCTCTGGCGAGGCTCGCATCCCTGTTCTGCGACAATGGCTTTCTCCGTGGGATTCTGGAAGCCATCCAGCAAGAAAAGCGCATTCTCGCCGCTACCGATGATTTTGAGCGCTTTTTGAAAGGGCCATATCCTTCTTTTTCGGAGCTTGTAAGGGGATATTCGGAGAAGATCGGCTCCTTCGGGATTGCCCTTTTTTCCAGATCCGATCTGGTAAGAGAGCTGTCGGGTCCTTCCTCGGTCCCCCACTCAACCTCCCCCCTCAGTGGGAAGGCTGGAGATGGACGGGGGGAGGTTGGAGGTGGACCGGCCGGCCTTCGCTTCATATTGACCCGGGATGACATCCTGGAGAAGAAGAAGGAGGGAGCCGGGCGAATCACGGTCCCTCCTGACGGGATCGTCACTTCTCTTGCAGAGGAGACGGCGAGAGATGTGGGAGTGGATCTTGTAAGGGAATGAGATCATGATTATCTGCAAAGTGATCGGGACCATAGTGTGCACCCAGAAGGATGAGAAGCTGACAGGGGCCAAGCTCCAATTGGTTCTTCCGATGGATACCAAGACTTTTCAGCCTGACGGGAGGCCGCTGGTGGCGGTGGACAGCATCGGCGCCGGCCAGGGTGAGATGGTTCTCGTGGTCAGCGGCAGTTCCGCCAGGCTGACGGCACGGACTCAGAACACCCCTGTGGATGCCGTGATCATGGGAATTATTGACACCATTGAGATAGAGGGTATGTTGACATTTGAGAAACACAGGGACGGGCAATAACACCAATGTCAGGCGGTGCGAGTGATGTTGCAACTGGATAGATCGGAAATCGGCAGAATCGTGGAAGAAGTGGTGCGAAGAGTCGCCGGGACGACCGGAGATGGGGCGCTCAAGTCGTCCCCTTTTGGTGAGAAGAGCCTTGCACCAGCAGTTTCCGCGAATGAAGAATCAGGGATTTTTGCAACCCAGGAGCGGGCCATTGAGGCCGCGGAACGGAGCTATCAGGAGTTGGCCCGCCTCACTCTGGAAAAGAGAAAGGAGATCATTGAAGCCATGCGGGATACGGCCCGCTCCCATGCCCGGGAGCTGGCGGAGATGGCCGTCCAGGAGACGGGTCTCGGGCGCGTGGAGGACAAGATTCGAAAGAACAACCTGGTAGCAGACAAAACCCCCGGGATAGAAGACCTGGAATCTGTGGCTCATACGGGAGACCGCGGTTTGACCCTCATTGAGATGGCGCCCTACAAGCTCATCGGCTCCATCACCCCTTCAACGAATCCTGCGGCAACCATCATAAACAACTCGATCGGGATGATCGCTTCGGGAAATGCCGTTGTTTTCAATCCTCACCCCGGCGCGAAGAAAGTGAGCTTGAGAGCGATTGAGATCTTGAACCAGGCAATACGGAAAGTGGGAGGCCCTTCTCATCTGCTCACCTCCATCGCCGAGCCTACCATTGAAACCAGTCAGGCGACGATGCGCAATCCCAAGATCCGCTTACTCGTGGTGACCGGCGGGCCCGGCGTTGTTCGCGCGGCCATGCAATCGGGAAAGCGAACGATTGCAGCGGGCCCCGGCAACCCTCCATCCGTTGTGGATGAGACCGCCGACATTCCCAAGGCTGCCAGGGCGATTGTGGATGGGTCGTCCTTTGACAATAACATCATGTGTCAATGCGAGAAGGAAGTTTTTGCCGTTGACGCCGTTTTCGATCAGCTCAAGAAAGAAATGACCGCCTATTCAGCTTATGAGCTTTCCCCCTCCCAGTTGGAGCAGCTCCTGAAAGTGATCACAAAAGAGGGATCTGCGGGGTGTCCGGAAGCGACCATGAATCGGGATTTCATCGGAAAAGATGCCAGGGTTCTCGCACGGGCCATCGGCCTCGATGTACCCACATCGGTGAGAGTTCTCATCTCTGAGGTGGATCGGACTCATCCTCTTGTGATGACGGAGCAGATGATGCCTGTTCTCCCTCTCGTCCGTGTCGGCAATGTGCAGGAAGCCATGGATCTGGCCGTGAAAGCGGAAAAGGGAAACGGACATTCGGCTTCCATGCATTCAAGAAATGTGGAAAACCTGAGCAATATGGCTCACCGCATAGATACGGCGATATTTGTGAAAAATGCTCCCATCTACTCAGGACTCGGGTACGGGGGAGAGGGGAACACGACCATGACCATCGGTTGTCTTACAGGGGAAGGGATCACATCGGCTCGTCATTTTACCCGGACGAGAAGGTGCGTCCTCGTGGATTATTTCAGAATCATTTAGACTGGAGCGGTGAAACATGTCAATGGAAGCGCTGGGCATGATCGAAACTCAGGGATTGGTGGGGGTCATTGAGGCTGCAGACGCCATGACCAAAGCCGCCAAGGTTGTCTTGATCGGCGAAGTCCGCATCGGAGCCGGTCTGGTGACGGCGATGGTTCGGGGGGACGTGGGCGCCGTAAAGGCAGCCGTGGATGCAGGCGCACAGGCGGCCCGCAAGGTGGGAACTCTCATTTCGGCTCATGTGATCCCCAGGCCTCACGAGGAGGTTGAGAAGATCCTGCCTGTGCCGGAGCAAGCCGTAAGCTACAGGGTGTAATCGTCATGAAAGTTGTCATTGCCGGCGACCACGGAGGTTTTGCCCTCAAAGAGGATTTGAAGACATATATTCGGGAACTGGGTTATGATTGTGTGGACTACGGCACTTATTCATCGGAATCGGTGGATTACCCCGACTTTGCCTTTCTTGTCGCAGACACGGTGGCAAAGCAGGAAAACACTGTGGGAATCATGATTGACGGCGCGGGAATCGGGTCGGCCATGGTGTGCAACAAGGTGCCCGGCATCCGTGCGGCCGTGTGCAATGATCTCTTCTGTGCACGGAACTCCAGGGAGCACAATGATGCCAATGTTCTGACAATGGGAGGAAGGGTCATCGGCGTCGGTCTTGCGAGAGAGATCGTCAAGGTGTGGCTTTCCTGCAAGTTTTTGGGGTTCCATCACTCGAGGCGCGTTCAGAAGATTATGGATATCGAGAAAAAATTTGTCAAGTGTTGCGATTCCTGATGTTTTTGGGAAAAGTGATAGGCCGTGTAGTGGCCACCAGAAAAGACGAGAAATTGGAAGGGGCGAAGCTCCTGATTGTCCAGAGCTACACGCATCTCAGAAAAAAAGAGGGCAAGCCACTTGTCGCTGTGGATGTGGTACAGGCCGGATACGGCGATTTTGTGTATCTGGTCAAGGGAAGGGAGGGTTCCATTCCCTGGCCTGTGCCTGGAGCCCCCATTGATGCCTGTATCGTGGGGATCGTGGATACGATGAATCTGGAGCAAGCGCCCTCATGACCCTTGGAAGAGTTGTGGGAAACATCGTGGCAACCATAAAGGAAGAGAACTTCCGCGGGTCCAAGCTCATGCTTGTAGAGCCCTATGACGTGTTGAAAAAGAGATTCACGGAGACTACCATTCTTGCGGTAGACATTGTGGACTCAGGCATCGGAGATACGGTGCTCGTCCTTTATGAAGGCGGATCGGCGCGCATGCTGCTCCGGAATGAGAAAAACCCGTGCGAAGCCGTGATAGTCGGCGTAGTGGACCGGATAGATTTTGAAATCTGAAATGGAGCGTAGGTACATGGATCTCAATCGCCTTGTTGAGGCTGTGACATCGGAAGTGGTGCGTCAGTTGGAATCCCAGGGAGTTCAGATTCGGGGCGGTGACATTGCGGCCCCGGTGAAAAGAGAGGTCCAGGGCGCCAGGCGATATGTTCTGGAGCCCGTCCAGTTTGCTCCATGTGCAGCCCTTTCCGGTGAATGCGACTCTTGCGGACTTTGTCCTCTGAAGATCGAAGACAAAGTGGAGCAGGTAATCTCTGTCGGCGCGGAGCGGGTTGGGGCGACTCTGGGGTTGCCCAAGCTGGATCAGCAATTGGCGGACATGATTGATCATACCCTGTTGAAGCCCGATGCCACAAGGGAAGAGATCGTGCGCTTGTGTGAAGAGGCGAAGAAATATCGCTTTGCCTCTGTTTGCGTGAATCCGTCCCATGTGCCTCTGTGTGCGGAGATATTGAGGGGTACGCCTGTAAAGGTCTGTACCGTGGTCGGCTTCCCCCTGGGCGCCACTACTACGGTGGCAAAAGCCATGGAAACACGGGACGCCATTGCCAATGGGGCCACGGAAATTGACATGGTGATCAACATCGGAGCGCTGAAAGCGGGGAACCATGATCTGGTAAAGCGGGACATTGAGGCGGTCCGAGAGGCCTGTGGAGACAAGATTCTGAAAGTCATCCTGGAGACTGCTCTTCTTTCGGATGAGGAGAAAGTGAAGGCTTGTCAGATGGCAAAGGAAGCAGGGGCCGATTTTGTAAAAACATCCACAGGATTCGGTCCGGGAGGGGCCACTGTCCATGACGTTTCTCTGATGCGGCAAACCGTTGGAAAATATATGGGTGTCAAGGCATCAGGCGGTATCCGCGACTTTGCGACCGCCCAGAAGATGATTCAGGCAGGGGCCACCCGTATCGGCGCGAGCGCGAGTGTTGCCATCATGAAACAATCTCCGCCGGAAAAAATGTCCGGAAAATACTGATGGGGCTTTATAAGACCTCTGCCATTGTCATGAAGCGGAATGATCTGGGGGAATCGGATCGGATTGTCACCTTTTTTTCACCAGGCAGAGGCAAGATCAGGGCAACGGCAAAAGGGGTGCGCAAACTTACCAGCCGCTTCTCCGGAAAGCTGGAGACCTTCTCTTGTGTGAATCTGCTTGTGGCAGAGGGACGGAATCTGGATGTGATCAGCCAGGCTGAGCTTCGGAGGAGCTTCTCCCACATCAGGGAAGACCTTGCGAGAATTGCCGCCGCCTCCTACCTTCTGGAGCTCATATATAACTTTACGGAAGAAGGGGGGGGCGATGGCGGCCTGTACAGACTTCTCTTTGGCGGGCTGGCCCACCTGGACGAAGGAGGGGAGATCTTCCTGGGTCTTCGCTCCTTTGAGGCGAAACTGTCCCTTCACCTGGGGTATTTTCCCGCCTTACACCGATGCGCTTCCTGCCTCGAAAGCCGGCGAATCTCCGGAGGGGGATATTTCAGTCCGGCCCTGGGCGGGCTCTTATGCGCAAAATGTGCGTCCCGGGATGACCGTTCCCTTTTTCTGGGGAGAGCGAGTCTTGAGGCCATACACTTTCTTGCAAAGACCCCTTTCTCCAGGATCGGTCGTCTTCGCCTGGGCCTGGTGGAAGAGGATCAGTTGCGCAACTCCTTGAGAATACACCTGGAGAGTCGCATGGAGAAAAGAATGATGGGGCCTGATTTTCTGGAGAGCCATGTTTGTTAGAGTTCATTGGGAAACGTATGTGCTCCTGTTCTTCTTGAGCGCTTTTCTCGTTTTTGTGCAGGTCCATGTCACGGCCAACCAGCTCATGAATCCGGTGGAAGGTGCGCTGGAAACGGTGATGGCCCCGATCCAAAAGATCTTCGGATGGATCACGAGGGGGGCTTCGGGACTGTTCTCAGACCTTTTCCCGAGGGAGGACTCCGAAAGCATCGAATCTCTCAAGGCTCGTTTGAGTCTGTATGCGACCGAGATCGAGAAGCTGAAGGACCAGGGCTATGAAAACGAGAGACTGCGCAGTCTCCTGACTTTTCGAAGCAGGATTGCCAAGAAGACGATCCCTGCCGAGGTTGTGGGCAGAGATCCCACTCGATGGTTTCATACAGTGCTTATTGACAAAGGGTCCAGCCATGGAATCACAAAGGACATGATCGTCCTGACTCCCGGTGGTCTGGTAGGTCGTATTTTCCAGGTCTCTCCCTTTGTGTCCCGGGTGCTCCTCATTCTGGATCCCGACAGTGCCGTTCCGGCACAGATTGCAGAGGGAAGGACTCTTGGAATCGTGTTCGGCCAGGGAGGGGATCAGTGCATCATGAAGTATATTGCACACGATGCTCCGATCAAGGAAAAGGACACCATCGTCTCCTCGGGCATGGGAGAGCTTTTCCCCAAAGGAACGCCCATTGGACGGGTTTCGGCGGTGATCAAGAAGGAGGACGTGCTCTTCAAGATGGCAAGGATTCGCCCCCTTGTGGATTTTGCGGCAATCGAGTCGGTGCTCGTGGTGGAGCGATGAAACCGGCCCAACTGGCGATCATTCTCCTGCTTTTTCTGGTTCTCCAGACATCGGTATTCCCTGTAATACTTCCCGCGGGATACAGGCCTGAGCTGATCACGGTGATGGTCGTCTGCGTGGCTCTGCTGAAAGGTTCGCAGACTGGGACCGCCTTTGGCTTCCTGGCAGGGGTGCTGGAGGATTTCGCCAGTGGGAGGAGCGCCGGGGTCCTCGCTTTTGTGAAGACATCCGTCGGGTTCCTGGCAGGGGTGGTGCCTTCCCGGGTCTCTCCCGATTCCGTATTCATTCCCGCACTGGCGGTGTATGCCTTTTCTTTTCTCGAGCAGGTTGTCTTCTATTTTCTGGCCTTTTCAGGGAATGTGCCCCCTTACCCGTTGCCGTGGAAGGAGCTGCTCTATCCCTTTGCCGCTTTGAATGCCGCGTTGGCGCTCGTGGTCAATCTGGTGATCAGACCGCTGGTTGTGAGGCCTAAGGAATTTTTTCATAGAAATTGATGGGAGAAGCCTTGTTGACATCACAGATTCTCGATGGAAAGATGATGGCTCGAAGAGTCCTTGAGAGGGTTCGGGAGGAGGTTTCCGATTTTCAGAAAAGGGCGGGCCGTCCTCCTTCACTGACAGTGGTTCGAGTGGGGGATGATCCCGCCTCCCGGGTATTTGTGGGAAGGAAGATGAAAGCCTGTGCCGCTACGGGAATAACGGCCTCAGAGGAGCATCTCTCCGAGACCGTCTCCCTTGACGATCTCTGCCGGTTATTGCGCTCTCTCAATCAGAACCCCGCCCTTGACGGTATCCTTGTGCAGTTGCCTCTTCCTTCCCATTTGCCTGTCTCTGTGGTCACCGCCGAAATCTCACCCGCCAAGGATGTGGATGGATTCACACCGGCAAACATGGGGCGGCTGACCCTGGGTACCCCCAAACTGGCGCCCTGCACACCCCTTGGCGTGGTTGAGATGCTGCGCCAGGGCGGGATCAGTGTTTCGGGAAAACATGCGGTCATTGTGGGCCGAAGCTCCATTGTCGGGAAGCCCCTTTCTCTGCTTTTGCTTCATATGGATGCAACGGTCACCCTTTGCCATTCCCGCACACCCGATCTGGACAGGCACACCAGGGCAGCGGACATTCTGGTCGTGGCCGCCGGACGGCCCGGGATGATCAAGGCGCACCACGTCAAGGAGGGCGCCGTAGTCATTGATGTCGGAATCAACAGGATTGGAGACAAGCTCCTCGGGGATGTGGCCTTTGATGAGGTTTCCCAAAAAGCCTCGGCATTGAGTCCGGTGCCTGGGGGAGTGGGGCCGATGACGGTCGCCATGGTTTGCAGGAACACGGTTCTGGCCGCCGGACAAAGACTTTCAGGCTTGTGTGATGGAACAAAAGGCGTTTGAACTTCGGATTCTTCTGCTTCGCCTTGCAATCATTGCCGCATTTGTCGTCATAGCCGGCAGGCTTTTCTTTCTCCAGATCGTCAATGGCGCCCAGTTCAGGCTTCGGGCCGAGGAGAACAGGATTCGGGAGATTCCGATTCCCGCTCCAAGAGGCGACATTTATGATCGGAAAGGCCGGGTCCTCGTCCGCAACACCCCCTCCTTTGAGGTGACTCTCATCCCTGAAGAGCTCAAGCGCCCCGGGGAAGTTCTGCCTCTTGTGGGCGCCCTTTTGAGCCTGAGTCCTGACGTGATCCGAAAGAAGATCGAAGCCCATACCAATCCCGCGGCACCCCTTAAGCTGAGAGAGAACCTTGATTTCCCAACACTGGCCCGCCTGTGCGAGCGGTTGGCGGATCTCCCCGGAGTCCACCTTGATGTTCGCCCGATCCGAAAATATCCTTACGGACGAATGGCCTGTCACGCCCTGGGTTATGTAGGCGAGATCAGCGAAGAACAACTGAAGAAGCTGAGAAGCCGAGGCTACAAAATGGGTGATCTCATGGGCAAGGAAGGTGTTGAGAAGGAATATGACGAGCTCCTCAGGGGGAAAGAGGGGGGGCTCAGGCTGGAGGTAAACGCCCAGGGGAGGGTGGTAAAGGTGCTGGGAGAGCGAAACCCCATTGCCGGACGCGCCCTCTACCTGACTTTGGACAATGAGGTCCAAAGAGCTGCTGAAACTGCCCTGGAAAGCACTTTGCAGGAGCTGGCTAAGAACAACGGGAGCAAAACGCCGGGCGCCGTTGTAGCTCTTGATCCGAGAACAGGGGAGGTTCTGGCCATGGTTTCAAGGCCCGGGTACTTTCCCAGCCTTTTCGCAGGGGGGATCTCCGTAAGGGACTATCGAAGCTTGATGACACACCCTTTTTATCCGCTGTACAATCGGGCGATCACCGGCGCGTACCCCTGCGGCTCCACCTTCAAGCTGGTGACAGGCACGGCAGCCCTCCAGTCGAAAATCGTTTCAGGCAACTCCTCCCTTTATTGTAGCGGAGTGTTCATGGGAGTGGGAGTCCCTTTTCACTGTTTCGTGACATCAGGGCACGGGACGATCGGGTTTGTGGAGGCTGTGGGGCAGTCATGCGACGTTTTTTTCTACACGTGCGGGTACAGGCTGGGAATCAAGAGATTGTATTACTACGCCTCCCAGTATGGTCTCGGACAACCCACCGGAATTGACATGCCGGGTGAATCGGGCGGGCTCTTGCCGGGGGAGGCGTGGAAAAAGGAGGTCTTGCACGATCAATGGTATGAGGGGGAGACGGTCAATCTCTCCATCGGTCAGGGGTATCTTCAGGTGACCCCCCTGCAACTGGGAGTGGTGGGCAGCGTTGTTGCCACATCGGGTTCCTTCTACAGGCCCCATCTATTCAAAAAAGCCATTTCCCCGGAAGGCAAAGTAGTGCGGGCCTATTCCCCTGTATTCGTTCGGAAGGTTCCCATCAGTGCCAGGAACTTTGCTTTTATGCGGCAGGGGATGAGAGCTGCCGTGACTCACGGCACTTCCACGGCAGCGAACATCCCCCAGGTGGAAGTGGCGGGAAAGACGGGAACAGCCGAGAACATGCCCAGTGCCGAGAACCCTGCCGGCAGGAACCACGCCTGGTTTGTATGCATGGCGCCCTACAAGAAGCCGGAGATCGTCGTGGCGGTTTGTTTGGAGCAATCGGGCGGCTTCGGCGGACAATGGGCGGCGCCCATTGCCAGAAAGGTTCTGGAGGCATATTTTCAGTTGGGCAAGAAAGAGGAGAAAAAGGACGGAGCTCGAGTAAAGGTCAAGACCGGCGATTGACAAGGAGGTGATGTGGTTGCCTTTTCGATATTTGCAGAACTTTCTCATTTTGAAAGAGCGTGCAGAAAAAGTTCTGGCAGGGAAGATCTCTTCTTCCGAGTTTCTTTCGACCCTGGAGAGAATGGATGCAATTCTGGCGAGGGCCCAGGAGCAGTATAACGCGGTGGAGATTGAGGAGGAACTGACCCCGGAAGCGCTTCGTGGAATAGATGTGCTTGGGGACGGACTTTCCGAATATCGTTGTGCCCTGAAGGTAATGGCCGGGTTTTTCTCCGATGGCGACCCATCCCATATCCAACTAGGTATCGAGCAGGCTTTCATTGCAAACGAAAAGCTCATCAAGGTCCTTCATATGGCCGATCAGGAAGGGAAACCTTCATCCGGAGAGAGCCAGGGAAATACCGTCATGTAAAGAAAGATTCCGCCCCGCCCTTGCAGGATTTCCCCCCCTTTTCATCGAATCAAGAATTCTAAAAACGGGGGGACAATGGTTTGCCGGCAGAACAGGCGCAGGTTTCCATAAAGGGCACTAATGAAGGCCTCACGGTGCACTTTCCTGATGGGCCCGAGTTCTCTGAACTCCTCGAAAGCCTCCGAACTAAGCTTCAAGAAAACGAATCTTTTTTCCGCGGGGCGGAAGTAGTCCTGGAGCTGGAAGAGCGCCCCCTCCAGGAAGAAGAATTCCAGGCTCTTGAGCAACTTGTCTCGGCTTTGAACATGGGGATCAAGGGAATTTCGAGCAACTCCCCGGTGACCAAGATGCTTGGACAGAGCAAGAATATTCGCATTCTGTCCGGTTCTTCCATCATTCACTCGCCGAAACTTGTGGCACAGCGGGCAGGCCACACTCGTCGTCAGTGGAAGGCGGCGCCGTCGCCCATCCGGACATCCGCCCTGGAAAAAGGTCAGGAGCCCGCCCTTCTGATGAAGCGCGGCCTTCGGGCAGGACAGAGAATCCATTTTGACGGCCATGTCGTGGTTCTGGGGGACGTGAATCCCGGCGCCGAGATTGTCGCAACCAGGAGCATCATCGTTCTTGGCGCTCTCAGAGGCATCGCCCATGCAGGGGCAACCGGATCGGAGGACGCGGCGGTGATTGCCTTGAACCTGCAGCCGACTCAACTGCGAATATCGAGTCATGTCGGCATCGCGCCCGATGCGAGAACCACGAGATCCCGCGCCCATGTCCCTGAGATTGCGCGGATTCGGGATGGGGGAATATTGATCGAAGCTTACAGCACGAAAGAGTAGACGGTACTTCAAGAAGGGGGGAAGATCGGTGGGACAAGTGATTGTGGTCACGTCCGGGAAGGGCGGCGTCGGAAAGACTACCTGCTCGGCCAACCTGGGCAGCGGTCTCGCGCAGCTCGGCAAGCGGGTCGTCCTTGTGGATGCGGATATCGGCTTACGCAACCTCGATATTGTCATGGGGCTCGAAAACCGCATCGTATTTGATCTGGTGGACATAGTGGAAGGCAAGTGCCGCTCTTACAGGCAGGCCCTCATAAAAGACAAGCGTTTTCCTAACCTTTTCCTGATTCCCGCCTCCCAGACAAAGGACAAGGAGGCTGTGAGCCCTGAGCAGATGCAGGTCATCTGCGAGGAGCTTCGCCAGAATTTTGACTACATTTTTATTGACTGTCCTGCCGGAATAGAGCACGGGTTTCGAAACGCCATCGCAGGCGCCGATTCGGCTTTGGTGGTGACAACTCCCGAGGTCTCGGCAGTGCGGGACGCCGACCGGGTGATCGGACTTCTCGAGTCTGAGGAGAAGTACAACCCTCGACTGATCCTCAATCGCCTGAGGCCGGATCAGGTCAGAAGAGGGAACAGCATGAGCATCAGTGATGTTCAGGAGATCTTGAACATAGAGATTCTTGGGATAGTCCCTGAGGACGAGGGAATTGTGGTCTCCTCCAACAAGGGCGAACCCATTGTTCTTGACCCCCATTCCAAGGCAGGGGCGGCTTATCGGCATATCGTCCGCAGGCTCGATGATCCTTCGTTGCCGCTCAGCCTTGGAGAGAGAAACGGCGGGATCTTAGGTCGTCTCCGGAAGCTTTTCATCCGGGATCAAGCTGCATTGTGATGGGGCGGGTGCTATGCTGAATTTCATGAGCAAGTTCAATTTCATTTTCCGCATTTTCGGACGGGGGAACAAGGCTCCGGGCTGTGTGGCCAGGGATCGCCTCCGACTGGTTCTGATTCAAGACCGGTCCAATGTCTCCCCCCAACTACTGGAGACCTTGAAGGAGGAGATGATTGAGGTAATCTCCAGATATCTTGAGATAGATATGTCCTCTCTGGAAGTGGGTTTTGAGCACAGGGAAAACACAGTTGCCCTGAATGCCAATATTCCCATCATACGAATCAAGAGGTCCACTCCGATTCCCAAATCCGTCGAGACGAGGCCACCGGAGATGCCGCAGGCATCGGCGGCGGGATATCCATCACCTGCGGCAGAGAGTGCCGGAATCCCCGGGGGGAGTGCAGGGAAGCGGAAGGAGCTCGCAGTGGCCGGCAAGCGGGGGAAGGGAAAGAGGCGTTATCGTTCATAGTGTACCGCCCCTGGTGGACCCGACTCAATTTTCAGCTTATTATCGCCTCGTTGCTCCTGTGCGCCTACGGCCTTGTCGCCGTATACAGCGCGAATTTCAGAGTCCCTCACTCGACCGAATTCACGAGACAGACCGTTTTTTTCTTTCTGGGTCTGACCATGTTCCTCGTCGTTCTTCTGATGGATTACCACACCGTCGGGCGTCTCAGCCTTTACCTTTACGGAATAAATGTAATTCTGCTCCTGGCAGTCATGTTTTTCGGACATTCCGCTCTGGGCGCCCAGCGTTGGGTTTCTCTCGGACCCCTTGGCTCCTTTCAGCCTTCGGAGCTGGCCAAACTGTTCTTGATCATCACTCTTGCCCGTCAGTTATCATCCAGTGAAGACCCGCGGAGCCTGAAAACTCTCGGGCTCGCACTCCTTCATGCCGCACCCCCCCTGCTCCTGATCCTGCTTCAGCCCGACCTGGGCACCGCTCTTGTCCTTGTCACCATTCTTTTCGGGCTCCTCCTCGCGGCAGGGACCTCGCCCGTGTATATTCTCCTTTTCGTGGTCAGCGGGCTTGCCGTCGCTCCACATATCCTCAAGGAGTATCAGGTGCAGCGACTTCTCGTTTTTCTGAATCCCCAGGCCGATCCCCAGGGGGCCGGATGGAATATCATCCAATCGGAAATCGCAGTGGGCTGCGGGCAATTGGTGGGAAAAGGCCTTTTTGCGGGCACCCAGGCTCAGTTGAAGTTTGTGCCTGAGAAATCCACCGATTTCATCTTTACCGTGATTGGGGAGGAGCTGGGGTTCATCGGCGCCATCGCCCTTCTTGCCCTTTACCTGGTCCTTTTGTGGCAGATTACCCGCATAGCTATGGAGGCTCGGGATGTTTTCGGCAGGCTCGTGGCAACCGGAATAGGAGTCATGCTCTTTTTTCACGTTCTCGTCAACATAGGCATGACCATTGGAATCATGCCCATCACCGGTATTCCCCTTCCTTTTATCAGCTACGGAGGCACCTCCCTCTTGACGAACATGACGGCAATAGGGTTTCTTCTCAATATCCATATGAGAAAAGATCGCCTCTTGCCGGAGGAGTGAGCGTCTGCGTTGGGGCGCACACGAAAATCGAAGGGCGCTTTCAGCGGACACTCCCTCTGGTGCCATTTTCCTGTCTTGTCCAATGCCTCCTCGACCGCGGCCTTCGTATCATTCCCGTTGAACAGGTCCAGGGAAAATCGTTCCGTGAGACTTGCAAGAATCCTGTGAGCTTTGGCGAATTCCAACATCAGATCTCTTCTGTCCTGGGCTCACACCCAGTATTCTTACTTCCTATGAGGAGGTCTATTCGTTATTCAAGACAAAAACGTTGCTTAATTCAGTGGCATTGGTGCTAGGAGAGGGCAGAAGGCGAGACCTGTAACCCTTTTTTTACATCCTCCTCCGCTTTTCGGGTCGTTGAGGCAGGGATCGGTTCCGGAAGATAGTTGAAAAAAATCGGCTCCAGCACCTGAATTCCCGTGAAAAGCCGGGGCAACAAGCCGGGGGCTCGATCCACAAGCCTGAGAATGTCCCGCACCCGGCCCCCGGAATCCACCATGATCGCACCATATCCGTCAAGGGACGGATCATCCCGAACAACCAGGGTCGCGGCCCCTCCGTGCTCACGATGAAATCGCACCACATCCGTGAGGGCGATGCTGATGAGTATGTCCCCATTGATGACCAGAAAAGTCTCGTCCCCAATAAGCTGTTGTGCGCCCTTGATTCCTCCGCCCGTTCCCAGGATTTCCTTTTCGGGGGAATAGGAAACACGAACTCCGAAGGCGGCGCCGTCTCCCACCGATTCCTGGATCTTTTCACCGAGGTGATGGAGATTGACTACTATGTCTCGGAAACCGTTTGCTTCCAGGAGGCGCAGGATCCTGTGGATGTTCGGGACACCTCCCACGGGGATCAAGGGCTTAGGAGTCGCCAGGGTCAGCGGTCTGAGCCTTTCTCCAAAACCTGCGGCCAGAATCATTGCCTTCATGTCAGCTCCGGAGTGTATTTGGCCAGGGTCTTTCTGAGAGGGGCGTATTCAGGCAGGCGATCAAAGGCTTCCGTCACATACTCCAGAGTGGCGGGAATGTGGCGTAGAAATTTCGAGTTCCCCTTCACGATGGCGATGTAGTCAAAGCGCCCTGCATCTTTTATCTTTCGCTGCAGAGTGACGAGATCAAAGACCCTCCTGAAATGAACCCTGTCAACCTTCTTTTTTTCCCGTGCCTCCAGCTTGTGGACATAGTATTCGATAAGAAAGTCAACCGGCTCCGAATCCAGCACTACATAGGAATCACGAAGGAGGCACACCAGATCATGCTGTCTGACTCCCATGAGGGCGTCCTGAAAGTCCAGAATCCGCAAACGCTCTCCCTGGACGACGATGTTCCGGCTTTGAAAGTCCCTGTGGACCAGGACTCTGGGCTGGGATGCAATCTCCCGACTGATGGCTCTCATCTGATCCTCCATGACCTGGAGGTCGGCTGAGGCGACCTTGATTCCCTTGCGGGCTTCGATCCCATATTCTATGTAATGCACGAATTCCGCGAAAAGGAGGGTCTCGTCAAAGGCTCTCTGAAAAGGTGCGAACTCGTCGTTGCGCAATGAGGTTCCGTCTTCGTGGATCTTGAGCATGAGATCCAGAGCTTGTTGGTAATATCCTCTCATCTGCCTCACCGAGAGTCGCCGGACCGCCGTTTCCAGCAAGTCGTCACCAAGGTCCTCAAGGTAGAGGAGGCCTGCAGGAATATCGTAGCAATACAGTCTTGGGACAGGCAGCCCGATGGCCTCGAAATGTCGTAGGACACTCACAAAATCCAGATCTTTCTCCCGGGGCGCCCTGCAGGGAAGAGAGCGGTTCCCTGTCGCGATCTCGTCCGGTTTTCTCCAGGGATTCGGCTCAGCCAGGACCATCAGGATGATCGTTGGGCCGATGATTTCGCGGCTCTTAAAGAGCGGACCCTTGAGCCTGTAATAGCGTCTTGCGCTCGCGTCCTGTGGAAGAGGCATGATGTCAATGGGACCGGGTTCCCTGCCCAGAATCTTCGTCAGATTCGCGGTCAATACATCAAGCAGCGAAGCGGGGTCAAGCGTAAACCTGGTCAAATTTGCGAATTTCCTCGAGGATGGATCTAAGACCGTGGAGGTCCGCGCCTCCAGTCGGGTCCCGAATCTCCCAGATAAAGGGGCCGGAGAAGTTGATCTCACTCAAAGCTTTCAGGACCGCTTCCCAGGGCATGCAGCCACGACCCGGAGGCCAGTGCTTATCATAATGTCCGTCATTGTCGTGTGCGTGAACGACCCTCAGCCTGCTCCCTGCTGCAAGTATGGATGCAGGGACATCCCCGCCCAGGAGTGCGTGTCCCAGGTCAAGAGTCAGGCCTGTAAGTTGGGAGGGCAGATCGTTCAATAAGTCCAGAAGCCCTAGAACCTGTTCCGGTCCCCCTCCCGCATTTTCCAGACAAAGAATTGCATCTTGAGGCAGATCCTCGGATATGAAGTCCAGGAGCGACTCGCGGACTCTGGCCGCTCGCGGGTCCGGCCCGGGCAGGTGCAAGTCCCCGTGAATGGTCAGGTATTTCGCGCCCAATGTTGCCGCTGCCCGGGCCGCCATTGTCGCTTCGTTTCTCCATCTCACTCGAATCTCCGGATCGGGAGAGCCCGGGCTGAGGAGTCCGGAGGGCTTTTTGGGGGGGTACACTTTCTCATATATGGGAAGATGGGCGGTGTGGAACTCCACCCCTTCCCGTGCGGCCAGGAGACAAAGATCCTCCATCCCCCGGGGATCATCGTAAGGGAAGTGAGGCTTCATCGCCCAGATCTCCGCCTGACTGAACCCCTCATCTGCCGCCAGTTTCAGGACATCCTCTTCGAGCAGATCGTGATATAAAAACAGATGGGTTGAAAGCATGATCTTCATATGTCACCGCCCCTTCCGCCATTTCGCTCCCCTTTGCTCCAATACCTGCAATCGCTCTTGCTTTCCATTCCGATTCTATGATACAATAAGTGAAACCTCAACTTCTCGGGTGATTACACTATGAAGGACATTTTTGAAGCCATTTTGCCGCAGGTAGTCAAGCCTGCACGCTATTTGGGAAACGAGCTGAATTCGGTTCACAAGGAAATTTTGCAGGAGACCATCCGTTTTCTATTTGTTTACCCCGATCTGTACGAGATCGGCATGTCTCACCTCGGCTCCAAGATACTCTACGAGCTTCTGAACGACCAGCCTGATGTGTACTGCGAGAGGGGTTTCAATCCCTGGACCGACATGGAAGAGGAGCTCCGTTCCCGGGGGATTCCCATATTGAGCCTCGAGTCCAGGACTCCCATCAGCGATTTCCATTTCATCGGTTTTACTCTGCAGTATGAGCTGAGCTATTCCAATATCCTGCAATTCCTGGCATTGGGGGGGGTGCCCCTCACGGCGGCAGAGCGAAGCGAGGGGGATCCGATCATCCTGGCAGGGGGACCTTGTTCCGTGAACCCTGAGCCCCTGGCGGATTTTGTGGATGCCTTTGTGCTCGGTGAAGGAGAAGAGGTGATATTGGAGGTTTTGGCCGAGTTTCGGAGGTGGAGAGAGGGAGGCGGCTCCCGCAGAGAACTCCTTGTTGCCTTGTCCCGCCTGGAAGGAGTCTATGTGCCTGCCTTCTATCAGGCATGCTATCATTCCGATGGAACAATCGCTGAGCTTCATCCCCTTGTGGACGGTTTACAGCCGGTTGTTCAAAAGCGAGTCATCAAGAACCTGAATGCGGTCGCGTATCCGAGACGCCCTGTGGTCCCCTTCGTGGAAGTTGTTCACGACCGGCTGATGGTGGAGCTCTTCAGAGGTTGCACCCGAGCCTGCCGATTCTGCCAGGCAGGCATGATTTATCGGCCCGTGAGGGAGCGCAATGTGGAGGGTATCCTCTCCCTTATCAGAGAATCCGTTAAGAGCACCGGATATGATGAGATATCCCTGGTCTCTCTTTCGTCGGCGGACTACACGCAGGTAACGGAGGCGGTCACCCGGATTCTTGAGGAATTCCATCATGAGAGACTGGGAATATCTCTCCCTTCCACTCGTCTGGACGCCTTCAGCGTGGAGCTTGCCTCATTGATCAAGGAGGGCCGCTCCGGTTTGACATTGGCGCCGGAAGGCGGAACGGAGCGACTCAGGCGGGTGATCAACAAGGCCTTTTCGGATGAGGATTTTCTGAGGACAGTGGATCTCGCATTTTCCAACGGCTGGCAGAGCACAAAGCTCTATTTTCTGGCAGGTTTGCCCACAGAGGAGCAGGCCGATTTGGACGGGATGGTGGAGCTCCTTCACGAGGCGGCCCGAGTGGCCAGGAGAGCGAGCGGCAAGGGCCAGTGCAGGATTCGCGTTTCGGTGGGTGGTTTTGTGCCGAAGCCCCACACTCCCTATCAATGGTTTGCGCAGAACACGGTTTCCCAGTTGCGCGGGAAGTTCGCCTTTCTTCGAAGCAGTCTCAAGACGAGGCAAATCGCCTTCTCCTGGCACGATCCCGAGACGTCTTATATGGAGGGCGTCTTTTCCCGGGGGGACCGCAGGGTAGGAAAAGCCCTTCTGGCGGGCCATCGCCTCGGGTCCCGCTTCGATGGGTGGCAGGAAATGTTCTCCTTTTCACGCTGGATGGAGGCGTTCCACGAAATCGGGCTGGATCCCGATTTCTACCACAGGGAAATTTCCGAAAAGGAGATTCTTCCCTGGGATCACATCTCTGTAGGACTCGATAAGGACTTCCTCAGGGCCGAGTGGGATCAATCCATGGCGGAGGCATTCCGTCCTGATTGCAGGGTGGAGAAATGTTACGAATGCGGAGTGTGTCCGGATTTGAAGGCTGGGATCCGAAAGGCGAAGCCCCTGCAGGTCAAAGAAAGGCGCCCTGTTGATGAACCGGGGAAAACGGGGAGATTCCTGTATCGCATCAAGTTCGAAAAGGGAAACCCTCTGCGACTCCTTTCTCATCTGGATCTTCTGCGGGCCTTGCATCGGACTCTAAAGAGGTCAGGGCTTCCTCCTTCCTATACGGAGGGCTGTAACCCTCATCCGAGAATCTCTCTGGCATCCGCTCTTGCTCTCGGTTTTGCTTCACAGGGAGAGATCATGGATCTGGAGTTGTCTCTGCATTTTTCACCGGAGGAGGTGTCCTCCCATTTACAGGCGGCTCTGCTGGAGGGGCTTCGGGTGCTTGAAGTCGAAGAATTGCCGGTGAATTCTCCATCAGCCGCCTCCCTTGTATGCGGCGCTTCCTGGCGAGCTGATTTCACGGACATTGAGACTGTGGAAATGGAGAATGCCGTCAGTGCTTTGCTGCGTGCAGACTCCCTCATTATTCAGCGCGATGGTAAGCACGGGCGACGGGATAAGGACATCCGCCCATTGATTCAAGATCTTCGAGTGGAAACAAACCCTGGCGGGACCCATTTGCAGATGCTCCTGGGGGCGGGGGCGGCGGGCGCCGCTCATCCCCAGGATATTCTGACATTGCTCGCCTGCGAGGGTTTTGGAGCGGCGCCGAAGCAGGTCGTTCGGGTGGGGCTCACACTCAATAATGGAACCAGAGGTGAAATGTGTCAAAACTGATCCTGGTCAGCGTTGACCTGCTTGAGAGCAGAGCCGCAATCGTCGAGGACGATGCCTTAGCCGAAATTTACGTAGCGAGAAAAGAAAGACGTGTAGGAAGCATCTATAAGGGACGGGTCGTAAATGTGCTGCCCGGCATGCAGGCCGCTTTTGTGGACATAGGGCTTGAGCGGAATGCCTTTCTCTGCCTCGATGACGCAGTCTTCAAGCTCGCTCACGAGGAGGAGGTTTCTCCCGACGAAATCAAGGAGGTATCCATTCAGGATCTTCTCCGCACGAAACAGGAGATTCTGGTTCAGGTCATCAAAGAGCCCATAGGGTCCAAAGGGGCGAGAGTTTCTTCTCACATCACTCTCCCTGGCAGGTATCTGGTTCTTCTTCCGCAGGCCTCTTACATCGGTGTATCCAGACGCATCGAGCAGCCCGTGGAAAGAGAGCGTCTCAAGGGCCTTATTGAAACCATCCGCCCGGCGGGAACGGGGATCATTGTCAGGACTGTTGCCGAGGGGAAAGACAAGGATGTGATATCCCAGGATCTTTCCGCCATGATGAAACTATGGGACCGAATCCAGCGATTGGGCAGCAAAGTCGGAGCGCCGGCCCTGATCCACCAGGAGTTAAGTCTCGTTTTCAGAGTCGTGCGGGATGTTCTCTCCGAAGATGTGGATCGCATGATTCTGGATTCTCACACCGAGTACGAAAGAGTCCTGGAGCTGGTTGATGTCATCGCCCCGGAGCTTCGCTCCCGAATTGTCTTGTACGAGGGGAAGAGGCCTCTTTTCGATCTCCATGGGGTGGAGCAGGAGATTGAGAAGGCTCTAAAAAAAAGGGTCTGGCTTCCGTCAGGGGGATATCTGATCATTGAGCAGACCGAGGCTTTCGCCGTAATTGACGTAAATACAGGGCGATTCGTGGGTTCCAACAACCTGCCCGAGACGATCCTCCAGACAAATCTTGAAGCGGCTTCCGAGATCGCCAAGCAGTTGCGGCTCAGGGACATCGGCGGAATCATCACCGTTGATTTCATTGACATGGAGGAGCCGGAGGACAGGGAGAAGGTTCTTCTCCGCCTCCAGGAGGCGGTCAAGAAGGACCGGACCAAGTCGCATATTCTGGGAATGAGCCAGCTCGGGCTTGTGGAGATGACCCGGAAGAGGGTGAGCAAGAGTCTTGAGGGGATTTTGAGAGAGGACTGTCCCTATTGCGGCGGAAGGGGCCGAGTGTTGTCGCTGGAGACAATGACCATCAAGCTTGAGAGGGAGATTCGCAGGCTTTCTCTCGACTCCAAGGGTGATGCCGTGCTGGTCATGGCCAACCCGCAGGTTCTGGTGCAAGTGGCAGGCTGGGAAGGGGAGCGAGTGGAGGAGCTGGAGCAGGAGATCGGCAAAGCCATTTTCCTGCGGGTGGCCGAGAACCAGCACGTGGAGAGATATCAGATCACACTCGATGCCTTGAAGCGTATTGAGGAGAAAGTTCATCAGCTTCGGAGCGGGGAGGAAATATCGGTGGAGATAAGGGAAGTGCACCCCATAGGCATCCAGAGCGGCCTGACCCGGATAGAGGGCCAGTTGGTGGAAGTGAAAGGTGCGGGAAATATGGTCGGAGCCCGGGTAAAAGCGGTTGTTGTAGAAGCCACCCATTCCTATGTAATAGCAGAATTATTATGAAGGCAATAGGCTGAAAGTATTAATTCCTGAGGGTTGGTATTACCATTCTTTTTTTCGAATATTTCAGGTCAGGGAGGAGATTTTTTTTTCGGCCCAGAATAGTCTCCTTGTAAATTCAGCAACACCATAGGTACTTTAAGCGGGATCGTTACGCGCTCAACTCCACTTTCAGTCTCCATGGAGGCGTCGGTCGGGTGAGTCCGTCCTGCACGTGAAGTCTGCGTGTGTTTGCGGTGCTAAGGAGGACAAAGGTATGTCGGAAAAATCAAGAGGAAAAGTGAAGTGGTTCAATCCCGAAAAGGGATTCGGATTCATTGCGCAGGACGGCGGGCGTGACATTTTTGTTCACTACTCGGCCATCCAGCTCGATGGTTTTCGCACTCTTGAAGAGGGCGATGATGTGGAATTTGATGTGGTGAAAGGAGAAAAGGGCCTTCAGGCCTCCAATGTCTGCAAGGCTTGCAATGCTTGAAGGAACATACGCTTTCATAATCGAAACAGAAGAATAGTGCAGGAAAGCTGCCGGTTCTTCTCGGTCCCCCCTCCCTTTCCGCCCCTCAGCGAGTGGGAAGGGAGGGAGGTCGAGTCTTGTTATTTTTCAGCCGAATGGGTTTCGATTATTATGAGTATCGGGGGGCGCAGGCGTAATGCAGATTATCGTAAAAGGGAAAAACGTGGAAGTAACGGACGCCCTGAGAGGTTACGCTGAGAAGCGTATCGGCAAGGTTCAGAAGTATTTCGATCACATCATGTCGGCCGACGTGGTGCTAAGCACAGAGAGAAATTGGCACATTGTGGAAGTGACGCTTTTTGCCGATGGGGTGAAATTGCGGGGCGAGGAACGCACGGCGGACATGTACAGCTCCATAGATCGGGTAATTGAGAAACTGGAAAAACAGATGAAGAAGCACAAAGAGAAAATGGTCCAGCGTCCCCGCACCGTTGCGGCCAAAGAAGCTGCAATGCCCGTTGCAACGGCCTCTGAAAGGGAGGGCCCTGCCCCGAGGATCATCCGGATGAAAAAAGTTCCCATCAAGCCTCTCACGGAAGAAGAAGCTTGTACAGAGTTGGACAGCCAGGGGCAGGAATTTTTGGTTTTCGAGAACTCGGTCTCAGGGAAGGTGAATGTTGTATATCAACGAAATGACGGGAACTATGGGCTGATTGAGCCCGGCTACTAGTCCGAACAATCGCGCGTGTCCTTTGCTCCTCATGCACGGAGGGGGCGGGACTGAGCCTGTTGAGCAGAATCTGGGAAGAGTAAAAAGGGCCATTCTTCGGACTCACGTGGAGCGGGCCGCCTTGCTCCCTTCCATTGACCGAATCATTGCCGCAGTGGATGATCCCGAATTCGCTCGGGAGTTATCCGAGCTTTCTGTAGAGACCGTCCTTACCGATACCGCGCCTTTTCATTTCGGAGAAACCCTTCGCTTCTTGATTCATCGGTTCAAACTGGAACGTCTCCTGTACGTCGGCGCTGGAGCTCTTCCCCTCGCCGGTCCCGAGGAGCTCGAGACGCTGGCAACCTGTGTGGCGGGATCACACAGGGTGCTTGCGACAAACAACCTCTTTTCCTCCGATTGCGTCGGCTTTTCACCCGCAGAAGCCCTCATGACTTTCCCACCACCGGAATCGGACAATCGTCTTGCTTATCTCCTCCACGAATCCGGCCTTCCCCTGGCCGAGGTTCCGAGGTCCCTTGGCCTGATCTTCGATGTGGACACACCCATTGACGCGGTAATTCTGGCGATGCACCCGGAGGCTCCGGTGGGAGCGAGGGCGGCTGCCTCTTCGCTCCGGTGCCTTCTTCCTGTTTCAGAGGCGCGACAGGCTCTCCTTGACCCTGGTCTGGAGGTGTTTGTGTACGGCAGAGCCGGATCTCTCCTCTTGAGCGTCCTGGACAAGGATGCAGCATCAAGAATCAGATTCTTCTCGGAAGAGCGCGGAATGAAGGCACAGGGGAGGGTGCAGTCCGGCTCGGTAACTACGATTTTGGGATCTCTTCTGTCGAGGTTCGATTTCAAGGAGTTTTTTTCACTCCTTGGGGGGGTCGTCCATGCGGCCTTTCTGGATACTCGTCCCCTTTTCGCTTCCGCGGGGATCGCAGTCAGTGCCCGGGACCGATACCTCTCGGACCTGGGTCAACACTCCGAGATCACCGACTCTTACGTGCGGGCCCTCACAAGAGCCGCCCTTGAGGCGTCCATCCCCGTTGTCCTTGGAGGGCATTCCCTTGTTTCAGGGGGGCTGTGGGCGCTGCTGGACTCCGGATGGCGGGCGAGGGACGGCGGATGTGACGCAGATCATTGACGAGATTCGGGGTAAGCCCCATAATATGAATATGTTAGGCACTTATTCAGCCACAGATTCACACGGATGAACACAGATAGGTTCAAATATAAAGAAATAACGGATAATACTCCTGGAAGTTTCTTGATCGGCGTTAATCTGCGTAGACCGGCGGCTGAGTAGTTACTACATTAGTATGATAAAGGGCGGCGCAGGAACGGAGGTGGAGAATGGCACGGAACCGGGCAGTCACTTTGTGGCTTGCAACGCTCCTGGCATTTCTTTCGGTTTCGGCTTACGGGGATGACCAGCCTTCTTATGCCGCATCAGGCGAGATTCGGGTCAGGGCTGAATCCCGAAATAACGCTGATTTTGCCGATGTCTGGGATGACCAGGTTGTCTTTTCGGGTGAAAGAATTCGTCTGGGCGTGTCGGCGAGCTTCCCTGAAAAGGCCAGGGGTTTTCTTCAGTTGCAGTATACGGCACAAGGGGATGGACGGATTCTCCCTTCCAACGGTTATCTGGGGCTTCACCAGGGCTGGCTGGAAGCAGGGAAGAACCCGGTTATTCGGGTGGGCCGTCAGGAGTTGAACTATGGGGACCAGAGAATCGTAGGCTCCTTCGGCTGGAGTAATATCGCCCGCTCTTACGATGGCGTGAAAATAACCTGGAAACAGGGAAAATTCTCCGGAGATCTTTTTGGAGTCAGGCCTCTCAACAACAATCTTCCACTTCGCGGAGTGCTGCTATATGGGGCTTACGGTCAGTGGTCCCCGGATGGTTTGCGGAAAGTGGACCTGTACCTCCTGGACAAATCGGACCGCTCCGGGGCAGGGGGAGTAGGAGACATCAACGTAGTCGCATTGGGCGTGAGGGCGGCAGGCCCCATCGGAAGAAACGGCGATTACTCGGGAGAGCTCGTGCTGGAGACAGGGAAGGTGGGCCCAAGGGATCTTCGGGCATCGGCCTATGATGCGGCCCTCGGCCATACCTGGAGATCGGCGCCCTGGAGTCCCCGACTCGGAATCGAGTATGCCTATGCCACAGGGGATTCCGATCCAACTGATGCAGCAGTGGAGACTTTCGATCAGCTCTTCCCGACAAACCATGACAAGTACGGCTATGCAGATTACCAGGGTTGGAGAAATATGCAAGACTTCAGAATCAGCCTGAGCGTGAAGCCCTCTTCAAAGCTCACACTGAGTCTGGATCACCACTGGTTCTCCCTGGCCCAGCCCCGGGACGGCTGGTACGGCGCTGGAGGCGGCATCAACACATCAGGGGCCACGGTTCTCAGAAGCCTCGCCGGAATCGCAGGGACAAATGTGGGAACCGAATGGGATCTCGCGGTGACCTTTGTTCCAGGGAAGAATTATCGTCTATCGGCCGGATACTCCCGTTTCACCCCCGGCCCCTTTGTGCGGACCGTGCTCGGAGGAACGGCAAATTCCTCCGATTGGAGCTTTCTCATGGGACAGCACAATTTTTGAAGGCCCTACTCATCCAAAGTCACCCTGAACATCTCCTGGAGGGTGCTGATGCCTTCTTTCACCTTGTCCCACGCCGCTTCTCTCAGAGTCTGCATGCCTTCTTCCCTGGCGATTTTCACTATTGTATCCATGCCCTGCTGTTGCAGGAAGGCTTGAGAAACGGTTCTTGTGACAGGAAGAAGCTCGAAAACGGCTATTCTGCCCAGATACCCTGTGTTGCGGCAGATTCTGCAGCCTCTTCCCCGACAAATGGACACGCCTCGATACCCCTCAGGGATGAGCTGTTTTTCCACATCTGTCAGAATGTGCTCTTCCCTGCACTCGGGGCAGATTCTTCTCATGAGCCTCTGGGCCACGGTCGCATTAACTGTTGAGGCGACGAGATAAGAGGGTATGCCCATGTCCGCGAGGCGGACGAGAGCCGATGGCGCGTCATTTGTGTGAAGGGTTCCCAGAACGAGGTGTCCCGTCAAGGAGGCTTGTACCGCCAATTCCGCTGTTTCCATATCCCGGATTTCGCCTACTACGATCACATTCGGATCCTGACGGAGTACCGATCGGAGAATAGAGGCAAAGGTGAGGTCAATTTTCGGGTTTACCTGAACCTGGTTGACTCGATCCATCCTGTATTCAATGGGGTCTTCAACACTGATCACGTTAATTTCCGCATTTTTCAAGAAATTTAAGACCCCATACAGTGTAGTTGTTTTTCCGCTTCCTGTGGGACCTGTGATGAGAACCATCCCGTAAGGTCTTCGGACGATTTGTCGAAAGGATTCAAGCCGGGAGGCGCCAAAGCCCAGCTCTTCCAGACTCCTCATCGCCGTCCGCCTGTCCAGGATGCGGAGAACCGCTTTTTCCCCGCAGGCGGTGGGCAGGGTGGAGACACGAAAATCCACCTTGTCGCCGCGCAGGTTCAACTCGAAGCGACCATCCTGGGGAAGACGTTTTTCCGCGATATCCATTCCCGACATGATCTTGACCCTTGCGACAAGCGCGTGATTCAGATCGGAAGGGAGAACCTGCGTGTCGTGAAGGATTCCATCTATGCGGAATCTGACAATCAGCTCCTTCTCCGTGGGCTCCAGATGGATGTCGCTGGCCCTGCTTTCGAGGGCTTTCACGATCATGACATCTATCAGCTCCACCACAGGCACTTCGCCCAGGATCTGGGCGGCCGATTTTTCTTCCGCCCTTTCCTCCTGCTCGCTTTCTTTCCTGGCTCTTTTTTGCAATTCACCCAGAGCTTCCCTGGCGCCGTAATAGAGGATGATGGCTCTGTCCAGGTCGTGGGGATCGGCATAGACCACCCGGATCTCACATTGCGTCACTTTTTGGAGATAGTCCACTGTGTTCACATCTCGGGGATCCGCCATGGCAACCATCAACCGATTGTCCCTCAAAGCCAGAGGGATCAGGTTGAAGTTCAGGGTCACCGATTCGGGGATTCGATTCAGAGCCTCTCTTTGCAAGGTGTAGTCCGAAAGCCTGACATAGTCGGCTCTGTATAGAATTTCTCTGAAACAATTCTCTTCATCCCCTGAGAGGACGTGCAGCCTGAGCAGCACTTCCTCGAAGGGCGGACCGCCTTGATGGGTCTCTTTGTGTATGCTGGAAAGCTCGGAGGGGGAAATGATGCCGGCTCGCACCAGCATGTCCCCCAGAGATCTGTCGAATCCGTCACAGACCACCCTGGGCTTGCAGTCAGGGATCAGTGAGGATACCCGTTCGATCAGGACCCCTGGAGTGAGATCGAATTTCAACAAGAAATCGGCTGCACCGATTTTCCGTGCATTCTCTACATTCTCGCTCTGGTTGAAATTCGACCAGATGAGAGTTGGGATCTCGGCGATGGAGGCAGTGGACTGGAGCTTCTCGCAGAATCCGAACCCATCAAGCTCCGGCATGACGGAATCCACAATGATCAGATCAGGTTTCTCAATCAGGGCTCTGTTGAAGCCTTCGAACCCCTTGCCCGCAACGGCCACTTCAAAATGCGCCTTACGAAGCTGTGCCTCCCATAACCGGGCAACCAGTGGGTTGTCATCAACCAGAAGAATTCTCCCTGATGACCCCTTTCCCGAGATCCGGAATGTCACAGCGGTCCTCCTCGTTTGATAGGAAAACTGATTGCTCCATTTTGCTTTTGATTTGCAATTTCTGGGAGAAATTGAGGGGTTCCTCTTTGGATTGTGGTTTTTTTCGGCTTGCCCGGGGGGTTCTGGAGAAAAAGCGGATGTGTGAGGGGTGGAGTCAGGTTATTGGAAGCGGCAATGTGGAGTTTTCTTGCTTTTTTGGGCCGTTTCAGACAGCAAGGATTTTATGCTTGCTTTTTTCTTTTTTCAAGCTTCACACATATTCGTATTGCGGGTCGTGGCACTAAAGTCCCCCCGTCTTCTCCAAAGTCGCAGTTACTATCTCACTCGGGATATAACTTCCTGTACCAGAATTACTTAGCTGCTTGTTTGGGGATTCCCCTCTGGGCAAGTACTCCGGCTTCCGTTGCCAAATTCAAAAGTCGGAAATCAGCTCTTCCGAAACCCTATTCCCTTGTCTGCCCCGGTCAGAGTCGGCTTCGAATATAGTCCCCAGGAGGGAGAATGAGGACGCCGCCAACGGTACGACCAAAGAGCGGCCCAAAGTGCTTTTTGTCGGCGGTCAGGAGATGAGTGGCTCTTGCCTCCAATGCCGCCATAAGAATGGGGCGGTCTTTTTCCGGAAGGCCGGCGACTTCCGGCGGCAATACGTCCAAACTTATCGTTTCAACGATCCGAAGTTTTTTTATCAAGTGCTCCAGGTCGCCCACGCGCTCTGGGGAAAATGCAGACAGGTTCACTCTCGCCTCGTTGACGGCATAGGAGGACGAAAGAAGCGAGACCGCTTTGAATGTCCAGATCTTTCGAAGAGTGGATCCCTGATTATAAGCTGCTGAGAACAAGACATTGGCATCCAAGAAAAGACGGTCCACTTATCAAACTCCAGGGGGCTTGACATGGTCAATTTTTTCAGGATCAAGACCCATTTGACGTACTTTCTTGACGGCGTCCGCGTATTCTTCTGTCCTGACAGCAGTCCCAAGGAGAAATTCCGCCACACGCTCCGGTATGTATCTCTCATAGGGCAGTATCTCCGCAGGCCGGATAAGGATGCCTTCCTGGCGCTCTTCGGCCACCACGTAAGATCCCTCCTGGATGCCGAAGCGTTTCCGCAGTTTGGCCGGCAAGACCATCATACCTCGTTTTCCAACTTTGTAAGCTTCAAGCATGGCTTCACCCTCCACAAGACCTGATTGTCCGATTATCCGACATCAATACCAGTATAACATAGGGCATATGGAGCGTCAACATGGCACCGGATGATTTGATAGGAAAACTGATTGCTCCAACCACATAGGAACTGGGGGTTTCGGCGACTTGCAAAAGATGCGTGCGCCCTTCGTTCCGGTAAGCATTCGGCCACAGTTTTTCTTAATCTCCATCGGACCTTTACAAATCTGACACACCAGCGGGTTTATCCTGTAGACCTTTGCAATGAGGGCAGCCCAGTTTTTTCCGCAAGCTCTGGGCGCCATCGAAGGCTCTCTCAGGTGAGATTCGGGTCTTCCTTCGAGCACTCCCCTATGCTTGTGACTGCAGGCGCCATAGTAGAATGCCCGGTGTTCGTAGTGGTCAGGTATGTGTTGTGTGAACTCCGCAAGGAAGTCGAGGGGATGAGAAGTCTTTCCGAAATCTCGGAAACCATAGAAGACCGTTTCTTCTTCGGGGACGTACCGGAGCTTTGGAAGCGACAGGGGCGTCCTTAAGGATGTTTACAAGTACATCGAGTCACACGGAAGCGACATCCGCACCTATGAGTTAGGACCGGCTCCGCCTGGTACGATACGGGGAGCAGCAATCGACTACGTGCTCATCCTCAGTGTGGCTGGTTCAGTTGCGTCGTTGGCCTCTTTGCTCCTCCTGTAGTTGAGCTTGTTCACGTTCGCCCCATTTTTTTTGTCTTCGATGTACAATCGGAAAATGTACATTCTTTAGGCCGAGGAGAGGTTTGTGGTTCATATCATTCGAGCTCGTGCGACACAACTACAGATAGACGAAATGCTTCTAGTGCTTGGTACATATATCAAATTGGCCGTGGACATCCGTCGAGGCATTCTGGCCGGCGGTGGAGCTATGCATGCCGATTGCGAGGCGGCTTTGCTTGATGACGGCAGTCAGCAAGAAGATATCTGGGGCGCCGACTGGAACCCAAACAGTCAACAAGTGACCTTCGAGTCGCTGATCAATATCAGACCCCGGCAAAACAATCGCTCGCTGGAGATAGTTGACATGGATATTCGGGAAAATGTAGCCCAGATCACTCGTCAATTATTAGGTGACCGATGTAAAGATTGGGTAGAGATTCGCGAACGTTATCTGCGCGATGGTGTTTCTATTCGATTAGGTGGTTTGGCGGCGAACTTACGCCGAATCAAGTCGTTCGCGAGTCGAGACGCTAATCGGGTGGCGGTCATGAGTCTTGTAGACGAGAGCAAGCATTTCATTGAATGGACAGCGATGGAAACTGGTATAGATACCGCCGCCGAGCTGGTTGAATTACAGATAATGTTGGCTTATTGGCAACTTAAGTGGGAAAGCTTCTGGGAAGATCCGATACAGCGCAATCAGCTTGCGGAACAATCGCAGATATGGTCAGACCGCATATTAAATCTGTCCGGTCTTTTGCAGGCATAAAATGTGTCCAAGGGTCGTAACCTCGTGGCTTCAGGGGGCAAAGCCGTCTTGGGTCATCAAACACAAATCAGAAGTTGGTCTCGACCAAAGGTCCGACCAGGAGATTCTTGAGTTGGCTCAGGATCAGCGAATGATCACTATGGAACAGGCTGCCTTTGTTTGGTGGTTACAGGTAAATTGATTTTGTCGTCGGTGGAGTTCTCCGGGAAATCAGGGGATCCTTCTCAGAATTTTAGGGGGATTTGCTCCTTGCGGGGGACAGGGAGGGCTCTCTCAGGAGAGAAAGCACGAAGTTTATCGTTGAGGAACTGCCCAATAGAGTGGCAACAGAATTCCCGCTGGTTATCGGGTTCATTCGGGCAATGGCGAAGCCAGGGCCAGGAGTTTATCAGGCGCTACACATATTCGTGCTCGGGTCCTGGCACCAGATGTCTGTGGGAACATCCGGGTCGAACGAGTATGGTTCCCTGGATTCGGCTGTCTCTGGCAGGGCCATGCGCCTTGCCTCGGGGCAGGAGTTTCCACTAAGACTGAGAAAAGTGACTTGTCTACTAAACACTCTTGAAGACTATTACACTGTCGAAATGAAAGGGGGGGATCAGATGAGACATTTCAGCATGATCGCAATCTTCGTGCAAGGAATAGTCAGAATAAGCAGGTGTCCGGCAACAGTTCTGACCGCGACGACCTTCCTGCTTACCGCCGGATTTCTTTTTTGTACGCTGGGTGCGCCGGCGGGCAGTCCGTCGGCATCAGGAACCTGCACCGTTACAGTGAAGGCGCAGACCCCTGATGGAGACGCGGCGGTCGAGGGGATGCGGGCTGTTGTAATCAACAGGCGTACAGGGCGCGTTCACGACCTGGATACCGATGCAACAGGGAAGGTCCTGATCCCTGAACGGCCTTCTTCTGATCTGATTCTCGAAAAACTTTACATCATGGGTGGGTCGAAAACAAAGTATCGGTTTGCTTCGGGTCGAGAGGCCGCGGGGGGTGGTGTTAGAGATCCTATTACTGGGGGGCAGAGTCAATCAGGACTCTCAATCACCCTGAGCCTGCGTCTGGCAAAGAGTGGCACAGTTGTGCGCCTCGGATTTAGAAAGCTGGTTGTGTCTTCGCAAAAAGATGGACAGACCCTGCCCGGTGTTGTGTTCGCGCTATCAGACGAATCAGGAGCAACAGGTTTTCTGGGCTCCGCACCTTCTCGAAACACGTCAGGGTCTGTTACTTTTTACTTGCCGGTCGGCCAGGTGGAGTATGCCCGCGGGCGGCAGTTGACGAAGATGAAAATCACTGCCCGATATGAAGATCCTGCTAATGGTAGAATTTATCTGGGTTTCATCGAGGAAACATATCCCCCTGCAGCAGAACAGCTTGAGGTGGCGCTTCAGTCACGGGAAGACTGGTTCTACGTATTGAAGAAAGACATCCGTGAAGTTATGGCAGGGCTTGTGGGCAGGGCGGACGCCAGTCGGATCGACGCTGTGGCACTGCGATATATACCTCAAGGAGAGACCCCTTCCGGTGAAAATTACAGGAATTCACGCATCAACCTTCCCGTGGATTTCAATTTTGCGTCATCGCAGGGCGCGGAGAACGTTTTTCACGAGTGGACACACGCCATCATGGAGCTGGTGTTAAACATAGATGAACCATCGGTCGCCCGAGGGAGTGTGTTCATGCTGACCGACGAGGGGGGGAATCTGATTCCAGAACCGGCTGCCTGGTCCGAGGGCAGAGCGTCTTTTGTCGGTGTCCTTTTGTCGAGGATCCGAGGCAGGCCTGTCGGACAAGGATTCACGAAACAGATCGCCCTGAGTTGTGCTCCTCTGGCCAGAGACGACATGGATGCACCGGGCGCCCACACCGAGGGTGTTATTTGCGTAGCCCTTCTGGATTATTATGGACGCAAATACGGGGATGATGCAAGAGGAGCTTTGAGCGATTTTCTCGGATATCATCGGAATCATGCGTTCAACAATGCGCGAGAGTTCTTCGGTAATGTTCGTGCTGCTGTGGATAAGAAAGAAGCGGACCTGGTCGAACAACTTGAGGCGCTGTATCGTCTGAAGCCCCCACCGGATGATTTCGTGAAGGCCAAAATAGTGGGGGAAGCGCAGGCAGTGGAAGGAAAGCCGATCGAGCTCAAGGCTGAAGTCTTGACGCGAAATGGTCAGCCATTGATAGATGATTGCACCGGTAAGATAAGGTTGACCTGGACTGAGGGCAACAAGGTGCTCGGAGATGGCAACTCGCTGATGTACGTGCCCGCCGGTAAAGGTGAACGTCACATCAAATGTGCTGTTACGTGGAAGTTGACCGCGAGTAAGGAGCGGCTGCTTGCGGATGCCGTACACACCGTTACCGTAACCGGCGCTCCTTTAACACTTGAGATCAATGTCTCCAATGCACAGCCGGAGTCCGGCTCAACCGTCAAGGCCCGTGCCGTCTTGAAAAAAGGCGCACCCCCTGCAGAAGCCATGTGGGCCTGGAAATCGAGCGGTGGACTGGAGATTGTCTCCCAAAAAGGAGAACAAGCTCAGGTCAAGGCTTCGGGCCAGGGAAAACTACTGGTACAGCTCTACACGCTCAGTGATTTCGGTAAAATGCACGTGCTCGCCGAGACCAGTGTGATCATAAAGCCAAAAGGACGCTCAGTCTCCGGAGGTCCGAAGCAAACGGAACCCCCCCCGCCGGAGAAACCGGCTGATGGCGACAAAACTGCACAGCCCCCTGATTCGGAAGGGCAGGGAAAACCTGAAAAACCTGTAAAGCCCGAACAACCCAAAGAACCCGAGAAACAGCCTGGAGAAAAACCCAGACCCAGACCGTTCAGTGCTCTTACGGAAGCAGAGAGGAGAGAACTGCTCAACTGCATCTGCAAATGTTCAAATTCCATTACGGGCGCCCACTATCACCCGGAAGACGTAAAGGGGGCGAGCCCAAGTTGTGACGACAAAGCAAATGGTCCCTGCATGGGCGGCGACTGGGGCTGCTACAGGTTCTTTATGATCGCTTCGGGAGAATGTATAGAAGATTGCTACAAGGCCCATAACGTAGTATACGACAAGGAATCAAGCAAGAGAGAAATCACCGCCATAAACAAGAAATTCATGAAACCCCTGAAAGTGGAACTAACGGCTGATAAGACCACTCTGCAAATGGGTGATGTGGCAAACATCCAGGCCAGTGCTTCAGGCGGAGTACCTGGATATCAGTATTCCTGGAGCGGCGCGGATACCGGAACGGCGAAAGGAGATACCTTTGCATTCAAGGATTCAGAAAGACCGGGGTCCCACAGGATTTCTGTAACAGTCAGAGACAACCATGGGAATACGGCCTCCGGTAGCATAGCACTAACGATTGTAGCCTTGAAAGTCGAGATTGAGAAACTGGAGCCCGGAAGCAACCAGGCGCCGGTTGGTGGTAAAGCAAAGTTCAGGGCCACTCTTACCTTGAACGGGAAACCCGTTTCCGGCAACTACGTCTTCCGGTGGCAGCCGAATTCGGAGCTTGATTTCAAGCCGCAAGAGAGCGGATCATCGGGCACCGATGTTCTTTTCCGAAAGTCCGGCCGTGTCAAGGTCTGGGTTGAAGTCCTGAATAAGAAAGGCGATGTTCTCTCAACTGTCGCCGAATCCCAGCAAATCGAAATGGATATCATTTCGCCCAATCTCTCGATTTCTTTCTCCCCCTCCCGCCCCCTTGTCGGTCAGGAGGTGAAGGCGAGACTGGCTGTGCCTACAGGCATCAAGGATGCCCATTTCAACTGGGAAGTTCCAGGCAATGCCAGACAGATCGCTCAATCGAACGATTCATTCGAGATTACTCTCACTCCAAAGGATGCGCGCCCGATTACGGTCGTGGCCCGTTCAGCCGGCGATTTAGGGGATGCGAGCGGTACCATTCAAGCATCACTGTACAAAGTGTCGGTACAGGTCTCACTTCCCACGACAACCGAATGGCAACAAGGTCCGAAGGGCGGGCTGAAAGACAAGGAGACCGGTATTGCGGTATTCCAGAATATCCGGATTCGAGCAGGGATCTCCCCGAAACCACCGGGTGAAGTTCGGTATGAGTGGCTCCTGAACGCCGGCTCCAGTTTCGTGGGGAACCCCCATACCGAAGAAACAACCGTGAACCGGAGCGAAGTCGGAACCTGTCAAGCGACGATGGTTGTCCGGAATGCGGATGGGGACGAGTTAGGCAGGGGATCCGGCAGCTTCGAAGTCACGATCTCCCAGGAACATATGAAGGCGGCGTCCGACAAAGACAAGGCGCAAAAAAAACTCGAGGAAGCGCACGATGCAGAGCGTCAAGGGGATCTTGAACGGGCTGTCAATCTGGCTCAGGAAGCGAAAAACCTGGATCCCCAGGACCGGACCATCCGGACAGAGCTGGAGCGATTGCTATCGGCAAAGGGAAAAGCTGAATCGGCAGAGGACGTGAAACAGCTCAGCAATCTGATCCAACAGGGGCAACTGGATGAAGCGAAAGCACTGCTCCCTGAACTCGCCAGGATCGCTCCACAAGCTGCTGCCGAGCTGAAAGACAAGCTGGCTGATGCTTTTCTGCAAAGAGGCAGGGAGAAGACTGATTCCAAGGATTATGACGGCGCCGTGAGTGACAACACGGAGGCCATCGCTTTGAGGCCTGATTCGAGAGCGTACAATAACAGAGCCGTTGCATACGGCGCACTGGGAGAGCATCAGAAAGCCGTGGACGATTACACCCAGGCCATCCGGCTCAAGCCGGGCAATTCGAACTATTATGTCGGACGTGGCCGTTACAAGAACAAGTTAGGGGATACCCGCGGCGCCATCGAGGATCTTGAACGGGCCATTGAGCTCCAATCGGATAACTATTCAGCATACAACAACAGGGGCGCGTACAAGGAGCGTTTGGGGGATTCCGCCGGCGCCCTCGAAGATTACGAGAAATCTCTAAAAATCAAACCGGATTTCGAGTTGGCCCGGAAGAACCGCGACATCCTGAAGAACAAACTGGCTCAGACTCGTGAAAGAGAGACAGGGAAGCCGGCCTCGCCCCCCACACCCACGGTCCAGCCGGAGTCAGCCGGAGGTAACAGGATCACGGGAGGCAAGGCTAGCGCCGGCACCATTAGTGAGCCCAACTCTAAAGGAAATCCCTTCAACGGCGGCCTCTGGGTTAATTCCAGAAACGGCTCCGACTGGCTTCAGCTCGATATGGATGGGACTTACAGGATCGAGGAAATCCGCATCCAGACCGCGGGAACCGACGTCACCACAGATGGGGCCGGAATTGTCCTCAAGCTGAAAAGGCCCCAGGGAGGCTGGGTGACTGTGGACACTCTATCCAACACCAATATAAACCGCGAGAAGCTTTCGGGAGGCGTAACAGGACGTTCGATTCCCAATTATCGCAAGGTTCTCGCCAGCCCCGTCGAAGCGAATGCTTTCAGGCTTGAGCTTACGGGGCACGGGTGGTTCGTGGCCCAGAATATCCAGCTTTACGGAAGGAAAACAGGAGCGCGGACGTCCACAGTTCCGGGTGGGAGTCAGCCGGACGGTCCCTTGAATGTAACGGGAACATACCGCACCGGCCACTACCCCGGCCCTATAAGATTGACCCAGAGCGGTGTCAATGTGACCGGCACCTATGACTGGGCTGGGGGAGGCAGAGTTTGGGGCACCCTGGAGGGGAACATACTCAAGGGCAACTTTAAGGACCCGGGGCACTCTGGGGACATCAAGTTCGTGTTTTCCGAGGACGGCCGGAGTTACGAACACTGGTATAGATTTGCGGGAGACGAAAGCTTTGTTGATGCAGGGAAAGGGGTGCGGATTACTCCCTGAAGAAGGGATCGGAAAATCAATTCCCTTCGCCCGGTATTTTTGGCGGGTGATAGATGGCTCCACAGTAGGCGCGGGAATTGCGTTTGCGGGCGCCCCCATGGAGAAGGACGGCTTCGTGCTCCAGGCCCCTCCCGTCAACAAAGTGACTGAATCTCCAGGACCCATCCTCATCACTGTTCGGATATGGTGCAGGAGCTGCCCATCAATGACAGCCTGATGAGCCTGAATCTTCGAGTCGCGCTCCCAAAGGCTGGAAGTTTGATGTTATAGAGGTTGACAATGGGAATGCCGTCAGTCGGAAGAAATACGGACAGGAGGCGACAACCAGCTCGTGATGTCAAGACGATGCCGTAAGCTGGTCATTTTTGCGAGTGCGATTGTGTTCATGATCCTTGCATGGCTTACGGGCTGTTCCGGAGGCGGAACACTCCAGACGCCATCCAATTCTACTTTTTCCTGGAATGGGGTAAACGATTTTGCATATCAACTGCAGAACGTGGACCTTGCCGCCATGGGAAACTCAAAATACGATCTGGTCGTAATTGACTATTCAAACAATGGAACCGAAGCCGGCAGATTCTCGGCCCAGCAAATCAGCGAATTGAAGAACAGCCCCGGTGGTTCCAAACTTGTCCTCGCCTATATGAGCATAGGTGAGGCGGAGAACTATCGGTGGTACTGGCAGAATGCCTGGGATGCGAACAACGATGGTGCTCCCGACCCGGGAGCACCGTCGTGGCTCGGCCCCGTGAATCCCCAGTGGCCCGGGAATTACAAGGTGCAATACTGGGATCCCGCGTGGCAATCCATCATCTACGGCTCTTCCCAGAGTTACCTGGACAAGATCATCGAGGCAGGGTTTGACGGAGTCTACCTTGACATCATTGACGCATACCAATACTGGGGACCAGGTGGGCAGAGCGGGCTGGGGAGACAAACAGCCGAGCAGGAAATGGTTGATCTTGTGAAGGCCCTGGCAAATTATGCCCGGGTAACAAAAGGAAAAGCAGATTTTGGGGTTTTCCCGCAGAATGCCGAGGAGCTGTCTTCGCATTCAGACTATGTCAGCGCTGTCACCGGCATTGGGAGGGAAGGAACGTGGTTTAACGATAATGTTCCTAACAGCGCCGCACAAATCTCTGCTGCCACTGCCAATCTTGACGTTTTCAAGCAAGCCGGAAAGCTCGTCCTGGTCATAGACTACGTAACGCAACAGGCACTGATTGACGAGTTCTATTCCAAGGCCACAGCGAAAGGCTATGCTCCATTTGCGACCACGAGAGCATTGAATGTTCTGACCATTAATGCCGGACACGGGCCTGACTGAAAGTTGTCCGATTCCAGGAGCCGCCC
>JACPDT010000080.1:22829-44908 GCA_016183865.1 Armatimonadota bacterium | reverse complement strand
CGCATTGATTCATCTGTGGTATCTCCAACACGGGAACGTCGCAGCCGATGTCCAAGCGGTTAAAGCCCGATCTCCCTGGTACCGCCACAAGACAGAACCTTCGTTCTACGACATGTTGCGAGCTGTTCGCAAAGCGATTTGCATCCCCTTATTTTTGCAGGACCCAACCGCAGAAAGGGTACAGCAAAAAATTGAATCCGTACTCGAATTCCTTTGCTAGATGCCATCAGCCGCCTGAAAAAAGGCGAAACTCCAGGCTAAGTGGCCCACGACATATATAACCAATATGTAGCATCGGAAGGAACCTCCATGAATGCTGCGAATTCTGTTAAGCAACAATGCCGGAAATACTGCCGATACGAAACGTAGCAATCATCGCCCACGTCGACCACGGGAAGACGACTCTCGTAGACGCGCTTCTCAGGCAGAGCGGAACCTTTCGCCGCAACGAGGCTGTACCGGATCGAGTGATGGATTCTCTCGATCTCGAGCGGGAGCGCGGGATCACGATAGCCGCGAAGAACTGCTGCCTTGAATGGGAAGGCTTTCGCATCAACATCGTAGATACCCCGGGCCACGCCGATTTCGGCGGGGAAGTAGAGCGCATTCTCTCCATGGTAGACGGCGCGCTCCTGCTTGTAGATGCGGCGGAAGGCCCCCTGCCGCAGACCCGGTTCGTGGTGAAGAAGGCGCTGGAAGCCAAACTCCCCCTGGTGCTGATCATCAACAAGATCGACAGGAAGGACGCGCGAACAGAGCAAGTGGTGGACGAGGTGTTCGACCTCCTCCTGGATTGCGGCGCTGACGCGCATTACCTGGATAGCCCCGTCGTCTACACGAACGCGAGGGCGGGCGCCTCAACGCTTCGCATCGAAGACGAGCCCCTCGACATGAGACCCGTGTTTGAGGCCATGCGTGATTGGATTCCCAGCCCTTTAGTCGAGCTCGCCGACCCCCTGAGCATGATCGTGGCGAACCTCGGATACTCCGATTACGTGGGAAGGCTTGCAGTGGGCAGGATGAAATCGGGCACCGTATCGGTGAACGACCAGGTGCTGATAGCAGGCGAGGAAAGCGAGCACCGGGGCAAGGTGCTGCGGATCTATGGATACGAGGGCTTGAAGATGGTCGAGCTGCAGGCAGCGCAGGCAGGCCAGATTGTTGCGTTGGCAGGGTTCGAATCTATCACAATCGGAGATACGGTCACCTCCATTGATACCCCCGTCGTTCAGCCGAGGATTTACGTGGAAGAGCCCACCGTGAGCATGGTTTTCTCCTCCAACACCTCGCCTTTTTCGGGGAGAGAGGGGAAGTATGTCACGGGCAGCAAGCTCAAGGAGCGCCTGTTCAAGGAAGGCTGCCAGAACGTCTCCCTGCGCGTCGAGGAAGGGGTGACTCCCGACCAGTTCGTCGTCTCAGGGAGAGGAGAGCTCCAGCTTTCGATACTCATCGAGACGATGCTGCGTGAAGGTTACGAGATGGAAGTCGGCAGGCCGAAGGTCATCGAGAAAACCATAGACGGCCAGGTGTGCGAGCCTTTCGAGAGCCTGATGATAGACATTCCCGACATCTACATCGGCGTGATCAGGGAGCTCATGGCGATGAGAAAGGGAACCATGCTCAATATGACAGGGTTCGATACGGGAAGGGTCAGGCTGGAATTTTACATACCGTCTAGGGGCCTCATCGGGATGCGCTCGACTTTCCTCACCATCACCCGGGGATTGGGAATCTTGCATTCGATTTTCGAGAGATACGGGCCTCTGGCGGGGCCGGTGCCGTCCAGGGTGAACGGCGCTCTCGTGGCAGACAGGGGTGGCATTGCGACGGCTTACGCCATTTCCGGCATCGAGCAGCGGGGCCGGCTCTTCATCCCGCCGGGCACAGAGGTCTACAATGGGATGATCGTGGGTGAGCACGCTCGTGAAAACGATCTCGACGTGAACATAGCGAAGCTCAAGAAACTGACCAACATGCGGGCCTCCACGAGCGATGAAACGGTAATCCTCACGCCTCCCCTGATACTCTCCCTGGAAGCCGCCCTTGAATGGATAAATGACAACGAGACCATCGAGATAACGCCGAAATCCATACGCATGCGCAGGCTCTATGCGGTCCGTGCGAAATTGCAGCCCTGACGTAACTACTCAGGTAGTCAGGAGTCAGAATAAGGACGTCAGCGCGGAAGGGTTCAAAGGAGGATCCAACAGGAGGGATTGCGGGCAGAGGGACGCCGGGGGCGAGCTCAAAGGAGCTACGGAGCCGGTTTCCGGACAGCCATCTCTATGGGCAGCCTCATGTTTTTTACTTCGCTTCCATCGAATTTGGCTGTGAAAACATCCAGGGCTTTTCCGTCAGGTCCTACTGTGACCTGATACTTGAAGAACAGGATTCTCTCGGCATCCAGCCACACCGGCAGGATCTTTCCTCCGCCCATCTCGGATGAGGAAAATGCAACTTTCTCGGAGATGACTGCTCCTTCTTTTCCATCCCTATCGAGTACGGCTAGCTGCTTATCACCACCGGTGCCGGTGGGTCGAACTACAAGGAGATGTTCTCCTTTGGGGCTGACCACTACGAGGTCGCAGTTTCCCATGTTGCGGAGAGGGTTCTTAGTCTCTTTCAAAGCAAGGGAAAAGAGGGAATCGCTGCTTGTCGTGGATGCAGGCGGTAGCTTCCCACCTGGGAGTGCAGCGGAACGGCTCGTGAAGAAAAGGCCCGTGGCGCCCGGTGTAATGTCGAGGGAAACATCTTGTGCGCTTACGTCCGCCAGAGGGGCGGTCTTCCCTGTGGAAGTCTCGATGATCACAATGCTCCCCAGACGCAGTCCGGATTTGGGATCTTTCTTTTTGGCTTGAAAAGCCATGAGGGCCTTGCCGTCGGGGAGCCAGCAGAAAAGTGACGCTATCTTCTTTGCCACCACTTTCGGCTCAGGCGCCGCAGGATCCAGGAGGGCGAGTTGGGAGAGATTCTCACCTTGCTCCTCCCCTTTTTCGGGGGTGGTTGCGCCCATGGGCTCCATCTCCAGGAGGGCAATCCTTCTGGAGTCAGGGGACCACCTGGCATACACAAGGCTTGCCGGACAATGATAAAGGAGCTTTTCATCGGAGCCTGAAACGTCGCTTGCATAGAGATCCTCACTCACAACATAAAGGAGACGTTTCCCGTCGGGGGAGATCTGCAACCAGCGAACAGGTTTTCCCTCTTCCGATTTCTTCACAAGGGTGGCCTTGCTCTCCGCCAACTGCAGGAGGTAGGCGCCTTCCTCCCGAACCAGGCCCACTGTGCCGTCAGGGCCGACGCTCACTGTTGTCGGAAAGCAGCTCGTGAAAATGACAACAAGAAAAACAAGGATACCCGGCTTCCAGAATTTCACACAATCACATCCTAATCCAGAGTAAACAAAAAACGGGCTTTGAGAAAGCCCGCAATATTCCTGGTTGCGGGGGCAGGATTTGAACCTGCGACCTCCGGGTTATGAGCCCGACGAGCTACCGGACTGCTCCACCCCGCGACGATCCGACCTATTATAACTCCGATCCTGACATCTGTCAAGATGTATTTCGTTCCCGAAGGAAAAACTCCTTTTCTCGAAACTCTTCTAGTATTGAATGATGGTATATACATCATGACCTTTCAAGACTTCCCTTCCCTTGAGGAAGGTCAACTCGATCATGAAACCGAATCCCGCCACGACGCCCCCCAACTTCTCCACAAGCCGGCTGGTGGCCGCTGCGGATCCGCCGGTTGCGATCAGGTCATCAAGAATGAGTACACGTTCACCCTTGTTGACGGCGTCTGCGTGTATCTCCAGAGTGTTGACCCCGTATTCCAGGGAGTATTCTTGAGATATCGTCTTGTACGGCAGCTTTCCGGGCTTGCGCACAGGAACGAATCCTGCACCCAGGCGGAGCGCCAGAGGAGATCCGAGAATGTAGCCCCTGGCCTCTATGGCGGCGACGACCTGGATGTTCTTGTCCCGATAGTACTGATGGAAACGATCAACGACGCAATCCAGGGCCAGGGGATCTCTCAGCAAGGGTGTTATATCTCGAAAAAGGATGCCTTTCTGCGGAAAATCGGGGATATCTCTGATTTTTTCTTTCAAATCCATTCCTGTTGTTGCCAATGAACACTCCTCCAATCACAGATGCTTGTCCAGAAACGCTTTCAAGCTCCCTTGATTCACATAGCCCACCAGCCTGTCCACGAGCTTACCCTCCTTGAAAAGGAGGAGGCTGGGAATTCCGGACACATGAAATTGCTCCGCCACGGTGCGGTTATCATCCGTATTGACCTTGGCAACCCTGATTTTTTCCGCGTATTCCAGAGCTATGGAATCAACGACAGGGGCCAGCATCTTGCAAGGTCCGCACCAGGCGGCCCAGAAGTCCACGAGCACCGGTTTGTCCGATTTCCCGATAACGTCCTGGAAGGTCTCTTGATTCAGTGTAATGACTTCACTCATGATTTTTCCCCCTGCCTTCAAAATCTCGATTTCTCGATTCATCGCAACCATTCACCCCCGCCTGACCTCCCCCTTCAAGGGCGAGGAACCTGGGGTGGCTGCACTCACCCCGTGGGCTTCCCCCGATTCCTTCTCCATCTTGTATTCATAACCGGCCTTGATAAAGTCCCGAAAGAGGGGGTGCGGACGATTCGGGCGCGATTTGAACTCGGGATGAAACTGAGAAGCTATAAACCACCGATGTCCCGGTATCTCAATGATTTCAACCAGATCCTTTTCCCGAAAGATCCCGCTCATCAGCATGCCGCGCTCCACAAGCTGTGACCTGAAATGATTATTCACCTCGTAACGGTGGCGGTGCCGCTCCTGGATCACTTCCTCCCCGTAGGCCTTGTGGGAGAGGGAACCGCTCACAAGAGTGCAGGGATAAGAGCCAAGACGCATGGTGGCGCCCATGTCCTGAACACCGACCTGCTCAGGGAGAAGATCAATGATGGGGAATCTTGTCATGGAATCGCATTCGGTGCTGTTTGCGCCCTCCATGGCGCACACGTTTCGGGCAAACTCCACCACGGCGCATTGAAGACCATAGCAAATTCCCAGATAGGGGATATTCTTTTCCCTTGCATACTTGACCGCTGAGACCTTTCCCTCGAGTCCTCTTGCTCCGAACCCTCCCGGAACGAGGATTCCGTGGACATCTGCAAGGTGCTCCTCTGCGCCCCCGCCCTCCAGCAGCTCCGCGTCCACCCGCTTGATTCGGACGTGAACGCCGTTGCCGATCCCTCCGTGCCTGAGAGCCTCAGAGATGCTGATATAAGCATCTTTCAGACCAACATACTTCCCTGCAAGGGCGATGGTGACCGTGTCCCTGGGGTCTCGAATCTGCTGAATCATTTGCTCCCAGGAGCGAAGATCGGGGGGGGTCATGCTCAGTCTGAGGCGGTAATTGACGAAATTCCCCAGTCCCTGGGCCTCCAGCAACAGGGGTATCTCATAAATATTCTGAACATCCAGACTCTGAAAGACCGCTTTTTTGTCCACATCGCAGTGAAGAGCGATCTTGTCTATCATCTCTTCGGTCAGAACCTTCTCCGTCCGGCAGATGATGACATCGGGCTGAATCCCGATATTCCGCAATTCCTTGACACTATGCTGGGTGGGCTTGGTCTTCAGCTCCGCCGCTCCGCTTAGAAAGGGAATGAGGGTCAGATGAATGTAAAGGACATTTTCGGCGCCCACATCGTTTTTGAATTGCCGTATGGCTTCGAGGAAAGGAAGGCTCTCGATGTCCCCTACCGTTCCGCCCACTTCCACTATCGTTACATCGCTTTCCACGGCGACTTTTCGGATGTCCTCCTTGATCTGATTCGTGATGTGAGGAATCACACGGACCGTGTCCCCCAGGTAGTCCCCTTTGCGCTCTCTTGATATCACCGCTCCGTAGATTTTTCCGGTCGTGAGGTTGCTCTCTTTCTTGAGATTCACGTCAATGAAGCGCTCATAATGCCCCAGATCCAGATCCGTCTCTGCGCCGTCTTCGGTGACGAAGACCTCTCCGTGCTGATAAGGATTCATGGTGCCGGCATCCACATTGATGTACGGGTCCATTTTCTGAACGGTCACCTTGATTCCCCTGCTCTTGAGGAGACGGCCCAGGGAAGCGCAGAAAATCCCTTTTCCGATTGAGGAGACAACCCCGCCGGTTACGAAAATATATTTTTGCATCCCTCTACCCCTTTATCCCTGATCGTACCGCAGAACAAGCACATGTCTGCGTGCAGGCAATTCCTTGATTTCCACCTGAACCGTGTCCAGGCGCTCCACCCGATCCATCCGATTCAGGAAAAGATCCACTTCTTCCAGAGGCCAGGTGACCGGGGGAAGCTTGTAGTGCATAGGAAACACAACCTTGGGATCGAGCTGGTTAACGACCATGGCTGCTTCCTGTGAATTGATCGTTACATGTCCCCCGGTGGGCAGGAAGAGGAGGTCCACAGGTGCCATGGCCGCAATCTGATCGTCTTTCAATGTATGCCCAAGGTCTCCGAGATGGCAAAAGCGCATCCCCTCCAAGGTCCAGACAAACACCGTATTCGGTCCCCTCTGGGTCCCCTGCTGAGCATCGTGAAAAGTGGGGATTCCCTTGAATCGGAATACCTCCTCCGTGCGCTGGATGTGGATCTCGTGCTCCACGATATACTCACTGGTGCGCTTTACCACAAGCGGGTTTCCTTCAATGCGCCAAACAGCGTTATGATCGTGGTGCTCGTGGGACACCAGAACGACATCCGCCTCTGTTTGAGGCAATTTCAAGGGAAAGGTCTTGGCATAAGGGTCTGTCAGTATGACTGAGCCCTTTGGTGTGGTCAATGTAAAGCAATTGTGCCCCAGCCATCGAACCTTTACGCTCATGCATCCTCACGCTGCTTCTGCATTGCCGTGAGTTGTTCCCGCTTCTGCACGACTTGCTCCTCGATGGCGCGAACTTCATTCACCAGGTCCTCAATGCCTGCGTCCTGATAGAGACCGTCCAGGTAACGAATATATATCCGCTCTCCGATCTGGCGAAGCTTGTCTCCCTTTTCATCCTTGAGATGGGAGATGGCATACCGTATTTGCATCTCCTTCCATTCCATGTCAACAGCCTTGTGAACCTTTTTCGCCCATCCGCCTATCTGGGTGGCCAACTCCCCCCCCACCTTCTGTGCACTTTCGCTGACTTTGTCCAGAAAATCCATGTCCCTTCGCCCCATTTCAAAGTTCAGATTGCAAAATCAGAGAGACCGTGCCGGCCTGGAAAACTCATTGCCGAAATGATCCCAGCTTACGATGCCGGTGCAATGAAATTCACGGCGGTCTTGTTCACGGCCAGGAACTCCAGAGTATCCAAAGGGGTCGTTTCATTGAGAGCGTAGATCGTGACGTTCGTAATAGGGATAAAATCCCGATCCTTGTTGATTTCGTCCAGAAGACGCCCTCCTGCCACTACGTGCATCTCGCCTTCCATACGGTGAGTGGCAGTGATCAGAATCACCGGGATCTTCTCTTTTTGGATTTTAATCCCCATATAGCACCTCTATTTCTAAAGTGCGCAACAAAAAAACATTCGGAAGGTGTTAAGAAATTCCTCCCCCTCACATGTGTTCCGGGGCGATTACCCCGAGTAATCGGCAAATCTCGGCCAGGACAAGCCTCACGGCATCCGCCAGGCAGAGTCTCGCATGGGTGACCGGCGGCTCCTCCCCCAGAACCCTGAAGCGGGTATAGAATCCGTGAAAGGCGGATGCCAGGTCCTGGGCATAGCGAGTCAGGTGGTGTGGCTCCATCTTCTGCGCGCATTCCTGAACAAGGTCAGGAAAGGTGGAAAGAAGTTTCAGAAGATCGAGGGTTTCCTCTTCGCAGAGGGGCGAATAATCCGTTTCCCCCGATGAAAGAAATATCCCCGCCTCTGCCCCCTTCCTCAGGATGCTGCAGATGCGCGCATGGGCATATTGGACGTAATAAAGTGGATTTTCCTCAGTCTGCATCCTGGCAAGGTCGAGATCGAACTCCAGGTGACTGTCCCTGTGCCTCATGGCGAAAAAGAATCTTGCCGCATCCCTGCCCACCTCCTCGATCAGGTCCCTCAGGCTGACTAGTTTCCCTGCCCGTTTCGACATTCTGACCTGCCTGCCCCCTTCCACAAGGGTCACGAGCTGAACCAGGATGACCTCCAGTGTGCCTTCCGGATAGCCGAGAGCCTGCACGGCGGCTTTGAGCCTTGTGATGTAGCCATGGTGATCGGGGCCCCATATATTGATCAGGAAATCAAACCCTCGATCCAGCTTGTTCTTGTGATACGTCACATCTGCGGCGAAATAGGTGGGGCGACCGTCTTCCCGAACAAGAACGCGGTCCTGATCATCACCGAAACGCTGGGATGCGAACCAGACAGCACCGTCTTTTTCGTATGTGTACCCCTTTTGGGCCAAATAGTCAATGGTTTTCTGAATTTCGTCACCCAGAGACTTCTGACTGAACCATACGTGAAATTCCACGCCGAAATCCGCCAGATCCAGCTTCTGCCCGGCAATGATTCGGCCCAGAGCAAAATCCGCCAGAAATCTTCGACCTTTTTCGGACGGCTCTTCTGCAAGCTGCTGGTTTTCGGAAAGTGCCTGCCGGGCGAGATCCTTTACATATTCTCCATGGTAGTCGTCCTCGCCGAGAGCCGCATCCCGACCCAGAAGCTCCAGGAGCCGCACTTCCACAGAGCGCCCAAGATTCTCGATCTGGCTCCCTTCGTCGTTGATATAGTATTCTTTCTCCACCTTATACCCGGACTTTTCGGCAATACGGGCCAGGACATCCCCCACCGTAGCGGCCCGGGCATTCACGACATTGAGGGGGCCGGTGGGATTGGCGCTTACGAATTCGATCTGAAGTCGCTTTCCCTGACCCAGGGCGGAATCGCCGAAGTGAGATCCTTCGTTTTGAATGCGGCGGAGCGTCTGCCACCAGGCGCCAGGGGCAAGAAAAAAGTTGACAAAACCGGGTCCAGCCACTTCAGTCCGTTCGAGAAGACCATCGGTATGGGGCATGTTTCTTGCCAGTGTTTCGGCGATCCTCCTTGGAGGAAGGCCAAGGGGACGGGCGAGAAGCATGGCCCAGTTGGTGGCACAGTCTCCATATTTCTTCTCACGGGTTCTTTCCAGCACAATCTCCGGGAGTTGGCTCACAAGGGGCAACTCGCCCAGTTCCGCGGCAAGATGGTACGATTTTTCAAGAGAACCGGCAAGAGCTTCTCTCGCTTCTTTCAGCATGACCTATCCCTCACTGGCTGATTTGTTCCAGGCGGACCCTTACCTGTCGCTTCTCCGCCTTGTGCCACAAGTCAACTACTATTGTATCGCCCGGCGATTTCGATGTCACCACATTCCTCAAATCGGAGGAATTGCGAAGGGTCTGGCCATCCACCTTGACGAGGATATCGCCCGGCACGATCCCCGCATTGGCGGCAGGGCTCGCAGCCGTGACCTGTGAAACCATCACCCCGCGCTGTACCGGGAGCCCCCATTCCAGGGCCAGATCGGGAGTGACATCGGACATGGCTATCCCCAACCAAGCCTTCGGTTTTGCCGAGTACTTCTTGGGTTTCATGAGCTCCGCGGCAATCTGGCGAGCGGTGTTACTGGGAATGGCGAAACTGAGCCCCTGGGCCGAAGACATCTCATTTCCTGTGTATACGAGGGTATTGATGCCGATCACCTCGCCCTTTGAGTTGATCAAGGGGCCGCCGCTGTTTCCGGGGTTGATTGCCGCATCCGTCTGAATCAAATTGGTGTATATGATGCTTCCGGCCCGCACCTTTCTCCCCACGGCGCTTACAACACCGGTTGTCACCGTCCATCCGAAATGCATGGGGTTTCCGATGGCAATGCTCAACTGGCCAAGCTCCAACCTGTCGGAATCACCAAAAGCAGCCGCCTGGAGTTTTCCTGCCCCATTGATCTTGATGACGGCCAGGTCGTATTCGCCGCTTGCATTCACCACTACTCCGTGAAACTTTCGGCCATTGGCCAGGGTCACGGTAATATTCGTTGCATTTCTGACAACATGGGTATTTGTAAGAATATAGCCGCTCGAGTCGAAGATCACCCCTGAGCCGATTCCCTTCATCTCCCCACCGATCATGTCCCGTCTCTGCGCGACCGTATGAATGGCCACAACGGAAGGCTTGATCTTCCGTACTGCCTTCACGATCGCCTCCTCAAAAGGAATAAGCGACGCCTGGGAGGGCACCCCAGGCAACAGGCACAAGACCATGGCGACCAGGCAAAGTCCGCGTTCTGCAATCCGCAATCCGCTCAATCCCATTCCAGCTTCTCCACCCCTTGATCCGCAAGAATCTGAGTAAGCTCCTCAAGATTGAGGCCCGCAGGAAGAGCAACCATCAACCTGAGGACAAGTCTTCCTTTGTCTATTTCCATCTCCAGATCCTTGACATCCACCTTGCGCTCTTCCAACACGCGATGAATCTCGGTGATCTGTCCGGGACGATTTATCATCTGCAGAACTACTCCCCTTGTCTGAGAGGAATTGAGCTTGGAAAGCTCCAGTCTGCGCATCGTTGTCAATGTGAGGAACATCAGGAGAGTCGCTATGACGGCGCCGGCCAGGTAGCCGCAGCCCACGGCCATGCCTATCCCCGCAACGGCCCACAGGCTGGCTGCCGTGGTGAGCCCCTTGATATTGGCGCCATGGCGCATGATCGTTCCCGCCCCAAGGAATCCGATCCCGCTCACGATTTGTGCCGCCACCCTGGCAGGGTCGTTTCTGACATACGAGAAGAAGCCGTAAATGCTCACAATCGTGAAAAGGGCGGAACCGAGGCATACCAAAATATGGGTGCGAAGGCCGGCCGGGCGATGTAGGGTCTCCCGCTCGAGACCCACGATCCCTCCAAGTATGCAGGCCAGAACCAGCCTTTTCAGGCAGAGCCACTCCGTTCCCACAGATCTGTTCCCCTTTCCTGAATTCACCGAGTGACAGGAACAAAAGGATTCAAGGCGAAGTATGGACGAGAAATGAAGCCGATTCTTTACATCTTGCTTTCAGTTGCCCTTGGCGTCATTGGACAAGTTCTCTTCAAGCTGGGCGTCCAGAAAGGGGCGCCAAGCGATATTTCCCTGGGCACCGTGCGCCTTCTTTTCACGCCACTTATCATGTTGGGAATTCTCTGCTATGTGGTAAGCACCCTTTCGTGGCTGACGGTTCTTTCCCAGGTAAAGCTGAGTTACGCCTATCCCTTCCTGAGTCTCAGCTATGTTCTCCTTCTAGGCATAGCTTCCATTTTCTTCGGGGAAACAATTCCTCTTTTGCGATTGATAGGGGTCGCCTTCATCGGGCTCGGGATTTTCTTTGTAGGACACGAATGATTCGATCCCCATACAAGCTCATCAATTGGGACAAATAATCCACGACTTCTCCGGCCTTCAGCTTGCTTGAGCCTTTCCTTCGATCGGTGAATGTATAAGGAATTTCCACAATCTTCCCGTATCGCCCCTTTGCCATCACTTCCAGGCCGATCTTGAACCCCCGGTCGCTGAGACGAACGCCTTCAATCACTTCCTTCCGCAGGAAAAAAAAGCCGCTGGTCACATCCCTTACCGATGTCAAGGGACGGGCAAGAAGGATCGCGAACCAGGACATGAACCGCCGCAGAGCAGGCCAGTCGCGTATTCCCCCTCCCTCGACATAGCGACTGCCCACAGACACCTCGGCCCTACCCGATGTGACCGCCTCCACGAGCGCCCCCACGGCTTCAGGATCATGGCTTAAGTCTGCGTCCATGACGCCGAGAATTTCGCCTCCGGCGATCCCAAAACCTGAGAGAACGGCGGAGGAAAGGCCGCTCTTTTGGCCGCGCCGAAGGACTCTAACCGGAAACCTCCGGGCATGTGCCTCCGCCTCGTCCGCGGTCCCATCCGGGGAGTTGTCGTCAACTATGATGATTTCCCCTTGCAGCCCACGGCTCTGAAACAGTAGGGAAAGCTTCTCTATCAGGGCGGAGATGTTGTCCCTTTCGTTGTAAGTGGGAATTACCACGGAGACCTTGAGATCGCTCACAGGGAGATGACCTTCTCCGCAGTCAGCAACAATTCCGTAATAGCGGACATGTGAGCGACCTGGCCCACCCGAATCTTCTCCTCTGTGCCGTAATGGTCCGCGGTCTCGGCGGATACAAGGATTCGGACGCCTTGCTCCTCCAGCAGAGTCAGGCTCTCAATGAGCTCCGAGCCCTCCTGGGCCAGTGGAACGGCGCCATTCATAAGGATCAGAACTTTGGGCTTGACGGGAGAAGTGAGAAGAGACTTGATGAAAAGAGTGAGGAGCCGCTTTCCAAGAGGTTCCGGTCCCCGCCCGAGAGTATCCCCTGTCACCAGTACTACCGGCTTGCCCGAATGTTCAGCCCCTCCCTTTTTCTTGACCTGGGCAAGCTCCTCGAACTCGTCCTGGATCATTCTCAGATAATAGGCTACATCCTTCTCGGCAAAGGCAGTACGCCCTCCCTGCTCTCCCGATTCATGTTGAGCATGCTCATCAGGCGCCGCGTCCACAGGTTTCCTCCATCAATGAAAAGACTTTTTGCACCGCCAGAGCAGCGGTCCCGGCGTATGCGACCCCGCCATCCTCCACATCGCCGCGAAGAAGCCTCCACGTGGAAAGCCCGACCACCGGCTTCCCGTGAAGGAGGGCGAAAGCCAACTCAGAGAGCGTGCCGTAGCCGCCTGAAATCGCGATGAGGGCGTCGGACGCCCTCACCACAAGGAGATTCCGGGCCTCACCCAGCCCTGTGGGGACGGCGTGGACGATGTACGGATTTGCATCCTTCCGGTCTGTCCCGGGCAGCATGCCCAGTGTGGTTCCCCCGTTCTCCCTGGCCCCGCGAGCCGACCAGCTCATCACGCCGCCTAGGCCTCCGCAAACCAGGACAGCACCCCTCTCGGCAATCCCTCTTCCCACATCGTAGGCAACTCGTCCAAGGGACTCATCACATCGCGAATCCCCTATAATCCCCACATAGACCATAGGATTAACTTCCACCGCCCCTTGAGTATTTCCTTCAACAGGTATTTCGGCATGTTTACAAAGCCTTAACAGAACGAGTATTGAACTGACGCCTCTCGGAGGTTATGATAAAGTTGTTGGCCCAGAGAGGGTCGGAAGAAAATCGAGGAGGAGGACGATTCCATGTATGCAAGCAGTGTAGGAGATACTTCCAAAGCCATCTACAACCCCTTCAGCCAGGCGATCTCGAAGGGTGAGGAAAACCCGGTGCAACGGGATACAGTAAGAATCGGAGATCAGGACCCGGCCCCTCCGCCGCAAATGCCGCCAAACCGGCCTCCTGTGCCGGAGCCGCCGAACACTCCTCCAGAGCCGCCCGCGCCGGAGCCTCCGCCCAATAACACTCCTCCGGAACCGCCGGCACCGGAGCCTCCTCCGCCTCCCGAACCGCCTAAAACGAAGTGGACGGTACTCATGTACCTGGCAGGAGACAACAACCTGGAAGATGCTCTCGTGCAAAACGTCATTGACGCTGAAAAAGTCGGCTCAGGTCCAACCATGAATGTTCTTGTTCAATTGGATCGGGGTCCCAGACCCTCCGGCATGAGCGGCGCATGGCCTAATGCCCGACGGTTCTTCATCCAGAAGGACAATGACGACAAGAACATCAACTCCCCCGTCTTGGAGGATCTGGGCAAAGTGAATATGTCAGATCCCAAGGTTTTTGCCGATTTCATTGAATGGGGGATCAAGAACTACCCATCGGAAAATGTGATGGTGATCATGGGCGACCATGGCGCCGGCTGGGAAGGCGGAATGGCCAACGATTCCAGTGGAGGCGACATGTCCCTGCCCCAGATGAGGGAAGGGCTCGCTTTGGCCCAGGAGCGCACAGGCAAGAAAGTGGACATTCTCGGATTCGACGCATGTCTTATGGCGATGACCGAAGTAGGATATGAGCTCAAGGACAATGTGGGATACATGATCGCAGCCCAGGAGACGGAAGGGGCCTATGGATGGCATTATGGGGAGGTTTTCTCCGAGAAAATGCTCGGTGAGCTGAAGAAATTGACCGAGAAGAAGCTCAATGTGAGCCCTTCCGAGTTCGCCAAGAAGGCGGTTGACACTGCATCCCATCACCAGAACGTCCTTCCCACTCTGTCCGCGGCAGATCTCGGCAAAATGGGTGAAGTGAGAGATGCTTTCAACCAGTTTGCGGACACCCTGGAGGCCGCATCAGGGAGCGACAAGGGCCAGGTCAAGAGCATTCTTCGCAAGGCGAAAGGGTTCGCCTACTCCAGCTACAAGGACACCATTGATGTCTTCTCAAAGATCGCTCAGGAGCAGAAGATCGAGAACGTAGACCTGAAAGCCAAAGCCCAGGCAGTTGTGGATGCGACCCAGACCTCAATCATCGCCAATGAGAGCTCCCCAAGGTACAGCTATGCCCACGGGCTCTCCATCTATGCTCCCACCTATGGAACAAGCTCCGGTTACGGCAAGATCGCCTTTGCCCAGGATTCCAAATGGGATGAGTCCCTCAAGACCGTGTCATCGGCATCTGAGCCAAAAGACCCCAATGAGCCGGCAACGACCTATTCATTCCCTGAAGACAATCCGTGGTGGAACAATAATATGTACGGCGATTTCGGCTACGTGGGCGGTTAATTAGACAGAAGCAACAACCCGTTTGGAGAGGAAGCCCTGGGGCTTCCTCTTTCTTATCCGACTGGTACGGAAACCAACGAGATCGTAACTACTACAGAATTCAGGATTCAGGAGTCAGAATTCAGGATTCAGGAGTCAGAATGACGCGCTACGGGGTCCTGCCGCCTGCGGCGCTTGACGCCTATTTGGTTATGTCCCACACGATGGCCTTGTTGTCGTAGGCGCCGGTTGCAAGCTTTCTTCCATCCGGAGAGAATGCTACGGAATAGACACCGGCATCGTGATGCAAGGTCTTCAGTCTCTTTCCAGTCTCCACATCCCATATTGCTGCACTGTTATCCCAGCTTCCGGTGGCAAGGGTTTTGCCGTCAGGTGAGAAACAGACAGATTGAACGTAGGCATCGTGATGCAGGGTTACCGACTTCTGCCCCGTCGCTGCATCCCAGAGGGTAGCGACATTGTCCCAGCTTGCTGTGGCCAGCTTCCTCCCATCGGGAGAGAAGGCTACAGAGAAAACTCCCCCATCGTGCCCGAGAGTGGCGAGCTTTGCCCCTGTCTGTGCGTCCCAGATTGTCGCACTATTGTCCCAGCTACCGGTCGCCAATCTCTTTCCATCCGGTGAAAAGCATACGGAACAGACGTAGGCATCGTGGTGCAGGGTCCGGAGTTTCCCCCCTGCATCCCAAATGGTGGCCATGTTGTCATGGGTCCCGGCAGCCAGTCTCCTTCCATCCGGAGAGCAGCTCACGGAATAAAGCCCTGCATCGTGCTGGAAAGTCTTGAGCTTGTTCCCTGATTCCACATCCCAGATCACGGCGCTATTGTCCCACGATCCACTCGCGAGCCGCTTTCCGTCAGGCAAAAAGACAACGGAGCGAACGTGGGCATCGTGACTCATAGCTCTCAGTTTTTCTCCTGTCGCCACATCCCAGATCGTGACCCTATTGTCCCAACTGCCGGTTGCCAACATCCTGCCATCGGGAGAAAAAGCCACGGAGCGGACCGAAGCGTCGTGGGCAAGAGTTCTCACAGTTTCCTGTCCGTGGATTCCAGCCAGAACAACCGCGAAAAAAATGGCGACCATTGATGCAATGAACCTGGTCAAGATCATTCCTCCTTTACACTCTCTGTTCAGCAATTTCTGGGAGGAATCAGGGGGCTCCTCCCCGGGTTGAGGTTTCTTTTTCTCTTGCCCGGAGGTTGAGGAGGGACAGTTGGAGGCTGTTAGTTCGGATGGGTCCTTTCCAAAATTGGAGCCCCTCTGGAACTTGAATGTCACCAGGGAGAAAGATATGATGGGGACAGAAGGCAACAAATTTGCGAAGGAGAGTGAAGACATGTTTGGAACAAGTCCGATCACACCCAGGAGTCTTTCTCAGATAGCGGGGAGCTCGGGAGGCGGCAATGACCACGAAGTGGCTAAGGCGATTCTTGATGGGGGGCCTCGCACGGCGGTTACAGGGGGCGACATCTATCTGGGACAAATCCTGAACGGCCCCTTATCAAACAGTACTGCCACGGACGCAACCATAGCCTACGGCATCCTTCGAGGTGTTTACGGCATTTGTGAGGGAATCTACGCTGCCGGCAAGGCCGATAGCAATGAACCATACGGACAGTGGCATGTCAAGGGTGCGGGGGATATTCTTGCAGGGATAGGTCTCATTTCGACTGCTTCGGGCGCGGGACCCGCGGGAATCGTGATCACTGCGGTGGGGGATCTTGTTTCCCTCTTCGCATCCATGAGGGATAGACTGGACTGAAGACTTAAGCGAAGCGACCCTGGCTAGAGCAGATGCTCGAGGCCGACGACCAGGCCCTGGAGCGTCCGTACCTTGCGAATGGCCAGGACCACGCCCGGCATGAAGGATTCCCTGTTCATGGAATCATGGCGGATGGAAAGGACCTGGCCCTGGCCTCCGAAGAGGACCTCCTGATGGGCCACAAGACCCGGAAGGCGTATGCTGTGAATGCGGATATTTCCCACATTCCCCCCCCGCACGCCGGGTATCTTCTCATCTTCCGATGGAGGGGCTTCAAAATTGTCCCTCCCTTGAGACAGGAGCTCTGCAGTGCGTAGAGCCGTTCCGGAGGGGGCATCCAATTTTTTTTCATGATGAAGCTCCACTATTTCGGCCCATGAGAAATGTCTGGCCGCTTCTTTGGCAAATTTCATCAAAAGAACAGCCCCTATGGCGAAATTGGGGGCAATGAAGAGAGGGGTCTTGGAATCCTCTGCGATCCTGCCCAATTGAGACAGATCCTGCTCCGAGAGGCCGGTTGTCCCGACAACAGCAGCAACACCTTTCGAAAGGGCGCCCGCGATACTCTCTTTGGCCGCGGTTGCTTTGGTAAAATCCACCAGCACGTCCGGCTTGACCTCTGAAAGTGCTTTCTCCAGGTCTTTCTCAATCAGGACCCCGTTCGGAGGCAGTCCGGCCCGAACCCCTGCATCCTGGCCGCAATCCACAAGATCAATAGCCGCAGAAATCTGCATGTCGGGCTCTTTTGTGACGGCCCGCATGACCTCTGAGCCCATCCTGCCGCAACAACCCACTACCGCTACTTTGATCATGTTCATTCCTGTCTCCAGATCACCCCCACCTAACCTCCCCCCTCAAGGGGGAGGAAGAAGGGTGCAACCTCCCCCCTCAAGGGGGAGGAAGAAGGGTGCAACCTCACCCTCAAGGGGGAGGAAGAAGGGTGCAACCTCACCCTCAAGGGGGAGGAAGAAGGGTGCAACCTCACCCTCAAGGGGGAGGAAACAATTCTACCAGAGTTTTGTGCTTCCATTCACCGGTCCCAGGACGGCGAATGACATCTTGTTCTCATCCAGAATCTGTCTGGCCAGCATCTGCACATCCCGCTTCTTTACGGCATTGATCTTCTTGACGACCTCCCGATGGGAGATCTGGCGACCGTGATAGATCTCCGACTTGGCGGAGCGGATCATTCGGTTTGTGCTGGATTCCAGCGCCAGGGCGATGGAGCCTTTCAAATGCTCTTTGGCGGTGGTGAGCTCCCGCTCCGTAACACCCTTCCTCTGAATATCCTTGAAGATCTTGAGCACCAGCTCAATCACGGATTGGATGTTCTTGGGTCCTGTGCTCGCGTAGACTCCGAAAATCCCGGCGTTCTTGAAAGGAATCTGGAAGGAGCTTACGGAGTAAACGAGACCGTATTTCTCACGGATCTCCTGAAAAAGACGGGAGCTCATGCTTCCGCCGAGTATGCTGTCCAGGACCGTCAATTGGTATCTGTTGTCATCCCTCTGAGAGACGCCGTTCGCCCCCAGGCAGAGGTAGACCTGCTCGCAATCCTTGAATTCCACCTTTCTCTCCGCTCTGATGGGGACGGTTTGCTCCCTGTACTTGCAGGTCCCCTTCATGCCGGAAAGGAGCTTTTCGAGCTGATTCACGATCCTTTGGTGTTCCACCCTACCCACGGCAACAACGATAATGTTGTCCGGGGTATAGTGCTTTTTGATGAAACCGACGATGTCTTTTCGCCCGATGCCTTGAATGATTTTCTGGCTTCCAAGGGTCGGCCGGCCGAGGGGATGCCCGTCCCAGAGTGTTTTGGTGAAAATGTCGTAGATCTTCTCATCCGGGGCGTCCTCATACATCTTGATTTCTTCTATGACCACTCCCTGCTCTTTTTCGATCTCATCCTGGGGAAAGGCGGAGTTCAGGAGCATGTCACAGAGAACGTCCATGGCGAGGGGCACGTGCTTGTGCATCACCTTGGCATAATAACATGTCTGCTCTTTCTCCGTGAATGCATTCAGATGCCCACCCACTCCGTCCATGATTTCCGCGATGTCCTTGGCGCTTCGATTCTTTGTGCCCTTGAACATCAGATGTTCTATGAAATGGGAGATGCCGTTGTTTTCCCCTGTTTCACTCTTGGTTCCGGCGTTCACCCATATCCCGATGGTGGCGGAATTCAGATATGGAATGGCCTCTGTTATGATACAAACCCCGTTGGGAAGCACATCTTTCATATACACAAACTATCACCTGCCCATGGTATACGCCGTCATCGGCGTCTTTTCCTGTCTGCGATCTCCGGGACCGCTTGCGAGGAGACTTCCAGCATCTGCCGGGCCTGTGTCAGCGCGGCTTCCGTGTACTGCTCCCCACCGATCATGCGGGCGATCTCCCTCGGTCTGTCCGGCCCGGAGAGCACCCGAACCTCTGTGGCTGTGCGTCCGTCCCTTACTTCTTTCACCACGTGGAAGTGCTTGTCCGATGCGGCTGCTATGGAGTGGAGGTGAGTGACACACAGAACTTGTTGCTGCCTGGCGATCCCGGAAAGTACCGAGGCAACGACAAAACCCGCTTCACCTCCCAGTCCGGAATCAATCTCATCGAAGACAAGGGTTTCAATCCTGTCGGCATCGGTCAGGACCGCCCGGAGGGCCAGCATGATGCGGGACAGCTCCCCGCCTGAAGCGATGCGCGCAAGGGGCCGTAAACCTTCTCCCGGGTTGGGAGCAATCAGAAATTCAGCCTTTTCCCGTCCCCTTTCGGAAAGCTCCTCTGTCGCTTCGAGGGCGATCTCAAAGTGGGCGGAGGGCATCCCCAGACGATGAAGAATCGTGACAACCCTTGAAGCCAGGTCCGTGGCCGCCTTTTTTCGAAGCAAGGTCAGGGATGCGGCTTTCTCCTCGAGGTCCCTTTCCAGTCGGATGCGCTCTTTTTCAATCTCCTCGATTCTGGAATCATTGGTTCTCAGGGCTTCGAGCTCCGCCGCCGCTCTTGACCCATGACTGAGGATGGCTTCGATGTCCTGCCCATATTTCTTTTTCAACCGACCGATCCTGTGCAGCCTCTCCTGGACCTTCTCCAGGCGCTCCGGATCCCGCTCCAGTCGGTCCTGGAAACCGGCCAGGGCAAGGCCGAGCTCCTGGAGCTCTATGGCGGACCGCTTGAGGGACTCTGAGGATTCCTGAAGGTCCGCAGGAACAAAAGGGGCAAGGTCTGAAAGAAGGGTCTGGAGCATGTGAATCTTGTCTCTTATCGCCGAATCGCCGCTCAGGAGCTCCAATGCAGAGGCGGTTTTCTCCTGGATCCGCTCCATGTTGCTTAAAAGCTCCTTCTCCCGCTCCAGGAGAAGGTCTTCGCCGGGTTGCAGATTCTCCCCCTCTATCTCACTGACCTCAAAGGCCAGAAAGTCGGCCTGACGGGCCGCTTCCACGGCCCGGGCCCTGCGTTTTAGGATTTCCTTCTCCATATCTTTCCAATCACGAAACTCCTGCCGATAAGCGGTAAGCTGGTCTTCCAGAGTCTTCCCCCCAAATCCGTCCACATAGTCCAGGTGAGTGGAGGGGTGCAGAAGACGCTGGTGCTCGTTCTGTCCGTGGATCTCCACAAGAGTTCTCCCAACCTGCTTCAAGGAGGCCATGGGAACAAGGCTGCCGTTGATCCTGCAGGTATTCCTTCCTCCCGTTTGCCACCTCCGGGAAAGGATCACATAGCCCTCATCGGAGGGCAGAACCCCCGTGGCGTCCCACTCGGGGTCAGGCTGTGCGACCTGAAATGCGCCGACCACTTCCGCGTGGTCCGCCCCTTTCCGAAGGATCTCCTGGCCCGCTTTGTCTCCCAGGAGAAAGCCTATGGCATCCACAACCAGGGACTTGCCTGCCCCTGTCTCTCCTGTAAGAACGTGAAGCCCCTCTGAAAACTCCAGGACTGCGTCCTCCACAAGAGCGAAGTTCTTCACTTGAAGCTCAGTCAGCATCTTTTCTTCCCTTTCGGAAGAACTCGTGAGCCTGGCTCACAACGGATCCCACTTCTTCGGGAAGGACCTCGCCTGAGGAGAGATCCGCTCCGAGCAGCAGAAAGAACTCCATATTTCCCGCAGGACCTTGCAATGGAGAGAAGGTGAGCGCCCTTGCGGCGAATCCCTGTCCCCGGGCGCGTGCAATCACTGCCAGGACCGTTTCCTTGTGAACATCCGGATCCCGAACCACTCCCCCCCTCACCTTCTTTCTTCCTGCTTCGAACTGGGGCTTGACGAGCGCGATGACCCCTGCGCCGGCCGAGAGAAATGCGGAAAGAGGCCGCCACATCAGGGAAAGGGAGATGAAAGATACGTCCAAAACGGCGAGATCCACTTTTTCCCTGATCAGATCGGGTGGGGCATGGCGAAAATTCACGCCGGAAAGACTCACCACCCGCGGATTCTCTCTCAGCGACCAGTGGAGCTGACCCTTCCCCACATCCACGGAATAAACGCGAACAGCCCCCCGGGCCAGGAGGCAATGGGTGAATCCCCCCGTGGAGGCGCCGACATCCAATGCCACCCGCCCCTCGGGAGAGACGTTGAACCGATCCAGGGCCCGTTCCAGCTTGAGCCCGCCTCGACTTACATAAGGACAGGAAGGACTGAGAATTTCCACATTCGAGGTGAAGGGCACCCTTGTCCCAGGCTTGTCCAGGCAGCGTCCGTCCACAAGGACGCTTCCGCTCATAATGAACCTTTGGGCCTGTTCCCTGCTTGGGGCAAGTCCCTGCTCCACAAGCAGGAGATCGAGGCGCTCCTTACTGGGATGGGTCATATTCCCTTCTCCCCACTTCTTCCGGCTCGATCTCTTCCAGTTCCGGCCCGCCCAGAGGACTCTCCACGAGCTTCTTGATCTTCTGCTCCACTTGCGACAGGGTCCTGGAGCATTCCTGGGCGAGCTTCATGCCCTCCTCGAAAACCAGGAGGGATTCCTCCAGTGGGAGATCCCCCTTTTCCAGCCTGGTTACGATCCCTTCCAGGCGGCTGAGGTTTTCTTCGTAAGATTCGGTCATCGTTTCCCCTTCCTGTCTGTCACCTCGGCAAGAACGCTTCCGTCGTGGAATACGACCTCAATGTCCGCACCTGGTTTCAACCGTCCCGCCGAGCCGGCCGGTGTCCGCTGCGGCAGGATGTAAGTTAGAGTATAGCCCCTCTTCAGCACGGAAAGGGGATTCAGCGCATCGAGCTTGCTCCGCAAGGAGAAAAGCCTCTCCCGATTCCTGCGAACCAGGCACTCCATTGCGTTGGAGCCTTGACGCACCCTTTCATCCAGTTCCTGCCTCAAGACGGCGATTCGATCCATGGGGAAACGGAGGGGTTTTCGGGACAGGATCTGATCGAGGTACATCCGTTTCTTCATCCCTATCCTTTGCAAGGCCTGTGCCAGTCTGCGCTTCAGGCTTCCGACCTGCTCCGCGAGGGCAGCTCGTTCCGGAATTGCCAGCTCGCAGGCGGCAGAGGGCGTGGGTGCCCTCAAATCGGCCGCAAAATCGCAAAGTGTGAAATCGGTCTCATGACCGACTGCCGAAATCACGGGTGTCCGTGAGGCGGCCACGGCCCTGACCAGGTTCTCGTCATTGAATGCCCACAGGTCTTCCACAGA
>JACPDT010000080.1:0-22789 GCA_016183865.1 Armatimonadota bacterium | reverse complement strand
GATCAGGATGTCGAGGGAGAGGGCCTGCGCTCTTTCCAGCGCCCGAATCAGAGACAGAGGGGCCTCATCCCCCTGCACCTGGGCAGGGACGAACACAAGGGAAACAGCGGCATTTCTCCTCCTGGCAATGGAGCACATATCCCTGACTGCGGCCCCGTAAGGTGAGGTAATTATCCCCACTCTGCGCGGGAAGAAAGGAATCTGCCGTTTCCTGGCCTTGTCGAAGAGGCCTTCTTTTTCCAGCTTTTCCTTAAGCTGCTGAAACCGCTCGAAGAGATCTCCGCGACCAAGAGGCCTCAGGGCAGATACCTGCAACTGGTAGTTGCCCTGCTTCTCGTACACGGTAATGCGGCCCCAGGCCGCCACCTGCATCCCGTTCCTGGGCGTGAAATGGAGACCCAATGCGTTCCCCTTGAACATGACGGCACGCAACTGGCTTCCCTCGTCTCTTAATGTGAAATAGTGGTGCCCAAGAGTGGAGACGGTCAAATTGGAGATCTCACCGGCAACGACCGCGTCCGAAATATTTCGCTCCAAGGTCCATTTTATGATATCCGTGACTTGAGAAACCCAGAGGCATCCTTCCGGAAGTCCACGGACCAGGGTGTTTGACCGGTTCATTCACTAAAGCCAGCCATCGCGCATGAAGAACTCCTTCCCGTCAATGCAAACAAAGAGCAAGCCCCGCTTGCAATGAGGGCATTCCATATCCGCAGGGGGAACGGCATCCCCGACCGACACCGGAACAGTGCAATGAGGGCACATGAGAGACTTCACGAAGCCACCTCCCGATATTTTTCCAGAATCGCTATTACCGCGTCTTCGGCCAAAACACATGCATGCACCTTGTTCGGAGGAATCGTCCCAAGGGCTTCCAGAATCGCCCTTTCGTCAATTCGTGACGCTTCGGAGACAGTGAGCCCTGGAAGCCTTTTCTCCAGCACACTGCCAGAGGACAGGGTCTCCCTTCACCCTGAAGCGGAAACTGAAACCCGAATGATTCTGTCCTCTTCTATTCGGCCTTCAATGATCATCTCATCTCCACAGGCCGGGTTACGAACCGTTTCTCTGAAGTTCATCTTGTCCCTTCTCCGTTTCCTTGCGCCTCTGTGGCAGGTATTCTCCTCTTCAAAATCTCACATCAAAATTGCTGAACCGGCTTTCGAAAGGCTCTTTCCAGGTGACCCGCATATCCCGAACATCGGCATGAGGCGGACCTTGTCGAATTTCTCTTAATGCCTCAAGAAGGATATCCTCCCTGCCCTCCAGGACCACCTCAACCGTTCCATCGAGCAGGTTTCGAACAAACCCCCCGAGTCCAAAGCGCCTCGCGACCCGGGTCACGAAATAGCGCATGCCCACTCCCTGGACGATTCCATCCAGAACGGCATGAACCTGTTTCAGACCCTCCTTTGTATTCGTCATATCCTAAATCCGGTTATCCCCCTTGGGGATCTCATCCTCCCCTGTGGGCTCACCCTGATCCGGCGGCGGAGAGGGTGTCTCCACAGGGGCCGGCGGAGGGGCTGCGGGCGCCTTTGGCGCAGGAGGAGGCGCATTTGGCCTCTCCGGCGCCGCCGGTCTTGTTGAAGGAGTAGGGGCATAAACAGGCGCCTCGTTTCGAAAGTCCGGCGGAGGGGGCTTTCCATGGATATGGCAGTGAGCCCTTGGTGCTTGATCCCTGTTCAATGTGACCGTCATGGTCTTCGGACAGGAAGGGTTTGCGAGCTTCCTGGAATCTCTGCAAAGACTCACGGAGATCGTGGCATGGCCGGGTCTTCCGAACTCGTTCTTCGGGGTATTGGCCAGAGCCTGCTTCATGAACTCCGCCCAGATCGCCGCAGGCATATGTCCCCCGAAGGAATAGTTCATGGGAGTGTAGTCGTCGTTTCCCATCCATACGCTTGCGGCCATGTCGGGCGTGTACCCCACAAACCAGGCATCCCGAAAATCGCTCGTTGTTCCCGTCTTGCCCGCGGCGGGTCTCCCGATTTGCGCGCGGGTGCCGGTTCCACTTTCGATCACCCCCCGAAGCATGGTTGTCATTGTGAGGGCCGTATAGGCCGACACGACTTCATGAGCCTGGGGAAAGAGATGATTCTCGATTATGTTTCCATGAACATCCTTGATTATCTTGAAAGGAGTAGGCTCGATCTTGATCCCCTCATTCGCCAATGTGGCTACAGCAGTCGCCATGTCAAGGGGGGTCACGACCGCGGCGCCGAGGGAAAGTGACAGATGCCGTTCCATGTTGTCCTTGATCCCCAGCTTGTGGGCATATTCGATCACCTTGTCTATCCCTATCTTCGATGCCAGCGAAACGGCCACACAGTTTCGGGACCATTTGAGGGCATCCCGCACAGGCATGGCGCCCCAGAATCGTCCATCCGCGTTTCTCGGCGCCCAGACATCTCCAGGACCCATGGTGAAGCTGATGGGACAATCCACGACCATGGTATCAGGCGTATACCCGCTGTCCACTGCCGCAGTATATACGAAAATCTTGAAAGCTGAGCCCGGCTGCCTTCTTGCCTGCCAGGCTCTGTTGAACTGATTCTTCGGGGAAAAGCGGTACCCGCCGACCATGGCCTTGATGAAACCGGTGCGCGGCTCGATCGCCACCAGGGCGCCCTGGTGGCTGTTCAGCCCTTCACTCAAGCCCTGGTCAACCCCGCGCTGCAGGGCATCCTGGGCGATTTCCTGAAGGCGAAGATCAACGGTGGTGTAAACCTTCAATCCACCTTTGTAAATCAAATCAGGGTCGAATTTCTCGAACAACTGGGACACTACGTAGAGAGTGAAAAAGGGAACCTGATATCCGTGGAACCCTGTGGGCTTGCCCTTATAGTGAAGCTTTGTCTCCAGTGCCTCCTCCAGGGTTTCCCTGGTTATGAACCCTTGCTCGTGCATTTTCGAGAGTACCGTGTGCTGCCTGCCGAGAGCCGCTTCCAGGTTCACGAAGGGGCTGTACACGGAAGGCGCCTGGGGAAGGCCGGCAAGCATGGCGGCTTCTGGAAGGGTGAGGTTCTTCGCATGTTTTCCAAAATAGGTCTGGGCGGCGCCTTCCACGCCGTAGGAAGCGGCGCCATAGTAGATCTGGTTCAGGTACAGCTCGATAATCTCTTCCTTGGAGAATTTCCTTTCAATCTGAAAAGCGAGGAGGGCCTCCCGAATCTTTCGATCTATGGTTACTTTCTGTGTCAGAAAAAGATTCCTGGCCAACTGCTGGGTGATGGTGCTGCCGCCCTGGGTGACTCTTTCCCCCCTCCAGTTCGCGCGAAGGGCTCGGGCGATCCCCTTGAGATCAATTCCGTGGTGCCTGTGGAACCTGGCATCCTCGATGGCTATGGTGGCTGAGATCATATGTCTCGGAATTTCGGTGACAGGAACCCATGTGCGGTTCTCCTCGTAAATGCTGCCGATCATCCGGCCGTCTGCGGCGAAGATCTTCGTGCTCTCCGATGGTTGATAACGATTCAGGCTGTCTACGCTGGGAAGGTCTCGGGCGCATCGGTACAGAACTCCGGCCGCAACGCCGCAGATGGTAAGAATCCCGACCAGTGCGACCAGAAACAGCTTCCCGAGACAGCCCAGACAGCTCCCAGACCGACGACGCATACTATCCGCCTTCCATCATGATTGTTGATCCTTAAAGAAATGATCCAGGACGGCGTTTACAAAGCCCGGCGATTCTTCACCACCATATTTCTTCGCCAAAAGGACTGCTTCATTGATGGCCACCTGAGGCGGCGTTTCCGGCGAATAGCAGATCTCGCAAGAGGCCATGCGAAGCAATACCTTGTCCACGTTTGAAATTCGGGAGAAATCCCAGTTCCTGCAGTAGCCGGAGATTTTCTTGTCAAGGCAGATCAGGTGATCCAGGGTTCCTCTGACCAGCTTCAAAGCAAAATCGCGGTCCTTCGGAGAAAGGGGATCGCGCTCCAGGCAGGCATCGAAGGCTGCGTCAGGCGCGGTATGGCCGACCTCGATCTGAAATAATGCCTGAAGGGCGGTTTCTCTCGCCTTACGACGGCTCATGTCGAGAAGCACCCCCGGTGACGAGATCCGGCTGGGGCATGAACTGGGATTCCACGAAATGGATGTGGGTTTCCCCTCTCCATCTCCGCCAGAGCCCGCTCCATCCTGGCGATGGCTTCGGGGCGCTCCTGGCCCCAGGACACGATCTTGCAGAGAAGAGAATCGTAGAAAGGCTCAATGGAATAACCGGAATATAAATGACTGTCCACCCTGATCCCCGGACCGCCGGGTGGCAGATAGGCTGTGATCTTTCCCGTTGAAGGCGAGAACTCCACCGGATCCTCCGCATTGATTCGACACTCAAGGGCATGGCCGCGGATCACGATTTTTTCTTGCAATGGGACAGGCTCTCCATTGGCAATTCGAATTTGCCATTTCACGAGATCCTGTCCTGTTACCATTTCGGTCACGCAGTGCTCCACCTGGATCCGTGTGTTCATTTCCATGAAATAGTAGTTCCCCTGCCTGTCGAGAAGGAATTCGACCGTTCCCGCACTGGTATAGCCGCATGCCTTGGCGAGTCGTTTGGCGGCTTCTCCCATTCTTGCCCTGAGAGCCTCATTGACGATCGGAGAGGGACTCTCCTCGATCAGTTTCTGTTTCCTCCGCTGTATGGAGCAATCCCTTTCACCCAGATGGATCACTCTTCCGTTCCTGTCCGCCAGAATCTGTATCTCGATGTGTCTGGCATCCTGAAGGAATTTCTCCAGATAGATGCGCTGATCCCCGAATGACGCCTGTGCCTCCGACCGCGCCAGAGCCACCGCTTTCGGAAGATCGGGAGGCGATTGCACCGTCCGAATCCCCTTCCCCCCTCCCCCTGCGGCCGCCTTGATCAGGAGGGGGAAACCGATGTCCTGGGCCGCTTTTCTGACGGCCTCGTCATCTTCCAGGACCAATGAGCCGTGAACTATGGGAATGCCCAGCTCCTGTGCCGTTTGACGAGCAAGGGCCTTGTCTCCCATCCTCTCCATGGCCTGGACGGAGGGACCGATGAATGTGAGGTGATGGCTTTCGCATATCTCCACAAAACGGGCGTTCTCGGCCAGAAGTCCGTACCCGGGATGGACCGCATCCACCTGGGTAATGAGGGCGGCGCTGATTATGTTCGGGACATCCAGGTAGCTTTTCAATATGGGGGGAGGCCCTACGCAAACCGCCGCGTCCGCCAACCTTACATGAAGCGACTCGGCATCGGCCTGGGAGTAGAGGGCAACAGTCTGGATTCCCAACTCCCTGCATGCCCGGATCACCCTGACTGCAATCTCTCCCCTGTTGGCCACCAGCACTTTCTTGATCATTTCATTGGTCCTCGGTATCCACGACAAAAAGGGGTTGTCCGTATTCCACGGGCATCCCATCATCGAGCAATATGCTTCGAATCCGCCCCGAAACGGTTGCCTCGATGTTGCTCTCCAGGTTTACCGACTCCACAATGCCTACCACTTGCCCCTCTGCAACAAGGTCTCCAATCTGCACAAGAGCCTTTTGCTCACCCTTGGCGGCTGACTTGAAAAACCCTACGCGGGGAGACAGAATGGAGGCTCCTGAGGGCAGAGGCGCCGGCGCGTCATCCTCCACTGGAGGCGCGGGTGGACTGCTGAAAGAACGGACCTCACCGATCGAATGACGGGCCACCCGAATGTTCAGTTCTCCCTTGCCGTAGGAGATCTCATTCAGAGTCGTCTTTTGAAGGCGGAGAGCCAGGGCTTCCACTGTGGGTAAGATGTCGAGGAACTCTTTGTCGGCTTCCTGCATATGAATCACTGCATCAATGCTCTATGATCATCAGAACTTTGCACGCTTCTGCTCATCAACCTGAGCGCGCTTTTCATCAATCTGCCACTGGACGGTCTTGACCTCCTGGCAGATAGCAATCAGGTCCTGGTCGGAGATCAAGTTCCGGGTATACATTTCATAGACTCTGTAGGCGAGCTTCTTGGGACGCTCCTGTTTTTCCCGCTCCAGAGACTTAATGTCCAGATTCAAACCTGCGAGTCGCGTAAACCGCTCCGATTCACGGACGGCCCTTTGTTTTACCTTGCTGACCTGCTCCCCCACTTTATCCAGGAAATCCATCAAGTGTGCCCCCTCTGTGGAAAGACGAATTCGAAATAATGAGAGGCGAACGTTCTGATGAGTGTCGCCTGTTTCAAGAGTTCTCCCAGGTTCACTCCTTTTCCTTTTTGCGCGTCCGGGCCACGTATGTCGTGCGGCAAAAAAGGGGAATGCCGATATATGTAGAAGAGAATTTTTTCGGTTCGAAACAATACCGGTCAGGGGAGGTTGGTTTCTTGTATGATGTAGCGGTCGTGGGCGCAGGGCCTGCCGGGAATTGGGTCTCTTATCTTCTGTCACGACAAGGCTTCGAAGTCCTTGTCCTGGAGGAGCACAAGGATATCGGGCTGCCCATTCATTGCACCGGCGTGGTCGGAAACGACCTTTTTGAAGAGTTCGATGTACCTAAGGACGCCTGCCTCCGCGAGCTCAACCGTTTCAAGGTCTTCTCCCCCTCCCTCGAGAGTTTCTGCATCCCCGCGGACATTCAGGCCTATGTGATTGACCGTTATGCCTTTGATAACCTCCTTGCAAAGAAATCCAAAGCCGCAGGGACCACGTACATCCTGCAGGCCAAGGCGCTGGATGTCACTACGTATGAAGACCGGGTCCGGATCGAGGTGGACTGTGATGGAGAGAGCCGGTTTTTCTCCGCCAAGCTGTGCGTGCTGGCCACCGGATCAATGTCCAATCTCCCTTACCGCCACGGAATTGGCATGCCCAACTATTTCTTAAAAACCGCCCAGACCGAGGCGGATCTCGAAGGGCTGCCCGATGTGGAAGTCTACCTCGGCGAAGAGATCGCGCCAGGGTCTTTCGCCTGGTCGGTCCCTTCCTGCCATCATCAGGCAAGAATCGGAGTCATCACGAAAGGAAATGCCAAGACTTATCTGGAGCGTCTTTTGCAGAGCACTTTTCTGAGGGATCGGATCAAGTCGCCGAATTACAAGATCCGTTGCAGCCGGGTCCCCATCGGTGTACCCAAGCGAACAATGGCGGGTCGGGTGATCGGCGTGGGTGATGCAGCCTCTCAGGTGAAATCCACTACAGGCGGAGGAATTTACTATGGCATGATCGGCGCTCAAATCCTGGCTGACACCATCATGCGATCCGCCTCAAATGGAGACTTCGGTCTCTCGAAGCTTAAAAGTTATGATACTTTATGGAAACAGAGACTGGGAACCGAGCTCAAGACAGGGGTTTATCTGCGACACCTCTTTGAAAACGTGGATGACGACTACCTTGACGGTATCTTTCGCCTTATGTCCCAGAGCAACATCCAGCAAATCATATCCCACAAGGGAGATTTCAATAAGCACAAGGATCTGATTCTGTCCCTCGCCCGGGTGCCGGAAATCCGCAAGGTCGTCCTGGAGCTCGCTCGAAGGAACCTTCCTTTTATGAAGAAGCGGAAATCCAAGGTCGTGCCGATCAGGGACGAGCATTTCCTGGAAGTTTCATAAGTACAACTTCTCCCAATCAGGCGCCACAAAAAGCGGAGATCTTTCAGGATCCGGGACATCCCCGGGGATCTCGTCGCCCCCTAGAACGGTCGTGCGGTTTCGCCCACCTCGCTTGGCCTGATACATGGCCGAATCGGCGCCGCACAGGAGATCCTCTGCAGATGCCGCGGAATCGGGATAATAAGAGACTCCCACACTCACCGTTACCCTTCCGAAATGGCGCCCCAGGGAGGCGCCATGGGCAACGGAATCCCTGATCCTCTCAGCCGCCACAACCGCCCCCTGGGCCGGAGTTTCGGGAAGAACCACCACAAACTCCTCTCCCCCGTATCGTGCAGCAATATCGGTTTTTCGAATACTGTCCTGAATTATGGACGACACCTTGACAAGGACCGCGTTTCCCAGCTCATGTCCGTAAGTGTCGTTGATCACCTTGAAATGATCAATATCGAGAAAAAGAAGACTGAGATCCCTGCCGTACCGGGCCGCCCGCGTGAACTCCTGGGACAGTCTGTGCCTCAAGTATTGCTGGTTGCCCAGCCCGGTAAGAGAATCCACGCATATCTTTTCTTCCAGTGCTGTGGCATATCGAGCCAGGGCAAAGATCATTCTCTCCATAAGAGAAACTCTCTGCCTGGGTGCCGAATTCGCCTGCCTTGTCGTTGCGGGGCGGGATCTTGCCACGATGCCTCCTCCCTTCGAGTCAGAGATACAAGTACTGTAACGCAGAATCCTGACAAAGACCGGACAACTTCATGACCGCCTCATGACGACGCAGGGAAACTTGTTTTCAAGGCGTTACGATTGGACGCAAATCTTTGCACCCGGCGCCTGATCCTATTGTACAGGCTCAGAGTCCATGGACTGCCAATGGAGACTCACCGGGGACTCCGCGAGACAGGGCAATTGTAAAAAAATTGGTAACCGTTCAGGGGGGGTCCACGTTGTATTTTTCCCTGAGGCTGTCTAGCATTTCTCACAGCATCCCGATCGCTGGACGACCGTTTTGCGGACATGATGCCTTTCCTGTTCTCCTGTTCGGAAGTTCATCCCGGGGTTCTCCTGCGGGAAGGTCCGCTGCCAGAACGTTTACATCCCCGAAATATCCTGGTATTCCAGTTAACTTTTGCGCTTCATTTTCAACGCATGTCTTGCGCGAATCCAACGATTCCTCGACCCGTGTCATGTACCCTGGACATGTAACAAGTACGAGTCGCAGGACAAGTGAATGATTTTCAGGAGGGAATTCAGATGTCAAACGCAATCACAGGACAATTATCAGGCAAGTTTCAGGGAGCTCTCCAATCCCGGTCAACACTCTGGTTGTGCGCAAAACCCGAGTCGGCGGATACGGAAAACATCGCTTTGAAAGCCGGACTCAGGGCAGGGCTGGGCGCAGTGGATTACTATGCCCTGACACAGAGATCGCCGGCTGTTGTTGTGCCTATCGGTGTGCTGCAAGTCCTCGGGGGGATCACCGAGTCTGTGGTCGGTGCGACGTGCGACAACAATGGTGGAAAGAAGTGGAACTTCCACAAGACCGTCACCGGCGACAGAGTATTCACCCGGGCGCCCAAGTCCGACAACGAGAGTGGAAAAATGTGGATCTTGCAAGGCAGCGGTGACGTGATAGCAGGGGTTGGACTCATAACCGGCGTAGTTCCGGCAAAAGTAAGGGGCATCTCCTATTCTATAGTAACCGCCAAAAGTATCGCCATGTATCCGACCGTTGCTACGGGGTCCTGCCGCCTGCGCCAGCCCACGGTGCTCGCAAACTCCCATCCCCCGCCCTCCCCTAACCCCTCCCACAGGAGGAGGGGAAATCAGGGATTGGACAAACGTGGGGACCCAGTTTGCTCCGCGCCTTAGGACGCCCAGGCTCCGGCGTCACCCCTCCGCAACTGGACTTGGCGATGATGGCAAAACTTTCAGGGATGACTATAGAACTGGACCCTAGTACCATTTCCAAGATGCTTCGCACATCCAGGCGCCTCAAAGGGCTTCCCCGTCTCTTGGAAGTGGCGGGAGAGATTGCCCCATCCAAACTCCGAGAGATTTCCCGTGTGCTCCTTATCGCGTTGTGATTCACGAATCACCTGCACACGGTGTGGCGTGGGTGGAAGGTTCCACCGGCGCCCGTTTTGTTTCACCGGACAAAGTGGAGGAAGCTCGTTGCTGTGGTGAAATCCTGGATCTTCGAGATTCGGTTTCGACTCCAGGAGATGCTCCGCGCAACGGGACGGCGTCTTCCGAAAAGCCTGGTGAGTCTGTCCCGAAAGGACCAAGGCTTCGATCCGCTGTGCCTCCGTCTGTCAGGCGAATGGTTTTGACATCAATATAAAATAATGGTATAATGTTTGCGAGGTGTCACATATGAAAATCATGACACGAATTGGGCCGGGTGGTAGAGTGGTAATACCGGCTACGTACAGGCGGAAGCTGGGATTGAAAACAGGCGACGAGGTTGTTCTTGCTCTGGAGGGCGATGAGGTCAAGCTGCTCAGCCGTCGTGCCGCCGTCCGACAGTTTCAAGCGTTGGTGCGCCAGTATGTCCCCGAAGGCAGGAGCCTTGTGGATGAACTTCTTAGAGAGCGACGGGAGGAAGCCGCCCGTGGCTGAAGTGGTTCTCGATTCCTCGGCGCTGCTGGCTCTCATCAACGGAGAACCAGGCGGCGACATCGTGGAAAAGGCGCTTTCCACAGCGGTAATGAGCTCCGTCAACGTGGCCGAGGCAGTGTCCAAACTTTCAGATGCCGGCCTGCCGGAGTCTCAGGTCAGGAACTGCTTCGGACGCCTTGGGATCAACGTAGTTCCCTTCGACGAAGAACAGGCTTTCGAGGCAGGGTTCCTGAGCCCGGTCACCAGGAACTATGGGCTGTCACTGGGGGACAGGGCGTGCCTGGCTCTGGCGAAGCGGCGAAACCTCGCCGCGCTCACTGCGGACCGTGTCTGGGAAGATCTCTCGGTGGCGCCGGTCAAGGTCATCCCCTAGACGCCAATAGGGGTGGCGCCAGGTACTATCCTTCCGACCCGGGTGGGCGGCGCATGCCCGGTCGCGGGGCGCCGAGGGTTTGGAGGCGGCTTATGACGAGGGCGAAAGCGAAGCAGATGACCGAAACGGCCACCACGGAGGGGCCGGTGGGCAAGTCGAAATCGGGCCTTGTGGAGAGGTAGACTCCGGCGACGGAGGAGGTCAGGGCCACTATGAGGGACACGATATGGGTTGTTCTCATTCGTTTGCAAACAACGAGCCCTGCCTGGGGTGGGACCACGAGCATGGTGAAAACGAGCAGAAGACCCGCGGCGTGGATGGCGACGGAGATGACGGAGGCCACGCTGAGATAAAAGACCAGATTCCAAAACCATGCCCGGATGCCGGAGGCGGCTGCCATTTCCGGGTCAAAGCCGCTCAGGCGGATCTCTTTGGAAAAGATCCAGTTGACGGCCAGGACGATGCCGATCACCCAGGCCATCTGAGTGATTTCCGATGTCGTGACCCCGAGCACGTTTCCTTCCAGGAGGTGATGCAGCTCTTCCTCTCCGTGAGGGGCCCTGCTCAGGAGAAGAATGCCGAAGGCCCAGGCGCCGACGAAGATGGTTCCCAGCGTTCCCTCCGTAGGAAGGCGTCTGCTCGCGGGCGCCAGGGCCAGGATGGCGGCGCCGAGGAGGGTCGTGACAAGGGCCGAGGTCAAGGGATTCCAGTCGAACCAGACGGCCAGGGCAACGCCCAGGGAGGCGAGTTGCGCCAGGGCGACTCCCACGAAGACGATCCTCCGGAGAACGACGGAAACACCCAGAGACGCACATCCAATCCCGGTGAGGGCCGATGCCATGAGTGCCAATTGCACGAAAGAGGGTTCCAACCATGCTATCATTGCGCCTCCTTCCGTGTCGCGGGCCGATCGTCTTCCCGAGAGACTTCCACGGTCTCCGGCACAATTACCGATTTCCCTGATACGGTCCCAATGGCCACTGGGCGCTCATAGAGCGCCGTAAGCGTCTCAGATGTCAGCACCTGGGCTCTCGGACCTACCAGGAACCTGTCGTTCAGAATGACGATCTCCCTTGCGGAGTTCGCCACAAGGTTCAGGAGATGGGTGACAAATATGACCGTCAGGTTCCCCCTGCCGTGAAGGTCGCCGATCAAGTCCATCAATGCCGCTTCACTGCCCAGATCCATGCCGTTCGTCGGCTCATCCAGGACCAGCACCTGGGGATCTCCCGCCAGGGCTCCGGCGATGAGGCTCCGCTGCTTCTGGCCCCCCGAAAGGTCCCTGTACAGGTCCCCAGCTTTGTCCGCCAGACCCACCGCCAGAAGGGCGGAAATGGCCGCTTCCCGATCCTTTCTGCCCGGACGTCTTCCGAGTCCGAGGCGGCCGAAGCGGCCCATGAGCGCCATGTCCAGCAATGTGAACGGATACAGCTCGTCCACGTTCTGGCGCTGAGGCACATAGCCGAAGCGGAGCTGTCTATGGGAGGGCACTCCCTCCCACAGAACCCTTCCACGCTGCGGACGAAGGAGACCCAACAGGCACTTGATGAGGGTCGTTTTCCCTGATCCATTGGGACCCACAATGCCGAGGTAGTCGCCGGTCTCGATGGAAAGAGAAATTCCATCCAGAACTGTCCGACGTCCATAGCCCAGAGACACGCGATCGAACTGGATCAGGGGAGAGCTGCTCATCTGGCCGCCTGCAACAGGAGCTGTATGTTCTTGTCGAACATGGCGATATAGGAATCCACACCCGGGAGCCCTCCAGTGCTTGGCGACATGACCACAACCTTGACGCCCGTCTCCCTTGCTATGGCATCAGGCACATCTCTGCTGAAATAGGGCTCCATCACGAGGACTTTGACTTTCTGGGCCTTGATTTCCTGGATCACCCTGCTCGTATGGGCTGCGGAAGGAGGGATGCCCGGACGGGGCTCCACATTCTCCACCACAACGAGTCCGAAACGTCTTGCGAAATAGGGCCAGGACTTGTGGTATGTGACCACTTTCATCCCCCTTAGTGGCGCCATCTCCTTGACCCATTTCTCGACAGCGGCTTTCAGGCGCCTGGCATAATCCAGATACCTTGCATCATAGGTGGAAGCATTGGAAGGGTCCACCCGCTTCAAGCCTGCTGCGATATTGCGGGCTATGATGATGCCATTGGCGGGGTCGAACCTCCATCAGGGGAACACCTTGATAGGCATCAACAAAACCGGGGCTCCCCCTCTGAATTTTCCCATTTCTGGAAGATCCCAGGAGAGACGGAGCGAAACCCACCTCCATGTCCAATCCAAGCTCTACGAAGAGGTCGGCCTTCTGCAATTTCATGATATAGGAAGGTTTTGTCTCCACCTGATGAGGGTCCTGATATCCTTTGGCGATGGCTGTCGCTTCCACGAGGTCGCCCCCCACTTCCCGGGCGATGTCGGCCAGGTCCTGAGTGGTTGTCACCACCTGAACCCTGGGCCTGGCGAGTGTTGTTCCCCCTCCCACAAAGAACAGGGAAAGGGCAACAGCTATGAGACAGCGCGTAAATGCGTTCATATACGTTCCTCCTATCAATATCTGTGGGCTCCGTGAGGCCCGATATTTACATCCCACGTGAAAAAGAACTGATCCAGGGCATCCCCCACGGTAAACTCGCTCCTCTTGTACTGGAGGCGCAACTGGTTGAATTCCGTGGGACGCATGGTCACATATAGCGACTTGCTTCTGGCTCGTGCGCTTCCATCCGCGGGGGTGCCGGTATCGTCATATCTTGCGCCGATCCACCAGAGACGATTCAGTTGATAGCTCAGGTACGAAAACCACCCATTACCATCTACAGTTACATCGGGCGCCACATCCCGGCGGCTCCCCATAAGCTCTGTTGACCAGATCAGAGTATTGTAGATGGCCCGTCTCAGAGGTTTCCACTTGACGGTGAGATCGGCCCCCTTCAGAGTGGTATAGAGGGGGGGGGACCCGGGAGTATTGACTCCATCGGCCCAGGAGAGGCCCAGATCAAGGGTGGTGTCCTCATTGAGATCCCACAGGTTCCGCCAGCGACCCACAAGAATCTTCCGGGCGGAGGTTCCTCCCGAGAAGGCTGTGGTATTCTCGTTGTTCAGGACCTGTCCCGTAAGCTCCGAATACCAGGGAAAGGGCAGGATCCCGCTCAATTGAACCCCGGGCCCAGCGAGGCCTTCTTCTCCCACGAATGACACGAGGGAGTCGGGGCGGTCCACCTGGGGAAACTCGTGGCTGTGAAGAGTATTTGTCTTGCCGAATTCGGCTTTCAAGAATCCTGCTTTTGCCTGCAAGCCCCATGGCAAATGAAGTGTGGATATCGCGGCTTCTTCTACTTCGGCGGTGCCGCCGTTCGGGATGGTGACAAAGGCATCGAACCTGGTATATGGATCAACGACATGCTGAAAACTGACCTCCAACTCGTCCATGGTGAGGGCGTTATTGGCCGGCAGCAAACGATCGGTGGATGTTCTTGCAAGAAAGCGCCCCAGCACACTGATATCGGGATTGAGGGATCCCCCCGCACCCGCCGGTGTTGCGGAAGGAGGCGGCGGTGCCGTCACTTCGGCAGTCGGCACCTCGATGGGTGGAGGGATTTCGGGTTGAGGGGCCTCACCCGGTGTCGGCTCGGCACCCGGAGTCTTGACTGGGGCAGGTGCACCGGCCGCTTCGGATGGCGCCTTCAAGGATTCCAAACGCTCCAGACGGGTTTGGAGATCCCGAATCACTGCCTCCTGCTCTTGAGATTTCGCCTCAAGGGCTTCAATCTGTTTCTTCAGCTCTCCCTGCGTGGGTAGGGATGGTTTCCGGGCAGATGCAGGGGTCTTCGCCGCATAAGCCTCAGGCCTTTGCTTCTCGGCCCAGGCAGGCCCTGCAAGATAGGTTACAGACCATGCTATGACAAGGAATACTGAAAATATGCGAGACACAGGCTCTCCTTTCTGAGACAAAACACGCAGAACTCAGCAGAGCGGGGTGCGACCTCTCCGCTTTTCGATAATAATGCGAATCTTAGCTCAGTGGAGGGGCTCGAGGGGAACCGAAATCATAGAACTGGAAGGGTTGAATGTGGGCAAGAGGGAGTCTTGCGAGGGCGGCGGGAAGAAGGGCCGCGTCCCATTGCCTTGTCACGGGCATCAAGGATCCGTTATCTTTCAATGACTGGCAAATTACGCAGGGTGATCCTGGATGGGATCTTGCAGGGGACTTCAGCACAAGTCCCAAAAAATGGTGGGTTTCGTTCGGCCCGCAGGAAGAATCGGGGTGTGAATGTTGCGCCTGGAGCGCCCCTGAGTGGTGATGGAAAACTCCCGCGAAGGCCAGGAAGAAATAGGCCACTACGATCACAATTGCGAGAATCGAATTATGCTTTCTCATCATCCACATTGTCCCCTGCCCTGACATTAGGGGTCCGGGCAGAATTTCCTTCATCATTTCCGGCGTCCACTTTCTCCTTGATCCTTTGAATCTCCTCCTCCAGCCTGGGACGCGCCTCCTCATCAGTAAGACGGGCTTGAAAATCTTCCAGAACCTTTAATGCTTCTTCGTCGCTCTGGAGGCAGGCCGCCAGGTCCATTGCATACGTCCAGTTGTGGGGAAGGAGGGCCAGGGCCTCCCGATAATCGGAGACCGCGCGCTCCAGATCACCGAGGTCTCTTTCCAGGTTTCCCAGGGTCCAGTGGAGCTTGTCCGCGTTCGGAGAGCCTGCAATGATGGCAGCGCGGTACTCCGCCATGGCGCCATCCATGGCGCCTCTGGAAAAATAAAAGTCCCCAAGAGCTTCGCGAGCCGCCGCGCTTTGCGGATCCAGAGCGATCGCTTTTTGGAGAGCCTGAAGAGCCAGATCAGGCTCTTTCTCCTGAACCAGTAGCCTCGCAAGGTCGAGATAGTAAGGCCCGTGGCCCTGATCGTTTCGGATGGCCGTCTTTATGTGGGCAATAGCCTTTTGGTTCTCCTCCCGTTTCTCGTAAGCAAGACACAGAAGGCGGTGGGTCCTGGGGTTCTTGGGGAGATGACGGGACGCTTCATTCAATGATTCCAGAGCAAGGTCCGGATGACCCTGGGCCAGATAGGCTTCCGCCAGATCCAACTGGGCCTTGGCTCTGAATTCATCCCGTTTTGCGGCATCCTCCCTGGGCAGCCCTCTGGGAACCAGTTGAACCGTTTTCTTGAGGGTCTCAACCGCCTGATCCAGCTTCCCCTGCTTCAGGTAAGCTTTTCCCAGGAGACTGTGAATCATGTGAGATTGGGGGTCCAGCTCCAAAGACCGATGAAACTGGTAAATGGCGGTATTCAGAAGGCCCTGCGAGAAGTAGGAGCGCCCGAGAAGGCCGTAGGCCAGGGAGTCCGATGGGTTCAATTCCAGCACGTTCTGATATTCCTTGGCAGCCAGATCATAGCGTCCCTGGGCTTCAAAGGTGACGCCAAGGGCTTTCCTGTAATCCAGATTCTGGCCGTCCAGGGCCACCGCTTTCTTGAGCTCTTCAGCGGCAAGATCGAGGTCCTTTTCCACAAAATAGACGGTACCCAGATTTTCATGATATTCCGGATTATACGGATCCAGAGCCACCGCCTTCCGATACTCCGTGATGCTGAGGTGCGTCTTATCCTGCCGATAATAGACCATGCCGAGTTTCCCGTGTATTTCAGGGTCCTTCGGAAAGAGGTTGGCCGCCCACTCATACTGGAATTCCGCGAGATCCATCCGCCCTGTTTCCAGGTACAGATCCCCGAGCTTCTTGCGGGCCTCCGGAAATTTCGGCTCAAGGGCCACTACCTTTTCATAAGATGCGATGGCTTCGTCCGTTTTCTGCTGTTTATGGTAAAGATCACCCAGTCGAAAATGCGCTTCCACGTTGGATGGGTCGCATTCCACGGCGCGTAGATACTGGCCTTGCGCCTGGGTCGGATCCTTCTGTTTTTCGTACAGGCGCCCCAGCTTCAGGTATGCCGTGGCACTGGATGGGTCTGCGGACACGGCCTGTGTCAGAGCTTCGACGGCCTTGAAGCCTTTGAGGCCTTTCTCGAAAAGAGTGCCGAGCTCTTCGAGGACCTCCGCATCCCTCGGGTTATCCTTTACAACCTGCTGATACTCCGTAATCGCTTCTTCCACCTGGTTCAAGGCGGAGAGAAGATGTCCGAGCCTCCGCCGGGCCTCTGCGTTCCTGGGATCAATCTCCAATGCGGACCGATACTGAGACACCGCCTCCCTGATGTCTCCGCTCTTGTATAAATAGTATCCCAATTGGCAGCGAAACTGCACATTTTCAGGGGCCCGGGTCACAGCCTCCCGATATTTTGCGCAGGCATCCTGAGAGTTCCCCAGCTTGCCGTGGATGTCTCCCATACGTTGAAAAGCGAAGGCATTGGATGGGTCAAGGGCTACGGCTTTCTCCAGAGTGGCCAGGGCCGGCTCCAGCTTGTTCTGTTCCTGGAGGGCTCTTCCAAGATGATACAGAGCCTCTCCGGACGTGGAATCCTTCAAGGCAGCCTTCTGGAGCTCCGCAACGGCTTCCGAAACATTCCCCTGATCCAGAAACTCCAGTCCTGCTTCCAGATGGGTTCTGGCCTCCCTGGAGGATGGTGAGACTGCGCTCCCGCTGATGAGGACTCCGCAGTTGTCGCAGAACTTGGCGTCAAAGACATTGGAGTGTCCGCAGCGCGGGCAGGGAAGCTCTCGTCCTTTGGCACTCTCCCTGAGCAACGCTTCATCACGCTTTATTTTGTCCCTGATGTGGCGGTAGGAATCCCAGGCGTCGTGACTGCGAGGAGAGGCGTGATGCCTGCGGTCGCCTCTTTCTCGGCCATGGTTCGCGAAGACAGGGCGTCCAAAAACTCCTGAACGGTCTGAAATCGCTTGTCCGCGTCTTTTTCCATGGCCTTGAGCACAGCCCTGTCGAAGGCGGACGAGACCTCGGGATTCAGGGAAGAAGGCAACGGTGGCTGTGCGTCCAGGTGCTTCTGGATCATCTCCGTAACACTGGTTGCCTCAAAGGGGAGGTGATTAGTCAGCATCTCAAACAGGAGCGCGCCCAGGGAATAAATATCTGAACGAACATCCCCCGGCTCGCCTCTGGCCTGCTCGGGAGAGAAATAGGCGATCGTGCCCATTAGCGCGCCTGCCTGGGTCTGAGAATGGAAATCATCTAGGCAGGCCAGGCCGAAATCCATCACCTTGACCCTGTCATCCACGACCATAATGTTCTCGGGCTTGATATCCCTGTGCACGACTTTTTTCTTGTGCGCAAAATCAATAGCGGCGCAGATCTGATGGAAATAGTTCTGAACCGTGGACAGGTCAATGGAATCTCTGGACTCGATATGATCCCTCAATGTGGACCCATCGAGGTACTCCATGACAATGAATTGGGTACCGTCGTCATCCCCCATATCATACAATCGTATAATGCCCGGGTGATCCAGCCTTGCATAAGCCCGGGCTTCCCTGATGAAACGACGGAGGGCATCCTTGCTTTTCGTCAGCTTGGGGGGGATGATCTTTATGGCCACGAGCCGTCCAAGCAGCGTATCCTCGGCCTTATATACAATAGCCATACCGCCGCGGCCGATCTCGGCTATGGTGCGATAACGATTATCTCTTCCAATGGAGGGCAGCGAAAGACTCACAGGAAACGTTACTCCAAAATCATTTCTCGTACATTTTACAAACTTTCGTGTCTATTGTCAATTTCCTTCGAACCCTGCAAAGGGGAATCCCTTCACAACGTCGTATGTTAGGTAAAAAGCAGCTTCAACAATGAGCACGGAGGGCCGTGAACGCTTATGAACAAGTCCCAGGCTATCATGAATAGCCTCATATTTGAAGACCTCAGAGGAATCGAAGTAAAGAAAGTCGAGGAAATCGCTTTCTTGCGCTCCTACGAGGCCGGTGACATCATTTTTAAGGAAGGGGACCCTGCGGACGCATTTTGCATCATTGCCAACGGTGAGGTGGAGATACTGGGACTCGCGCCCGATGGCGCTCATTTCGAAAAACTGGCCTCATTGAAGGAAGGCAACCTGGTGGGAGAGGTCGCCATATTCGATAACTATGCTCGATCCGCCACGGTGAGAGCCGTATCCAAGACCGTTCTTCTCGTCGTTTACAAGACCGATTTCTTCAAGCTTCTCCTGGAATGCCCCAGTGCGGGTGTCAAAGCATTGCTTCGCATCTGCCGTCTCTTCAGTCTCCGCTTGCGAAAAGCGAACGCCTCTTACATCAGCGTCGTATCCGAGTATCGGAAAGCATTCGGAAAGAATTGATCGGAGGATCGTCCGTGAAACCCTGTTCAAATTCGCTTCTTCTCTTTCTTATTGCGATTCTCTCCTGGACGGCTGCGGTCCCCTCTGCTGCCGCAGAATCCCATCAGCGAAAAACTTCACCGAAGGCGAGTCGGACCTTTGCAGTAAGCCCGCTTCCCATCAAGACCTGGCAGCTTGAGAATGGCCTCAGAATTGTGGTTTCCTTGGATCATTCCGCGCCCGTCTCCGCAGTAGCCGTGTACTATGACGTAGGCGCCCGAAATGAGAAGCCCGGCAAGTCCGGATTCGCTCATCTCTTTGAGCACATGATGTTTGAAGGTTCGGAAAATGTCGGCAAAGGGGAACACTTCAAGCACATCCACGAGGCCGGCGGAAATACGAACGGAAGCACCACTTCAGACCGCACAAATTACTTCGAGGTGCTTCCTTCCAACCGGACGGCCCTTGGGATCTGGCTTGAGGCGGACCGGATGCGAAGCCTCAAAGTAACGAAAGAGAATTTTGAGAATCAACGTGAAACCGTGAAGGAAGAAAGGCGCATGCGGATAGACAACCAGGCTTACGGGCAGGCCTGGCTTCGTCTGACTGAGCTGGCATTCCGAAATTTTGCCTATAGCCATCCCGTAATAGGAAGCATGGAAGATCTCAACAGGGCCCCCCTATCCGATGTGCAGGAGTTTTTTGCAACCTACTATGTACCGGGAAATGCGGTGCTGGTGGTCGTGGGGGATGTGAATCCGAATCAGGTCCACGAGTGGGCGAAGCTTTATTTCGGCCGAATACCCGGGAAACCGATCCCTGCTCCTGTTACGGTCGCGGAGCCGCCGCAAACCGAAGAAAAGCGAGAGACCATCGTGGACAGAAACGCAAAAATACCTGCAGCTCTGATCGCATACCATATTCCCGAGAGGCGTCATCCCGATTACTACCCTCTGACGATTCTGGAGCAGATTCTCGCAGACGGGAAAAGTTGCCGCCTCTACCGCCGTCTGGTGAGAGAGGCGGAGGTCGCGACAACCATAGGAGGCGGAGTCTGGCCATTCAGGGGCCCGAGCTTGTTCACTTTCTTCACAAGGATCAGCGGAAAAGAAACAGCCCATAAGGCGGTAACCCTGATTCAGGAAGAATTGAATCAGATCAAGCAGACTCCTCCCACCCAAATGGAAATGATCAAAGCTAAAAACAAGCTGCGGGCGCAGTTTCTCTTTGCCAGGGAGAAGGTCCTGGACAGGGCCCTTGAGATCGCGGAATATGCCCTCTATGACAAAGATCCCGGGTTGATCAATACGGAGCTCCATCGCTTTCTTTCCGTGACGCCGGAACAGGTGTCAGAGGTGACCAGAAAGTACTTTGAAACAGGGAACCGCACGGTCATCGAAGTCCATGTGCAGGCGCCCACCGAATCAAGAAGGGAGGAAAACCCACGATGACAAGGCTCATGGCGACCGTCCTTGCATTCTTTCTATCGCTTCTACTTGTCCCGAGTGCATCTGCGGAGGACCTGAACTCCCCTCCCAGACCCCTCCCTGTAAAGAAAACCCCATTTCCGAAGCCACTGGAGACGACCCTGAAAAATGGATTGCAGATTCTTTTGATTCAGTCCCATAAAGTTCCCCATATCGCATTTCGAATGGCCATCCGGTCAGGACGGGCTATGGACCCGGCCCTTTCTGAAATGACGGCCGATCTGTTGCTTGAAGGCACGAGCCGACAGAAAGGAGAGGAAATCGCCGAAGCCGTGGAATCCGTGGGCGGCGCCCTTTCCGTCTCCGTGGAAAACGATGCCGTCTTCATCGTGGGGCACTTCCTCAATGAGCACTCGGATTTGGCAATTTCCCTGCTCCGGGATGTCCTGGAAAACCCGGTTTTCCCCGAGGAGGAGCTGGTGAAACTTAAGAAAAGGACCCTTTCCCTTCTGGCATCGAAGCGTAGCAAGCCCGATTTTCTGGCTGAAGAGCGGTTTCTCAAGAGCATCTACGGAGACCATCCCTACTCCATAGCCTCCCCGTCTCCCGAGTCAGTTGAGAAAGTGGACAGGGAGGCTGTCGTGCGCTTTCATTCCACCTATTTTCGCCCTAATAACTCGATTCTGGTAGTTGTCGGCGATTTTCAGCCCACTGTGATTCTTTCGAAACTTCGCAAAGCCTTCGGGACCTGGAAAAAAGCGCCCATTCCCTCCCGAGCTATGCAGCCGCCACCCTTGCAGGCTCACAGGCGAATTTTTCTCGTAGATCGCCCCGGCTCCGTTCAGACAGCTCTGCATCTCGGAAGTCTCACAATTCCCAGGAGCCATCCCGATTTTGTCCCCCTCCGGGTCGCCATGCAGATCCTCGGAGGGAGCTCCAGTGCCCGCCTGTTCGTCAATCTGCGGGAGAGAAAAAGCTATACATACGGGGCTTACAGCAGCATGACCAGCTTTCGAGACGGAGGCCACTACAAGGCCGATGCAGAGGTTCGCACGGAAGTCACGGAGGGCGCCCTGAAGGAATTTCTCAAGGAGCTCGCAGAAATGCGGGAAGCAACGGTGACTCCATCGGAGCTGTCCCACGCCAAAGCGTACTTATCTGGGTCTTTTCCTCTTTCACTTGAAACGGCTCTGGATATCTGTCGCCTTGTTCTCATCCAGAAGCTGAACGGTCTGCCTGGCGACTACTGGCAGAGCTACCGAAACAGGATTCTGGGAGTCACAGTCGCCGATGTGCAAAGAGCGGCGCGGAAGTACATAACCCCAAACGGGCTCACAATTGTCGCCGTGGGTGACGGAAAGAAGATCGAAGGAATCCTGAGTCAGTTTGGGCCTCTGGAAGTATACGACACATCCGGAAAAGCAGTGAAATCGGTCGGACCCGGTTCGACCGAGAAATATTGAAAAATATGGAAGGAAAAGAAAAAATAGGCGACGAACTATCCGTAAACCATTCCTGAAAGGAGTAAACTGATGAAAAATATTCTCGCTATCATGGGGGTTCTGGCGCTCAGTTTCTGCTTCCTGTGCCAGGTGCCTGCGGTGTGGGCCTCCAGCGATAAGGACGCATTTGTGGATTACAGCAAGTCCATCAGCGGGATCGCCGACCTGGAGTCCAAGTCCATGGACAAGTACAATGAGTGCCGACAAAAGGCGAAAGAGAACACCCTTTCCGATGCGAGTTTTGCTACAACCCTTGAGAAGGATATTGTTCCCACATACAGCCAGTTCGTGTTCAAGCTCAAGAAGATCAAGACACCCAATGTGGAGCTCGGCTCGCTCCACAAATTCTACATCGAAGGGGCCAACAGCCAGTTGACCGGGCTTCGCATGATGATTGACGCCTTGAAGAAGAGCGATATCGGTAAGGTAAAGCAAGCCAACAAGTTTCTGGAAGTAGGAACAAGCAAGATCGAGACTTGGAGCTCAACCTATGATACCATAAAAAAGAAATACGGGTTCTAAGCACCCGCTTCGCCGATTCTGAAAGTCCCACGGATCCCACGTGGGACTTTGTGCTTGGTCATGTTTATCGAGGCGAGAATGAATTGGATTTTGTGAATGGCATCTTTACCGCGCACCATTCCGGCGCGGGGCGCGACTGACCTTATTCGCCATAACCGTGGCATAATTCATCTTTTTCTTGTCAAACTGAGCCTGGATTCCTTTCCGGCCTGACAACCGATGAGCCAATATACGCACGGGATCTTCCCTGCAAGGCCTCAGTCTTTCCAATGAGCGACCGTATGCCCGAAAGCTCGCGGTCCCCGTTTTGCTCGCACTGGATGAGAAGGGAAGGCAAGGCATCATATAAGCGGCGAAAGGTGTAAGGAAACTCGCACTTCAGGTCCTCCAGAATCTCCACAACAAGCCTGGGCCTCACTGTCGGAAGCATCTTGGCATAAGGAATCCAGATCTCGTCTTCGAAATCAAAGGAAACCTTCCCACACAATCTCGCTTTCTCTTGGACACCCTCCTCTAGCTCCTCCCAGAGGGAGG
>JACPDT010000074.1 GCA_016183865.1 Armatimonadota bacterium | reverse complement strand
GGTGGTTAAAGAAGGAAGCTCGGGGTTGCCCTGGCATCTCTACAGTTCGGGCTTCGCCGCAAGATGAGCGAGAAATCCACACAATTATGCCTTTTTCTTGACAAGAGTCCCAGGTGTGGGACAGTCACCCCCACCTGATCTCCCCCCTCAAGGGGGAGGAATAAGCCCTCGGGAAACAGGCGGTGGATTTAGGCAGAAGAGGGGGAATTGACAATTCATGTGTAATAGTGCATAATGAATGCATGATTACACATGATGAAGAGGATGGGAGCGGCTATCTTGGACGCTCTATCGAGCCGATTCTCTTGAGGGCGTCACGCGAATTTCCTGCAGTTGCGCTCACCGGCCCACGCCAGTCGGGAAAGACAACTCTTCTCAGGCGCCTGTTCGGGGAAACGCACCATTATGTTTCGATGGAGCGCCCGGACATGACGATGGCGGCAATGAGCGATCCGGCAGGCTTTCTTGCCCTGTACCCTGCACCGCTTGTCATTGATGAGATTCAGTATGCGCCTGTACTGCTCCCATATATCAAGGATCTCATTGATTCGCACCGCAGGAGAAAGGGGCAGTATATCCTTACGGGTTCTCAGAATCTCCTTCTCCTCGACAAAGTGACGGAATCACTTGCGGGGCGGATTGCAGTCCTGCGGCTCTTGCCTTTCTCGTGGAGAGAGGTCATCCGCATGCCGCAACTGCCGCTCCCCTGGGAACAGGGCTGGACCGCCTCGGGCAGCCATGTTCATCCCACGCATATATGGAGATGCTTTCTTCGAGGATGGTATCCTGAGCCAGTGGTCGACCGAAGGAGAAATTGGCTCCTGTGGCACGCAAGCTATGCACAAACTTACATTGAAAGAGATGTGCGCAGTCTCAAGCAGATCGGGGACTTGACGCTTTTCCAAAGCTTCCTTCGCGCGATCGCCGCGCGCAGCGGACAGCTTCTTAACATCACTGACGTATCGAGGGATCTCGGAATCGCGGTCAATACTGTAAAGCAATGGCTTTCCATTCTTGAAGCCACGTTTCAGGTCATCATACTGCGCCCATATTTCACAAATGTCGGGAAACGCCTTGTAAAGACTCCCAAGGTCTATTTCACCGACACCGGGACGCTCTGCTATCTCGTGGGCCTCAAAGACCCAGAGCACGCATCTTCGGGTCCCATGGGCGGATGCATCCTGGAAACGGCCGTGGTGTCGGACATCTTCAAGACTATTGTTCACAGGGGGGAGATCCCGCATATATACTTCTGGAGAACATCTCACGGCACGGAAGTGGACATTGTTGTTGACGCGGGGGGGAGGCTTATTCCCCTCGAAGTCAAGCTGTCCTCAACTCCGAGGCTGGCCATGGCGGCAGGCGTCAGGTCGTTCAGAGAGGCTTTCGGGAGTATGGCAGCACACGGCTATGTGATCCACACAGGCGACGTCCGCCTTCCCCTGGGCGAAGGCGTGACTGCACTACCGGCCTCGGACTTGTGGGCTGCGAGCGAATGCGAAGAAGGGGATCTACTCTAGGCGCTCCTCTCCCGTGTCAGGGTCTCCAGGTTCATTTTCCTTACATCGCTTATGGCACGCAACTGGGCCAGGAATGTGATCAAAAGACTCATGGCAGCGGCAATGCGGCACTTTCTTTCATAGTCTCTGTCCCCATTTTGAATGAAGACGGTTCTGCAGGGGAGGGCCAAGTGACACCCACGACTTCGTGAGTCTTGGGGAGGACCACAAGAGGAATTATGCACGGGGCAGTGAAGTCATGTCGCAGTTTTGACTGGAGGTTTTGCGTTGATCCAGGGAAAGACAACCCGAGATTACACTGTCATGGGCCGCGATATGAGTCTTGAAGAGAAGATCGGCCAGCTTTTCATTGTGGACATCGTTGGGCGCAAGATCACCGGCGCTCTTTTCCGTCATTTTCAGAGGTTCAAATGGGGTGGAGTCATTCTTTTTTCCAGGAACATCGGGAGTCCCCATCAGGTCAGGGAGTTTGTCTCTCTCTTACAGCAGCTTGCAAAATCGGAATCCCCTCGGATTCCACTGCTCGTGGCCATTGATCAGGAGGGGGGGGCCGTATCCCACCTGACCGTGGACATGGCCCTGTCACCGGGCAACATGTCTCTGGGGGCCACGGGATCACCCTATAACGCCTATCGGGCAGCCCGGATTTCAGGGCAGGAGTTGCGCGCTCTGGGCATCAATGTGAATCTTGCCCCGGTTCTGGATGTGAACAACAACCCGAGAAATCCGATCATCGGCATTCGATCCTTCGGAGAATCCCCCGAGCTGGTTTCTGAGCTGGGCGTCGCCGCTATTCGCGGCTATCGGGAGGCCGGAATCATAGCAACGGCCAAACATTTCCCCGGACACGGAGATACGTCAGTGGACTCGCACCTGGCTTTGCCCTGCGTCCCTCATGACAGGGAACGCCTGGAGGCGATGGAGTTGCCCCCCTTCGCGGCAGCCGTAAAGGCCGGTGTGGAGGCCGTCATGACCGCGCACATTACATTCCCGAAGCTGGATGGACATCGCCCTGCTACCGCTTCCAAACCGATCCTGACCGGCATCCTGCGGGAGCATATGGGCTTCAAAGGTCTGATCGTAACGGACTCCATGTCCATGCGGGGCATGACCAGTTACGCGCCCAGCCCTGAAGCCTGTGTACAGGCCCTTGAGGCGGGCGCGGACTTGCTGCTCCTTTGCGGATCGGCCAAGCACCAGTATTCGTGTTTTCAGGCAGTCCTTTCAGCCGTAAGGGCCGGCAGGATTACGGAGGCACGAATCGGGGAATCACTGGATCGTGTTCTATCCGTCAAGTCCAGGTACAGTCTGGATGCAGCGCCCCTGGTGAGCGCGGAAGAGAAGGAATCGTTCAAGAATGAGATGCTGAACATTACCCGAGATTCCGTCACACTGGTAAAGAATGAAAACGGCCTTCTCCCCTTAAGACTGAAAGAAGAGGAGAAGCTTCTTCTGATTCGACCGACCTTTCATGCCCGGTCCCTTGAGGATATTGGACGCCTGGAGGCAATTATGAAGCGATTCCTTCAGAGTCGCCATTCCAATGTGAAGGAGCTTACATACAATCTTTTGGCCCAGAGGATCAACCTGGCCTCTGTCCGAAAGGAAGCCCTTGACGCCCGGGCCGTGCTTCTATTCGTGTTTGCCCGGGCCGAGCTTCCAAAGGCGCAAAAGGAGATCGTAAAGGCGCTGGTGAAGATGAGAAGGCCTCCAATCGTTGTGTCTCTTCTTTCTCCTTATGTTCTTGACGACATTCCAGAGATTTCAACCTATCTGTGCGCGTATAACTTCAGGGAGAATTCGATTCTGGCCATATTGGAAGTCTTGTTCGGCGAAGTTGAGCCGAAAGGGAAGCTCCCGATCACCCTTCCCGGGCTTTTTCAGAGGGGCCACGGCCTGGTGGGTTGGGATCACAAGGGGGCTTCTTTTCAGCCACCGAATGGCGGAGACACAAGAGAGGAAGGATAGGAACCGACGATGGAAGCCGCCACCCTTGTGCCGCGGAAGAAACTGTATGCAGGCGGGGCCTGGCATGACGCCGATGCCGCGTACCCCTTGTTTTCTCCCTATGATGGTCGCCGTCTGGCCGAGATTCCCCTCTGCAACTTGAAGGATCTTGACAAGGCCGTAGTGGCGGCTCTTTTCGCCTTCAAGGAATTCTCGCAATGGCCGGCCCACAAGCGATCCCTTGTCCTGCGCAAGACCGCGGAGATGATCGGGGCTCGAAAGAAAGAGTTCGCCGAAACCATCACATCAGAGAACAGCAAGCCCATCAAAGCTTCCTTTGCAGAGGTGGAGCGAACCGTCCAGACATTCATGTTTGCCGCGGAAGAGGCGAAAAGGATCGAAGGGTTCACGATTCCCATGGATGCGGCGCCCTCCGGCGAAGGCCGCGTGGCCTTCACCATCCGTCAGCCCATCGGTGTGATCGGCGCCATTACGCCTTTCAATTTTCCCCTGAACCTTGTAGCCCACAAAGTGGCGCCGGCCATTGCCTCCGGAAATTGCGTCGTTCTCAAGCCGGCTCGCCAAACCCCCATGACATCTCTGCTTCTTGCAGAAGTGATGGATGAGACGGATTTCCCGCCAGGGGCTCTCAATGTGGTGACAGGGGATGGGGCTCTTCTCGGCTCAGCCCTGGCCGAGGACCCACGTATCGCCATGATCACATTTACCGGAAGTCCCCCCGTGGGAGCAGAGATCAAGAAGCGGGCGGGCATGAAACGGGTTCTCCTTGAGCTGGGCTCGAACTCCGCCTTGATTGTGGACGAGGGAAGCAATCTTCCGGAAGTGGTTCAGCGAAGCGTGGAGGGGGCATTCTCTTTTGCCGGACAGGTATGCATATCGGTACAACGGATCTATGTCCATGAAAGTCTTTATCCAGCCTTTGTCGCCGATTTCGTCGCCCTGGCGGAAGGGCTCAAGATTGGGGATCCCTTTGACGAGACCACTGCTCTTTCCGCCATGATCACACCCCAGGATGTGGACAGGGTCCTCTCATGGATTCAGGAAGCGACCGAACATGGGGCGAAGGTCGCATGCGGCGGAACCGCGGAAGGCACCCTCATGCGCCCGACAGTCCTCACCGGAGTCGGACCCCAGGAAAAAATCTCCTCCATGGAAGCCTTTGCGCCTGTTGTCGTGATCAATCCTTTCAAGGAGCTGGCGGAGGCCATCGAAGGAGTGAACAACAGCCGATACGGCCTGAACGCAGGGGTTTTCACCCAGAACTTGCAGCATGCCTTTGAAGCTGTCCGGAAGCTTCAGGTGGGTGCCGTCCTGATCAACGACACTCCCACTTTTCGGGTTGACCACATGCCTTACGGAGGCGTAAAAGAAAGCGGTACCGGACGCGAAGGCATCCGGTACGCTATCGAAGAAATGACCGAATTGAAGCTGGCCAGCTTTAAGCTGGGCTAGCTCCTCTCTGTCACGGATTCTGTCCGGCCACTCCTATGTCCCTGGGGAAGGACACTCCCATGACGCCCGCACCATGATTCAGGACCGCCAGCCTGTTGCCTGTGCTGACTTCCCAGATCGCGGCTGTATTGTCCTCGCTTCCTGTCGCTATCCTCTTGTTGTCAAGGGAGAAAGACACAGATGTGACAGAGGCATTGTGGTTCATCACTCCAATTCTGTTGCCGGTCACGATGTCCCATACGGATGCGGTGTTATTCACGCACCCAGTTACGAGCCTGGTTCCATCAGGAGAGAAAGCCACGGACGTGACGGCGGCAGGATGGTTCATGGCAGCCAAGCTCTGTCCTGAGGCAGAGACCCAGACCTTGGCCGAGTTATCCTTGCTTCCTGTCGCGATCTTGTACCCATCGGGGGAGAAAGCCACTGCCGTGACGGCGGCGCCATGGGTTGTCGAGGTCAGCTTCTGCCCCGTGGTGGCGTTCCAGACAACGGCCGTATTGTCCTCGCTCCCTGTCAGCACTCTTCTTCCATCCATGGAGAAAGAGACGGACGTGACGGGGGCAGTGTGGTTCATGGTGGCCACCCCCTGCCCGGTGTCTGCATTCCAGATTATCGCCGTGTTGTCTTTGGACCCTGTCGCGAGCCAGGCACCGTCAGGGGAGAGGGACACGGCCAGGACGGCCGCATTGTGGTGGAAAAGGCGGAGCCTGTTGCCTGTTTCGGTATCCCAGAGGGCTGCCGTGTTATCTTCGCTCCCTGTGGCCAGTCTCTTGCCGTCCCTGGATAGGGAAACGGACGTAACTACGCCGTTGTGGTTCACTGTGGACAGCTTCTGCCCTGTGAGAGCGTCCCAAAGTGATGCCGTGTTGTCTCCGCTCGCAGTGGCGAGCTTTTTCGTTTCGGAAATCGGCATCATCCCCATAGTGGCGCCCGTAATCTGCACGGTTCGAGTGGATGCAAACCACTTTACATCCGCCCCCAGGGCTTCACTGACAAAGCGCAAAGGCACCATGGTTCTTCCCTTTATGCTCAACGCGGGGGTGTTGAGTCTCCTGATTTGTCCGTTCAAAGTTGCCGTTGGGCTTCCCAAGCGAAGCTCGATGTGGGTGGCGCCGCGCTCCGCCCTGATCATTCGGGTCGCAGGGTCCCACATCACCCGGGCGCCCAGTCTTTCGAAGATGCCGCGCATGGGCACCATGACGCTCCCGCCCAACATGACAGGCGGCTGGTCAAGTGCCAGTGGTTGTCCGTCCACGATTACACTAATGCTCCGTCCCTGAGAAAAGGCGCTTGAAGTTAAAATCAGCAAACTCAGGGCGAGGATGCTCAGAAAAATTACTCGTCTACACATGTTCATTCCTCCTATTGTCACCAGTAAGGTTTCGGGCGTGAAAGACACCTCACCGGGTATGAAAACAAGCCGTGTTCAAGGCGAGTTCCGTGGGGGGCACCACCCGGTTTCCTTTCCCCTTGACTTGTATTACAAATTATGCTACACTTGTTTCATATTCAATCATATTCGGAGGGAGCTACATTACATGCCGCCACTTGTTGATATGAGCCGATGCGATCATTGTGGAAACTGTGTTACGATTTGTCCGACCTCCGTTTTTTCCATGAAGAGCGGCGTTCTTGAAGTGGCAGCGCCCGAGGCTTGCGTTTATTGCGTCGAATGTGAAGAGGAGCGTGGCTGTCACGCCAGGGCTATTGTGATTGTGTGCCCCAGCAGATATGATGACCTTCGCCGCGCGAAAAAGGTGGATTGGGAAAGCTTGCGACAACGCGGGGAAAACCGGAAATGCCTTCCGGGGGAAAATTGTTTCGGGAGCACGGTCGCGGGATCTTCCTGTCTATTTCGGGAGTTCGCTCTAGCCTTTTCTTAGAACTACAGCGCCATTTTGCCGCTTCGGGGTCCTGCCACCTGCGCCAGCCCACGGTGCTCGCAAACTCCCATCCCCCGGTCGGGGAACCCGCGCGAAGCGTGGGTCGCAGTTTGCTCCGCGCCTTAGGGCGCCCAGGCTCCGGCGTCACCCCTTCGCTTACATTTGGCGTTGTAGGATTAGGCTCACTTTCCCAGTTTCCTGAGGATCTCGTCCAGATGTTGGGTTCCCCCCGACCCGGGGGCAGTCAATTCCGGCATCTTGTCGGTGATTCGGGTTCCCTGGGGCAAACTGAAAATTCCGGGAGGCAGTGGACTTCCCCGCTCGTAAAAGGAGTAATCGGTGATGACCGGGCCTGAGTCGGTCTGGAACTCGGAGCGGATCGGGACATCCCGATCTTTGGCCACCCAGACATTCCCCTTGATCCAGTTTCTGCCGTCAGACCCGTTGATGAAGTAGATATCGCACAATCTGCCCCTAAGGCTCCGGGTCCCTGTCTTCCTGACCATGGTCTTATTTTGGATCAGGTCCATGAGGTCCTTCGGCGACTTTGCCGTTGACTTGTCATCCGGTTTTATGAATTTGCTGACATGTGTCTTCATGGCCTGCCGTTCCCTTGGCACGTAAAAATAGACAAAATTTCCGTACTTTATGGTGGTAAACAGGAGTTTCCCGAGATAACTGTCCTGAATCGTGGTGTCGCTTCTCCAGTTGTCTCCCAGGGCCCACGACTCGAATTGGGTCGTCATCTTCAGCAGGGGAAGGGTGATGGTTCCTCCGAAATGAATGGGTTGATCAGTGGAAAGGGGGCCGCTTCCCGCCACAAGGGCCTGAATGGAGAGACAAAGAAGCAGAAGCAGGGCTGACAGGTTTTCTTTCCGGCCCATGTTCATGGCATCTCTCCCAGTGTGATCTCCAGAGTCTGCTCCTTCTCCCCCCTGTAAAAATGGAGATGGATCTTGTCGCCGATTCGATATTTTCGGATCACCCGGGTCAATTCCATGGAGCTTTCCACTTTGGTGTCATTTACACGGTAAATGACATCCATCTTTTTCAGCCCTACCTTCTCGGCAGGGGTTCCCGGGAGCACCCGGAGCACCACCGCGCCCTGGGATACGGGGACTTTCATTTTCTTTAAGTAGAAGTCTTGCAGATCATCCATCTGGATCCCGAGATAGGGGCGGCGGATTCTGCCATAACTCATAAGGTCGTGGGAGACGCTTTTCGCAACGCCTGCCGGGATGGCGAATCCGATTCCATTGGCGCTGGGCATCACGGCTGTATTTATTCCGATTACTTCCCCCTTCAGGTTCACCAATGGACCACCGCTGTTACCCGGATTTATGGCTGCATCCGTTTGCAGGAGCTCTTCGAAGGCGCGTCCGCTCTCAACCAGCACTCTCTCCCGCGCACTGAGGACACCGACTGTGACCGTGTTCATGAATCCGAAGGGATTCCCCACTGCCGCAACCCAGTCACCGATCTCAAGCTCACCCGCATCTCCCAGCGTCGCATAAGGAAGGTTTTTCCCGTTGATCTTGATCACAGCAAGGTCTGTCACCGCATCCGTTCCCACGGAGGCGCCCTTGAATTCCCGCTTGTCCGGCAGTGTGACTCGAATCCGCCTGGTGTCGGAGATGACGTGAGCATTCGTCAGGATATAGCCGTCTTCCGAAATGAGGACTCCTGATCCTGTTCCCTCTTCCGGCAAGGGGGGATGGCCGGGAGGCAGGTCCTTGCCGTGAAAGCTTTTCGTGCGATCCCTGGTTGTTTCGATGCTGACTACCGCCGGAGCAACCACTCGTACCGCGGAAGCCATGGGATTATGAGATCCCAGCGGGACCTTAGTGGTGGTAGCATCCTGGTTCTGGGCCTGGGCGAAAAGAACGGGGGCCGTGCGGTTCCTGAACAGGGAAAGAGCGCCGAAGACACCGAGAAAAGCACCCATGAAAGCCACCGCAAAGGCGAGGCCAAGAAAACGTCTGTCCATGGGGCGCCCTCCCTTCCTAAAAGAGATTCGACAAGGCGAATTCGAAACCTCCATGGTGGGTGGGAAGGGGGGGGAGGTGCGGAGATGCTTTCTTCTGAGAGCAAGAAGTGTTGTCCGAGAGCTTTGTCGAATATATGTGAGAATGATCGAAGCCTCAGGCCTTACTCGGGTTTTCACGGATTCTCAGAGGGGCGAGCTGATCGCCTGCCGGGATGTGTCCTTTCAATGTCACCCCGGGCGGGTCTATGGCTTGCTTGGACCCAATGGGGCTGGGAAGACCACTCTTCTTCGCATGCTTTCCACACTGCTTCGGCCCACATCGGGCGCCGCCAGAGTGAACGGATACGACATCCTGGAATCCCCTTCACAGGTGCGCCGCTCCATCGGATTTCTCACAGGGGATACGGGCGTGTATCTCCGCCTCACGCCTGAGGAGATGGTGTCATCCTTCGGGCAGATGTACGGCCTGGGCAAGCCGGAGATCCAGAAACGCATGGCCGAGATTTTTGAGCTTCTGGACATGAATCCGTTCAGAAAGGTCCTGTGCGGCAAGCTCTCCACCGGCATGCGGCAAAAGGTGAACATCGCCCGTACCCTCGTCCACGATCCCCAGGTTCTCCTTCTGGACGAGGCAACTGCAGGGTTGGATGTGGTGGCATCGAGGGCCATCGTTGATTTTGTAGCCCATTGCAAGCAATCAGGGAAGACAGTTCTGTTTTCCACTCATATCATGAGTGAGGCTGAGCGGATTTGTGATGAAGTTTTCATAATGCACCAGGGGCAGGTTCTCGGGCACGGTACGCCCCAGGAGCTCAGGGAGAAGAGCGGCATGCAGACACTGGAGGATGTCTTTCTCGATCTGGTGGGACGGCAATGAATTTGCGGACTGGAGCCCTTTGGGTCGTTTTCAGGAAAGATCTCCTGGATCTCATCAGGGATCGAAGGACCCTTTTTGCCGTCGTAGTGCTTCCCCTGCTCTTTTATCCTCTTCTTTTTATCGGATTTTCCCAGATGTCTTTTCTTCAGAATCGGAAGCTGGAGCAGGAGGTCCCACGGATTCAGATTCAGGGCCTGGGGAACGCCCCTGCCCTTGTGAATCGCCTGGAAAGAGAAAAGGGCTTTCAGCTCACCTCTTTTCCCCAACCTGAGCAGGCTCTGGCAAAGGGAGAGCTGGATCTTGTTCTCACGGTTCCCCCTGGTTTTCAGGATGCTTTGAATTCGGACAAAACAGCCCGAGTGGAATTGATTCAGGATTCCTCCCGGGACAGGTCGTCTGCCGCAAGAAGAAAGGTGGAAGCCTTTCTGCAATCCTATGCAAAGGAGATCCGGGAGACATACCTGACCCAAAAGGGAATGGATCCATCCTCTTTGACACTGATGCGCATTGATTCAATGAATATCGTATCTCCCCAGAAAGTGTGGGGCAAGCTCCTGGGTCTCCTTCTCCCCTTCCTTCTGGTGCAGATGACGCTGCTTGGC
>JACPDT010000073.1 GCA_016183865.1 Armatimonadota bacterium | reverse complement strand
TTGTTCCGGGCATCCACCGTTCCGGCCACATGGGTGCCATGACCATTGTCGTCCTTAGGGCTCTTCGTCGGGTTAATCGTGTTTACTCCGCCGTAGACCTGGAGATCCGGATGGGAGAGGTCTATCCCTGTATCCAGAATCGCAACTCTGACGCCGTTTCCTGTTGAATAGAACCAGGCCATGGGGGCTTTCACCCTGTCTATGCCCCATGGAACAGACTGGGGCGGTTGAACCGTGCCGTCTCCGGGTTTCTCTTGAGCCGACGCGGAAGCGCTGACTATGATATCTTCATCCACTCTCAAGACTCTTGGATCGCCCTTGAGCTTGTTCTCGGCATCCGCGGATGCCTGGGGAGGAAGCTGCACAACCGTCGCATTGATCAAGGAAAGCTTCTTGAGGAGGACAGCGTGGCTTGCTGAAATCTCTTCCTTTTCCCTTTCACTCACGCTTTCCTTAAAAACAACAATTCTCCGGATAATCGGGGCATTGTCCAGGCTTCTTTCCGAAGAAACGGGAGCACTGAGGGAAAAGCTTGTGGGTGCATTGGAGCCTCCCGCACATCCAACCGTACAGAACAAACTGATAACCAGAAGAACCGATAGAACACTTCTCATTTGACTGCCTCCTATTGCCGCAAATAGACTGCATTTCTTGCCGAAAAACAACCTTAAGACTTAAGTTTCCATAATCATACAACCTTTTCCTTGGAAAGGGAAGTTCCAATTCGTGAAAACCTTGTAAACTTATTCGACCTTTACCTCCGCATGGGTCCCCCGTTCTGTACCTGATGAGGACGGGCCTGCGCGGGTGTAGCTGAAAATCATGGTTATTTCACGCAGCGCGCACCCGGTTGTCTTTCTCTTGTTGAGACCGGTTCTTCCGAATACCCTCTACCCCAGGAATGCTCCATCTCATCCCGGTGCGGTCCAGGCGATCTTTTCCCACGAAGAACTATATTCATCCTTGAAAGTATCACCATTTCCGCTCTCAAAGCGGAACGGATGAGCCCGAAAATGAGACAACCGTCTGCATAAGCTGCCACCAGAGAGCTATCCACCAAGGTTATGTTCGGGTCACCGGCTCGGCGCCAGGGGACCTGTACACCCTGCCTGCGCCAAATGCTTGCGAAGTCCGGTTTTTTGTGATATGATCCATAATGGAGGTCTTGAAATGTATTGGCGAGCTTACAATCTGGAAGAGTTTACAGCCGAGCAGGCTTTGCGTGACAATATTGACTGGTTTTCCAGGCTTTCGCCCAGCCGGAAAATTATTGCTATGGAGGAGCATCGGCGAACCATTGAATACCTCCGAAAACTGAAGGAAGTCCCCCATGATGGAGACTGAGGCTCCCCATCTTATCAGGATTATTCAGGCTTTCAATCTCCGCAAGATCCCTTATTTGCTCATCGGTGGGGAAGCTGTCGTACAATACGGATCCATTCTCCCGACAAAGGACCACGATTTTTGGATAGATCCGGATCACAGAAAAGAGGCCACATCTTTACTTCGGGAACTGGGATATGAAGGGCCGCCCGAAAGTGAGTGGGACAAGCCCCTCTTGAGACTTTTCGCCGACTGGAGCGTCGTAGATCTCCTTTCGGCAAGGAATATCCGCAACCTGGAAGGAACGTCGCTGGCTTTTGATGAGTGCCTGGCAAGGGCCAAGAAATTCACTGACCCTGACGGAAGTTTCTATGTTTATGTCCCGTGCCTGTCTGATCTCATAGCCCTCAAGAAAATGAGACCTCCAACCCCTAAAGATCTGGAAGACCTGAGATACCTGGAAGAAGCGCAGAAAAGGGAACAAGAAAGGATTATTCCCCCTGTGTAGTCACACCGAGCACCGCGAGGGGGACCGCTTCGATCTTTCGATAGATTTCCCTGGGGTGGAGAACCTTGCCTCTTTCCGTGAGAAGCTTATCAACAGGGATACCGAAGAGTCGCTCGTTCTCCTGGAGATAAGGGAAGATAAGCTCCCAGTCCTTTTTTGTGAGGGTGGCGAACTGGCCTCCATTGAGCTGGCTTTCTTCCAGGGCGCCATGGGGATCCCGCGCGTAAATAGCGCCGCCTGAGGCCAGTGAAAACAGGTTTCCTCCGGGATAGGGCGTGGGGAGCGGCTGAATTGCCCCATTTTCGTCAAGGACGATGCCGTTCAGGACAACAAAACCTCCACCTTCCAGCGGGTTTCCGGCCATGAAGGATTCTGCCAGATAATCCAAACAGGTCCCGTTGATGACGACTCTGGGCCTGCCGACTGCATTGATCATGGGGCGCCCTGCCCCATTTCCCAGGATGTAGGCGGAGCCGCCTTTCGCGCCGTAGAAGAAGGTCTGTCCCACATCGCCGTGGACCACCAGAGTTCCGGAGCGCATGATCTGACCAATCTGATCCTGGGCCGAGCCGTGAGCATGAATTTCCGCTCCATCCAGGCCCGATGCCAAATAGTCGCCCGAAGAGCCGTAGACATCCAAGCGGAGCCCTTCTGAACCAGGTCCGAGACCGCAGCCGACGAACCGCTGGCCCCGCATACGGTAGCAGACGATTTTCCGCCATCCTGCGCGATAGGCGGAAACCAGGAAATGGTTGAGTCCATCGCTTCCCTCCGGGGGAGAATCCAGAGCATCCACGATGAGGGTGGATTCGGAAGAAGTGGGGGACCGAAGGGCACTGAGCTCCCTGGCCGCGACTCTGGAATAGAGATCTCCATCTCCAGGCACGGCATCGAGCAGCTCTTCCAGACTTGACAGAATCAGGGACAGAAGCACACTTCGTCTCTTGTTTCCGGTGGGGTACCGGCGGTCTAAAAACAGGGTGAGGAGCCCCAGGGCGGCGCCGAGATTGGGCGGCTGGTCCTTGGACCACTGAAGAAGCTCTTGAAGAAAGCCCTTGAATTCCCCAAAATCCCATGAGACGAGATTTCCAGCGATTTCGAGAAAAGCGTCCAGCGGCGCCCTTTCGGCGATCAACTCCAGCTTCGGAGCCCTGACAAGCGGCCCCGGGTTGTGACAGACCTCTCCCTCGGGAATGGGGACATGGTTTCCGAACTTGTCGGTGCAGACCAGTTCCGGGTGAGGGGATCGGGCCAGTGTGAAAAGAAAAGCGCCTCCATCGGTGTAGCTCCCTCCCCTGGCGTTCCAGTAACGGTCCGCCACCCTGAGAAACCTCGAGTCCTCCGCGGCAAGGCTCTCCAGGGCCGCATCAATGGCCTGTTTCTCGGATGCGATGAGTCCGATGCTCACGAGGCCTTGCTGCAGAGCGAAGACCTGGGGACGGAGCATGGATGTGTCGGTGATTCCGATGAGCTGCATCTTGCGCTCAAAGGGATCGTTCCGGGCGATGATGAAAAACCAGGGTCCATCGGGAGAGCCATGCATGTGGACGGCCTGAATCCGCCGGTACCGCTCCCTGCGCTCCTCCGGAAGGAGCTCGAAATCCCGCTCTGTCGTTGGGGCCAGGGCTTCGATGACCTCTTCCGTCGGATAGGAGTATGTCCTTGCCAGGAGGTCAAAGAGAAGTGCGGAGACTTCCGTATCCGTAAGGAAGAGGGGGTAGATTCCCCTTTGCGCCAGGTACTCGCAAATGGCGTGATAGTTGGCGAAATCCCCGTTGTGAACAAGTGCCTCGTGAAGACCGATGAAAGGATGAGCTCCCGCGGGATGCCAGACCCTTCCTTTCGTGGGGTACCGCTGATGGGCGATCCAGATATGGGCGCACATGTCGTCCAGAAGATAGTAGCGGGCCGCCTCTTCCGCATAGCCCACAACCTTGAAGACCAGAAGATTCTTTCCATGGCAGAGAACAAAGGCCCGTTTTTCGCCCAGGGAGGCGTAACAGGCTCGATTCAGCTTGTAGGAGCTCCGGTAAATAAACTCATCTTCCAGCCGTTCGGGGGGGAGATCCTGAAGGCCGGCGGTCTCAGCGAACTCTTTGAGCTTCTTTCCTTTGGCCCGGGCGAAGTAGCGCACAACCAGGGGAGGGGCAACGGTCAATCCTGCCTCACCGGGGTCGGAAAGACAGGGAACCGGCACGGAATGATGGATGTCCAGGTTCGGACCGATATACTCCTTTTCTACATCTACTCTTGACGAGGGATCGAGATAGGCGATCTGGATCAAATAATCTTCTTCAAGGATTCGGGCGGAAACTCCCAATTGCTCGGGTACGAGGCCGCAGGCCGCAATCCCTCCCCCCTTACCGTTTCCCCGATTGTGCATCTGAAGGGAAGGGCGGATGATGTGTTTCCCTTTGACAGGCTCGGAGCAAGCCAGTCCCACAACCCCGCATCCCCCTTCGCCCGCTTCGGTTCTTTCGGGGATCTCTCCGGGGTCGCCGGAAGCCTTTCTGGATTCCAGGATTCGAGCAACTTCACTCATAATGAAGCAAGTCCGTCCTTCCGACCAATTCCTCGACCCTCGTGAGTCCCAGGCGGCTGAGGATCCGCTGAAGCTCCGCGCGAAATGCCGAAAAGAGGTTGATGATTCTCTGAGCGCCCCAATCGGGGTCAATGAGCAACGATAATTCCGGATCGGTTGTGGCGATCCCCAGGGGGCAACCTCGGCCTGATTCGCAGTTTCCGCACCGGGTGCAGGAAATGGCCACAAGCTCCGCCGTCCCGAGTATCACGCCATCCGCACCCAGGGCAATGGCTTTTGCGATATCCCAGGCCGTGCGGATTCCGCCTGAGGCCATGAGGACGACTTCGGATCGAATCCCTTCGTCCACAAGGAACCTGTGAACCTTTGGAATCGCGAATTCGATCGGCATGGCGATGTTCTTTTTCGCGATGTCAGGGGCTGCCCCTGTGCCGCCATAGCCTCCGTCCAGATGAATGATATGGGCCCCGGCGTAGTAGCTTCCCACTGCCACCATGTCCACATCGGTAGGTGTGGATACTTTTACCGAAACCAGGACCTCAGGATCTGTGGCAAGGATCCAGTCAATGTGCTTCTTGTGATCTTCCACCGAATAGACGCTGTGAAAAGGAAAGGGAGAAAAGAGAGATGTATGGACAGGAGCTTCCCTCATCTGGGCCACGACCGCCGTGTTCTTGTCGGCCAGGAGATGTCCTCCGAGGCCTGGCTTGGCGCCCTGAGCATATTTGAACTCCACGATTCGAACTCGCTGAAGAGTCTCTTCCTTCACTCCGAACAACCCTGTGGCCACCTGTGTAATGACATGATCATCATAGGGGTAAAGGACCTCCGGATATCCCCCTTCCCCGGTTGAGACGAAGGTGTTCCATGCCTTTGCGGCTCTTGCCCTGGACACCATGGTGGAGGCGCCGACAGAGCCGAAGGACATGCCCCCTCCGTAGAAGGGAATCGGAATCCGGATCCTGGCGCCGAAATTTCGGCGGTTCAGTGAAATCGTTGTCTTCACATCAGCGGGCCGAAGGGAGGGACTTTCCTTCGGAAAGCGAAAGCTGAGGCGATCAAAGCCTCCGCCGCTTTTTCCTGTCTTGTATTCCATGCCTGTCCCGGGCGGTGCGCCTGTCTCGGCCTGTTTCCACGTGGAGACCAGAAGCTCACCCGGCCATCTCGGATCTCCGAGGGTGTCCGGGATGGGAGATTCCACCATCGTCAAGGCTTCCTCGGGACACTTGTCAATGCAATAGAAGTCGTTTTCCTCGCAGACAGAACCAATGCAGCGCTCCGAGCGGGGAGGAAGGGTGTTTCGGAATCCGGGCGGATGCTCGTGAACTCCATAAGGGCAGAGAGAAACACAGAGATTGCAACTGATACATGCGTGGCTCCGGAGGACCAGGAATTTTCCCACACTGTTCGGGTAACGGTCGGGAGCAGGAATGATCGGCGGTGTAACAAAGGGTTCCTCCGGCTCTTCCGGAATCGCAATGAGCGCCGGCGGGTCCTCCAGGGCTTTCCTGAAATCGCGCTCCAGGTCCTCGAAGAACATGGCCCTTCCCGATTCTCCGCGCAGCCTTCTCGCTTCCCTGATGCCCATGGCCCCCATGATCTCCAGCAACTGGTCTCTCCACGCCCCTGTCAGGTTGAGAATCCTCTGTATGCCCCAGGTGACCTCGAAGGGCCGGGCCTCCACGCCCTGCTCCGTTGCTTTGTACCCCAGGGCAAAAAATATGGCGAGGTCCAGAACAACGGCATCCGCCCCGCAAAGGAGGGTCTTGGGGATCTGCTCCGCCTGAGAGATGGCGCATGAAACAAGGAGGGAAAGGCCGTCTCTCAGGGCCGCGGCCACCAGATCCTTGTGAATAGCCCGGATCGCGGATGGAGAGATTCGTCCCCCGGCCCGCAGGTGGAGGCAATCCAGACCGGTCCGGACCCATTCGCGGACACTTGTCTCTTCCAAAGGCAGGGAAACCTGGATAAACCGATCGGGGTGACTTCTCTTGATTTCTTCCACGAACTCCCGGGAAACAAGGGTACCATCGAACTCGGCGCCAGGACATGAGTCGGGAACGGTCTTCCAGTCCTCTTCACCGCCGATGCGCGCCAGCACACGACCTGTCAGCTCGGGATAAAGCCTCGCGGTCTTAGGGGAAGCCAGACAATAGGCGCCGACTTTCCTGGATGCCTCCAGGATGGCGCGAACCGCATTTTTTTCGGCTTCCAGGGCTTCGGGAATCTCGAACATCCAGGGAACCTGCAATTCAAGGAACTGAAGGTCCTCTCCTGATCCGTTTCTTTCAAGGTAGAGAGGCTTTCTTCCAAGCCACACCGTTGTGGCAATGGTCTCCCGTCCATGGATTCCATCCCTTGTGGGACGGACGATCTCGGACATGTCGGTCCACATTGCATCAAAACCCTCGCCCACAAAGGGCCCGCGATATCCGGCGCCCGAGACCGGGATCCTGCCTGTTTCCGCTTGCTGTGCGATCTTGATGACCTCGTCCGGGGAAAAAAATTCATTCCCAAGGGATCGGTAAACCGGATTCGGCGCCATGGAAAGAGCCTGGACGGGACAAGTGAAAATACAAGCAAAACAATCCCTGCAGAGATCTCCACGGGGGAGGGCCATGATCCTCGGCTCGTCTTCCCGCTTTTCGTGGACGCCGTATGGGCATGCGGTCACACATAGGGAGCAGTTCACGCATGAGTCAGCCCGGAGAATCTGGAATTTCCCGGGGAGGTGTACCGCCTCAGGGGAGGGACGGGTCGAGATATGATAGCGGAGGCTCGTCATGAGGCCTCCTTGGAAATCGGGAGATTTTCCATCAAATGAAGGTCTTTGACCCTTTTCAGGAACTCGTTGATTCGCTCCTCAGGCCGCCCGTAAAGAGAGGCCACTTTTTCTTCCAGCTCAAAGAAGACCGTCTCCAGTGGGATATCTGATTGGCACACTTCTGTGCAGAGCTTGCAGTGCATACAGAGAAACAATGTTTGGGCTTCGGGAGGCGCCAGGCTTCCGTCCCGAAGGGCCGTCGCGAGGAGCAGTTTTCCCCTTGCCGTCACTCTTTCATCACCTACGGCAAGATAGGCAGGGCACCTGGGGATGCAGTTTCCGCACTTCGAACAAGAGGAAAGGGCCGTCTCCCACGTCCCTGGCGATTGGGTTTCTTCCGGCACAGACAGATCTCCCAGAAGGCCGAGAACCAATTTCGAACCCGTCCGGCCGAGTCGCGAAAGCCAGACCATTCCGGAAGGGGGAGCCAGGAACTTTCCAGGGTTCAGGATCCCCTTCGGGTCCACCCTTGCTTTCAAGTCTTTGAGTTTCGCGAGACCGGGTGGTGGAAATTTCAGGGACGCAAGGCCCGAGAGCCAGACTCCCAGTCCATAGGGGACACCTTTTCGGCGAAGGGCCTCTGCCGTAAGTGCCATGGAAAAAATGGATGCAACCCACCGCCTTTCCTCTGTTCGGTTGTCATAGGGAAATGAGGTGATAACAATGGCCCGGTCAGGCTCTGTGAGCTGAATTTCGGTGGAAATGGAAGCACCTGCAAGAGCGGCCAGTTTTCGGCCTGCTTCCATGTATCCGGGGATCGCGGAAACCGGGAGCACCATCTCCGCGCCGAGAAGGCCCAACTTTTTCCCCCGGAGGGGAAGGAAGCTCTGGCCCCAGAGATAGGTGGCCCTCGATATCGGCAGAGCCCCTGGCAGCGACTTGACGGAATCCCTGTGGGACAATTCATCAAACACAAGAAGGGCGGTGCATTTCTCCGGAAGAAATGGCTGACCCAGAAAAGCATTCTTTTTGTGCACTTTTTCCTTTGAGTAAACTGCCGCATAGAAAGGGATCGGACCGCTTCTGCAAAGCCCGGAGAGCCAGGCAAGGGCCTCTTCCTCGTCCTCAAAGGTGCAGGCATAGGGAAACTCTCCAGTGCATTTTCGCACCTTCAAAGTGATCCCGCTTATGAGCCCGAGCTGCCCCTCCGACCCGAAGAGGAGGGGGAATTCAGGATCATCACGCCCCAACACTTTCGTCTCTCCGGTGGGATAAATCACCTGAAGAGAAGCTACCTGATTTGATAAGGGTCCATTCTGTATGGTTCCGACTCCGCATCCGCCCGTTGCGACCCATCCCCCCACTGTGGAAAAGATGCTCGTCGGATGACTCAGGACACTCAATCCGTAAGATTTCAGAGTCTCGGAGAGATCGAACCAGCGGACTCCCGCTTCCACAGTAACCGTGGAGGCCCCCGAATTCACCTCCAGGATTTTGCGCATTCTTGAAAGATCGCAGACGATTCCGCCCCTGGCCGGAAGGGCGCCCCCCAGGGCGAAAGACCCCGCCCCCCTTGGGACGACTGAGATCTCTTTTCTTGCGCACAGATCCAGGAGCCGCTGAGAGGCTGATCCATCCTCGGGCCAGGCCACGGCGTCCGGCGGCCTTCCGGCGAAGGTACGGGAAAGCCACGCAGGGACCTCCCCCTGGTCTGATGATGCAAGAAGCCTTACAGAGGCATCCTCTGAAAAAGGAAGGATTTCCCGCAATTCTTCGGCTGGAAACTTTTTTGGAACGGGCAACGACAAACAACCCCCCGAAAATAAACCCTTGAGTTTTTATACGGGCTCGTTCTTTTTCCTTCTCTCTACTTAATCCTCCCTGGCCCCAGACCCCTTCCGTGAAGGACTTTCCTGCCCGGTCGGAGAACATGGGCCTTCCACCCATGAATGCATGGAGGAGGTGATCAAATGCGCAATTATGAAATGGTAGCCATCCTGGACCCTGACCTGGGTGAAGAAGATCTGAATGCAGTAGTGGAGAAATGTTCCAAACAAGTGGTCGCCCTGGGTGGAGAAGTGGTAAGCGAAGACCGCTGGGGGAAGAAACGCCTGGCTTACGAGCTCAAGAACCAGAAAGAGGGGATCTACGTTCTCTTTAATCTCAAGACTTCCACCGAGTCCGCGTCAGAGCTTGAAAGATGGATGAGGATTACGGATAAGATACTAAAATGTATGATCGTGCGCCAGAATTAGCACGATCGCGAAGGGGGCGCCTTTATGCTGAACCGCGTGATTTTGATCGGGCGATTGACCCGGGATCCGGAGTTCCGATTCACGCCCAACGGAAATCCCGTTTGCACGTTCACCCTGGCCGTTGACCGTGGCTACAAGAAGGCCCAGGGCGAGCGGGAAACCGATTTTATTGATATCGTGGCATGGACCAAGCTCGCCGAAACATGCAACAATTTCCTGACAAAGGGGAGACTGGTTTGCATAGAAGGTCGCCTTCAGATTCGAAGCTATGAAACCCAGGACGGTCAGAAACGAAAAGCTGCGGAAGTCGTTGCTTCCAATATGCAAATGCTGGAACGGAAGCCTCAGGGGGACAGCCCGCAGCCGAAGGAGAGCTTCGAAGAAAACACCGAAGAACTATTGGACGAAGTTCCATTTTAGGGAGGTAGTACATGGCGAAACGTGAGAGCAGGGGGCGCAAGCCCAGACGAAAAGTATGCTCCTTCTGTGTGGACAAGGTAAAAGGGATTGACTACAAAGATGTGGGAAAACTGAAACGCTACACAACAGAGCGAGGCAAGATCCTGCCCAGGCGCATCTCCGGGAACTGCGCCAAGCATCAACGCACCTTGACCGTGGCTATAAAGAGAGCCCGGACAATTGCGCTTCTTCCGTATACCATATAAAGCAATCGGCTGGCGGATATCCAAAGGAGACTGATTTATGAAAGTGATCCTCCTTGAAGAGGTAGTCAAACTGGGGAAAGACGGAGATGTCGTTGAGGTGAAGGAGGGGTATGCCCGAAATTACCTTCTTCCGAGAAGGCTCGCCGTCGTTGCCGACAAAGGGAATCTGAAAAACCTCACCGTCCTCAAGGCGACGGAAGAACGGAAAAGGGCAAGGGTGAAGGAGATCGCGGAGAAACTCGCAGGCGAGCTGGCCCAGACAAAGCTGGTTCTTAAGGCGAAATCGGGAGAAGAGGGAAAACTCTTCGGAGCGGTCACCAACACCGATATTGCCAGGCTCATCACCCAGGAGGCCAAAACTGCGGTGGATAAGAGGAAAATTGAGCTTTCCGAGCCCATCAAACGCCTCGGCACCTATGTGGTGCAGGTGAAAATACATCCGGAGGTAGTCGCAACCGTGGCCCTTGAAGTGGTCCAGGGCTGAGGGCGCCATGACCACTGGAATCGAGATCCTCCCAGGTCTGGCGGCCCAGAAGCTTCCACCCCAGAATCTGGAAGCAGAGCAATCGGTTCTGGGCTCACTCCTGATTGATAAGGACGCCGTAGCCCAGGTGGCAGAAGTTCTGCAATCGGAAGATTTCTACCGTGAAGCCCACAGAATCCTGTATGACACGATGCTTCGCCTCTTTGAGCGGGCGGAACCCATAGACGTGGTGACCGTGGCGGAGGAGCTGACCCGAAAAGGGAAGCTTGAGGTGGTGGGCGGCGTGGATGCTCTCATGTACCTGATAAACCTGGTCCCGAATGCCGCCAATGTGCGCCATTATGCACGGATCGTGGAAGAGAAATCGGTCCTCAGGAAGCTGATTCGAGCCGGAACACAGATCACTCAGGATTCCTATGAATGGACCGAAAAAGTGGATGTGCTTCTGGATCGCTCAGAGGCATCCATTTTTGCAGTAGCTCAGCGAAAATTCAGTCAGTTTTTTGTTCCTGTGAGGCAGGTCCTGATAGAGGCCTTCCAAAAGGTGGAGGAGCTTTACAAAAGAAAGTCCGGAATCACAGGCATACCTACAGGTTTTGAGGATCTGGATCACATCACTGCGGGAATGCAGCCCAGTGACCTCATAGTGGTTGCCGCCAGACCGTCCATGGGAAAGACCAGCTTTTGCCTCAACATTGCGCAGCACGCTGCTGTAAAGGAAAATCTCCCTATCGCCATTTTCAGTCTGGAAATGTCCAGAGACCAGTTGGCCCAGAGGATGCTCTGCTCCGAAGCAGGGATAGACGCCCAGCGTCTGCGGTCAGGCCGCCTCGCGGAGGTGGAATGGAGCAAACTCAGTTATGCCCTGGGTGTTCTTTCTGAAGCCCCGATTTTCATAGACGACTCCGCCGCCCTGACGGTGATCGAAGTGCGTTCAAAAGCCCGAAGACTGAAAGCAGAGAAGGGCCTCAAAATGATCGTTGTGGATTATCTGCAACTCCTGCGGGGCTCTTCACGCACCGAAAATCGCACTCAGGAGATTTCGGAGATCTCCCGGGGTCTCAAGGCCCTTGCAAAAGAGCTGGAAGTTCCTGTTGTGGCCCTTTCTCAATTGTCCAGAGAAGTGGAGAAACGGACCGACAAGAGACCGATTTTGTCCGATTTGCGCGAATCGGGCGCCATAGAGCAGGAGGCGGATGTGGTGGCTTTCATTTATCGTGACGATTATTATAATCCGGACAAGACCGATAAGAAAAACATCGCAGAGATTATTGTGGCCAAGCAACGAAACGGCCCCATAGGAAATATCGAGCTTTATTGGCAGAAAGAGTTCACAAAATTCATTTCTCTCTCAAAGACGAGGTAAGAAAAGTAGCCATGTTCTCCGAAGAAGAGCTTCTGGAAGAGTGTGCCAGGGGAGAGGAGAGAGCCTGGGAGGAGCTTCACAAGCGTTATGCCGGCTATGTGCGACGGATGGTGTCCTGGCGGAAATGGGGTTTCTCCCCTTCCGAAGTGGAAGAGATCGTTCAGGAAGTCTTTACCGACCTGATCAAGGGAATCAGCCAGTTTCGGGGCCAGTCTACTTTGGCCACATTCGTTTCCAGAGTCACCCAAAACAACTGCGTCTCAGCCCTTCGCCGTGCTTTTGCCCAGAAGCGGGGAAAGGAAGTCACCAAAGTTTCACTGGATGAGCCGGATGAGGAGGGAAAGGCTTTTCACATCCCGCCGGCCCTCGATCCCCCTCCTGAAGAAGTGGTATTGCGCCGGGAGGAAGCCGCGGAACTCCATCGGGCTTAAATCTGGGCACTGTCTGTTCGCGGCTGAAGCGCTGCCTCACGAAGTTGAAGGATCTGTACGAAACAGGTGAGCGGCAGTCACAGGTAACACAGGGCTGCCAGGCTTTCGGCGCCAAGGGTTGAGATGGAAGGAATTCGCGGGAAATGCGACTGAGAGGGTGAAGGGAAGAAGAGAAAATGGCATGCAGAAACACAGAAATAGAGAATCTCCTGATCCGTTATGTTGAAGGCAGTTGCAGCTCCCTGGAATCATCAAGGGTGAGCGACCATTTGAGGGCTTGCAGCGACTGTCAGGAGGATCTCATCGCACTCAAAGAGATTACCGGCCTCCTCAATGCAGCTTCTGCAAGAGACCGTTGCCCATCCCCTGATGTGCTCGTAAGCATTGCCGGAGGGGAGGAACATGCGGAAGAGACTCGAGCCCACATTTCCGGTTGCGTGCAATGCTCTTCAGAAATTACCCTGGTTCAATCCTGCACAAGGGAAGTCCGCCCGGAATCTCCCGATATGGCCGGAAGCAAAGCATTCGGCGACCAGGATGCCCGCCACCCTTCCCGTTGGTTGGGACGGATCTTCGGATGGCTCTACGCCAAGCCGAGGTTTGCCTTTGTTACCTCTTTCTCCATGGCCTTGCTCTTTTTTGCGCTGAGTTTCTATCCGATCGCGGGTAATCTGTATCATCATCCAGAGACATCGCCTGAGGCGACCCGGTTGGAATCAGGTTCTGAGCATGGGACGTTTGTCCGTGAAACGAAACCCGAAGAGAATGTTCCTTCCTCTTCTCCCCAGGGAGCTCCCTCCACTTCCGGAGAAGAAATACTTGAAACAAGGGCCAGGGGAATCGTCGAATCCGAGATGGGCCACGAGGGAGCAGACGTTAAAGTGGCGGTATCTCCCCCTTCACCTGAGTCTGGCGCCAAACGAAAGAAGGCATCCTCGCGAGATGAGGCGTCCGAGAAGCGGACCGCTGTTTCCGTTTTGCTGAGGAACGGAACCCCGAAAGATGTGGAAAAGGTGGAGAAGAGTCTTCAGGACAGGATGCCTCTGGACATGGGTCGCGGGGACAGGGTATCTGTCTCCGTGTCACCCTCCTCTTCTGAGGATTCCCTGGGCAAGACCGCAGGGAGGAGCGCCGGCATTCAGAAGCCCGACTTTCTCCGACCACAGCCGGATCTCTTCTACCTCGGTTTGGGAACATTTTTCGCGATTATCGCCGGATTAACGGTTATCGTGAGGCCCGATTCCGGAAGGAAATAGGGAATGCCGTCACCACACCTGCGCTCTGCTTCATCTAGATCAGATCTATTTCGATGGGACCCATTATCTTGGTGTAGCCGTCGTCAAGGTTGAGTTCACCCTTGAGTTTGCCACCTTCCACTGAGGTTATGAGTATCGAACCGCGCTGTTTGAGAAAGCCATAATTCGACGCCTTGGTATGCAGAGTCGGAGAGATCTGTTCGTTTTTGTACTCGCCGGGCTCTATCTTTTTGCCTTTTTCGGCTTTTATGGTTACATCCAGGAAGAAGTCGTCCGCGGCATATGCTGCGGCGTCAGGCCATTGGTTGTCTTTCGGGTCAAAGGAATAGAGGTATATGGTAAGCTCGCTGTCACCGTTCTTCTTCGCCAGAGCCTTGACAGGTGACTTCTTGGCTGCGGTGGAGCCGAACACCGCTGTGAGAACCGGTGCTGATGGGGCAACGGAGGGCGTCGGAGCCGCAGTCTGTTGCCCTTGTTGCCTCTGGCAACCAAAAATCAGAGGCAGAATCATTGAGATGACAGCGAGGATGAGGAATCCTTTTTTCATGATGGCACTCCTTCCGGTTTGTTTTGTGACTACAGTAAAATATGACAAAAAGAACTCGATTCCTTCGTAGGCGCCGGGCAAGAATACTTGTGCCGTCATCGGGAACACAGTCGTGAATACAGTTGGGGCCAGGAGACCTGGCCCCAACTGTTCGTTCCGATGTGCCGAAAGGCGAAGCTACCAGCCCAGCGGCGGAGGCGCGGAGTGAATGCGCACAGGCACTCCCCTGATTTCATCCTCCAGGAGACTGTCCAGGTGCGAAGCATCCTCCGGACGGCTGGTGTGAATGGAAAGTACCTCGCGGAAAGCCGGAAGCATGGGACCGAGATTCTCCCTCTGAACGCCTACACTGAGAACCCCCGGAAGAGCCTGTAAATCCTGTCCAAATTCCTGGAGCACTTCCTGGGCTGTGGGATACTCATTCTGGGGAGAGGGCTTGCCGCACCACATGTAAGCGGAGATGCGGACCGGAATGCCTTCCAACTCATCCTCCAGAAGCTGATTGTAGTGTCTCACCGAATTATACGTGTCCACTGTGACCCTGATCTCTTCGTTCTCGGGCGATCCATCCCGCACTTCCCTGACACCGGGCAGGCGCTCCAGATCCTGGCGGTAGCGTGAAAGGACTTCTGCTGAGTGTTCACCTGGTAAAATTGCTGGCATGATGCTGACCTCCTTATTTTGACGATGCTTACCGATTATATACCTGATCCCGTGCAAGTAGCAATTGCCAATCGCCCCTGAATTGTTAAATTTCTTTTAAATCTGCGAAACAAGCTGCTCCTTGTTCAGTCTACATGTCCCTGAACACCTTGCCTCCGGCCACGGCGCCTATGACGCCGCCGCCCCATCCGGCGAAGCTGATTGTGCCGGGGGTTGCGCCCATGGCGCCTGCAACGGCCCGTGCGGCAAGGCCTCCAATGACTGCGCCGCCCGCCATGAAGCCAAGTCCCATCAGAAGAAGGAAAATAGCGGCATCCCCTGACCGGCTCTCCGATTTCTCCAGATCTTGAAGCAATTTGGCGTCAAGCGAGGGTTCCTTTCCCTGGGAGGTCTTTTGGAAAATTTCGCCCGAGCCCCCTTTTTGTTGGTTCACCTGGAGGGATGGAAGCCAGGGGCCTTTCCAGCCGGTTCCGTTCAGTGTCACTTGCTGTGTAAACATTTTTTGTGCTCCTTTCTTAGTGGGTCTAGACCCACTTAACTCACAATTTTGAATTTGTTCCGCAGAAACTCTTCCCATGGCGAGTTCTGCGCAAAGGCCAGCTTGCGATAAGAAAACCTCTGCGTATCCTCTACAAGACCCGTAATCGGGTTCTTGGACTTCAATGGATCATAGGCTTTCTGAAGGTAGGATGCGTAGATCGAGAGACCGTGAGAACCTTCCTCCTCTGCAGAATGCTGCTCTGCTATGACGGCATTCTCCACCGCCTTGCGGAGATTCTCGGTATCCCCCTTGATCTTCTCATTGGTCACCTTCGGATGTGCGGAAATCTTCATACCCAGATCCACCAGGTCCGCCTGGTCACCCATGGGGAGATCGCTTGCAGTGGCATAATATTTCGCGTCCTTCATGGCCCGGCGAACGTAATAACCCGAGATTTTCGGCTCCAGTAGGTCTCTGGCCAATGCTTCGGCAGCCAGCTTCACATCGGCGATCCTGGAACTATCCACTGCGGAAAGGGTGGGGGTCGAGAAAGGGGTCTT
>JACPDT010000057.1 GCA_016183865.1 Armatimonadota bacterium | reverse complement strand
TCCCTCACCTGCCTCACGGCATTGTCGCTTTCGGTGGCTCTTGCAGCCTCAGGAGGGCCTGATTTGAAGGATTCCACTTTGGCGAAGCTGGAAGCATCCCTCCCCTCCGGATGGGAAATGTTCGTGCAGGATGATGAGATCACCATTCGACGAAAAGCCGAAATATGGGCTCTCTTCGAAAATCGGATCAATGCCCCTGTTTCCAGGGAATCCGCGGAAGCCAGGGCTGAGAGGATTCGAAAAAACGGACAAAAAAGCATCTGCCGGTTCGTATTCCGCATTGAGAAAAAGTGGACAACTGAAAAGATAAAAGAAGCACGGGAATCGAATGAGTCCCTCCTGAAAGCCGCGGGAGCCCTCCCCCGAAAGTACGGCATAGTGGGTTTTCTGGACGAGCACCTTAGCAGAAAAGGGGAGCTTGTCTTCATCGGGAAAACAGAAGACGACAAGAAGCGCATTGATGCCTATCGCAAGGAAAGGGAATCCCTTTTAGCCGGATTCATCAAGATTCCTGATTGCACCACAGAAAAATACAGCCTTTTTCTCCTTCGCAAAGAGGGGATGGAAGACGATCTTCACATCATTCACCCTGAGGAAGCATCCAGGGAGATGTATGCCATCCAATCCCGGCTCCACGAATTGTGCGGAACGAGTCGGTGACTCTGGCTTATCAGGACGACAGAACATAGGAGGCCCACATGCGGTTTGCGAAGATCTTTTTCGGTTTGTTGATGTGTTGTTTTCTGGCCCTCGGCCGGGCTGAGGCCCGCACGGAAACCTATCGCTTCAGTCTTTCAGGCATGAGCCAAACAAGCTTCAAGGTAATGATTCAAAACATCGGGCGGGTCCTTGTGCGAGCACAGTGGACAGGAGATTCCCAGGTGGAAGTGACCCTTACACCTCCGGCGAGTCGCGGCGTCCAGCGTTCTGGCCGGAGCCCCTTGGAGCTTGTGGCTGATGTCACGCCGGAGCACATTGGGCGCTCCAACTACTGGGATCTCACTGTAAGGAACCAGGGACGCACTCAGGCGGCAGGCGTGGCATACGTGACCTTCCCAGACGGCGTGTACACCAGGCCTCCAGCGGAGGCCCCAAAACCCAATTTGGCGCCTGACGGCAGGTTGGTTGTCAATCCGGGCAAAAAAGAGATCAGTCTTCGTGTTCGCAACAGCGGGAAAGCCCCGTGCCCGAGCACAATCGAGGTGCGCTTCTCCAGAGACGGACAGGAAGTGGCCCTTGCCTCTGTCCCGGGCCCCTCCGCGGGAAGCTTCACGGATGTCGTCGGGAAACTCCCTGACTTGAAGGGCGGCAAGTACATGGCGGAGATTGATCCCAAGAACAAGATCCCCGAGTCCGATGAGCGCGACAATTGGGCTTCCCTGGATTTCACGGCGCCTCTGGCCGATCTTGCGCCCCTTTCGGTGAAATTGATTTCCCCAGGCGTGGTGGAGGCACTTGTCAAGAACGAGGGAACTGTCGCCTCGGGGCCGTTTCAGGTTCAACTGATGCTGAAAGACAAGCAATTGCAGACACTGAAGGAGACTGTTTCAAGCCTTGCCCCCAATGAAACCAGAACCATCACCTTTTCCGGGCTCAAATATGCTTCGGGGAAGCACTCCGCTAACCTCCAGATGGACCCGGAGGGCAAGGTCCAGGAGAAGACCAAAGACAACAATGCCGCGGTCTTGAACTTCGAAGCAACCCTGAATGATGCCACAGTAAAGCTGGGAGCAGACCTTGCCATAACAGGGGTGGCCATGCCGCAGCAACTGGTCTACGGTAATGCTGTGGAAGTGCAGGTTACAAACGTGGGGGATACGCCTACCAAGACAAGTGCTGATGTTTTCTGCATTTCGGAGGCCATGTGGGGCAGCAAACAGGTTCCTGCCTTCAAAGTCCCTAAGGGTCTGGAACCGGGAAAGACCAGCACCTGGGTCGTGAAGCTGGACGAAGCATCAGGAACTCATCCAGTGAAGTTCAGGGTTTTCATAACCGATACGAATCTCGCCAACAATGAAATGGAGAAGACCCTTTCCTTTGCGACGATGCCTTCCTATAAGGGCAGTAAGTTGAAGCTCGATATTGCCCTGGTTTCGCCCAGCCTCCTGATTGACGCAGGGGAAGAGGGAATCAAGAAGGGGTTTCTGGAGTTCGCCATACGCAATACGGGACAGGTGGAGACCCCCTTTACAGGGGCCAATGTTACCATTGAGATGACCACAGGTCCCTTCTCAGGCTGGAAGAAGAGCATTCCCCTGTCGCCCCTCAAGCAGGGCGAGGAGAAATCTTTCTCCTATGAGCTGGGAAGTACGACTCAGACTACGAGTAAGCCTCATTTCACACTGGTCGTTACCCCCGGTTTCTCAGACGCCGATTCCTCCAACAATCAGAAGACTACCCTTATCTCGTGGAGCAAGCTGTCAAAAGGCGACATGCCCAAGCTTGTTTTCAAGCCCGAAAGTCAGGGTTTGACGGTGAACAGTAAGAACGAGCTGGTCTTTACGGTGGCAAATCCAAATCAGGACATGGCGGCAGAGCAATGCAAGTTCAGTGTCGCCGTAAGGGACAAGAACTCCAAGGTGGTCTTTGAGAAGGCGACAGACCTGGGTTTTCTTGCGCCGAAACAGGAGAAAAGCTTCACGACCGCGGCCCTCTCCCCGGGGGCATACCTGGTGGACTGCACTCTTTCCTGGTCCTGGGGCGCCGGTTACGGAAAAACCATGTTTCCCTTCGGCTTCGAGAAGCTTGTGGAAGTCGGTGGAAACGCGCCGCCTCCCGAGGTTCCCAAGGTGAGTCTCAAGACTCCCACATTGGACTCTGAGAACCGGCTGGTCTTTGTTGTAAGAAACCAGAGCGAGGCGGCCAAGGTGAAAGCTTCGCTCGCTTACATATATGAAGGCATCCCTGACGGCGATCACAAAGTTGATTTGGGCATACTTGACGCCGGGGACGAAAAAATCCATAAGAGTGAGCCCCTGAACAAATCCAAATCAGGAATCGAGGGAAAGATGCACAAGTACAAGGTGACCTATTGGCTGACATGGATCTCCTATTCTCCCACCGACATGGGCCAGTACCTGAAGCAAGCCCAGCAGAACAAGCAAACCATGGAAGTGGAAGTGCCCTGATTGTTCCCCGCCTGGATTCTGAGGCCGAGGCACTTGCTTAAGATGCAAACTCGACTGCTACCCTGTGGTGATTTTTCGACTCCTCGTCTCAACCTTCTCGGGCGACTCCTCTCCAACAGGCAGCCTCGCCGCTTCCGCCCTGAGCCTTGTGTTCTCCAGCTCAAGCTCATGGATTCGGATTGCCAGCTCTCCTATCTCCTTTCTGGCTTCCTTGATGGCAGAGTCTTTCCCGTGAATCGTGAAGAATGACGACAACGACTCTGCCAGACTGGTAATCCATGAGAGAAGCAGTCCGATGAGCAGAGAACCGATGACCACAAAATAGAGCGGCACTGTGGACTCATAGCCGGCCAGAATAATGGCCACAGGCGCCGTATTCTGGACCGCGAAATAGGCAACAAGAAGCCCGAAAACAGCTCCCAGAATCAGAATCAACATGGGTTGTTCCCCCCCCTTGTCGCACTGAGCGACGATGTTTTGGCTCCCACTACCTGTAACGCCGATCTCCCATGCTTTGTTCCGGCCCCCACCCGGCCTTCCCCCACCTGCCCACCTCAGGGGGGAGGGGGCGGTGGGAGGGTTGTCCTCATCCTGCGCAGAACTTGTGGACCAGGTGGCTCACGACACAAATGCGGTCAGCCGGAAGCGTCAAGCGATCAGCGGGCTCCCTTGCATGGGTTCCGGCTGAAAGCTGATAGCTGAAAGTCACAAAAGGAGAGAGGAGCACCGTATTGAAGCAGGGCCTCAAGGAGCTTGGCGTTGTCGGCGCCGGCGGAGCGGGGTTCCCGACCCATGTCAAGGCGTCTTCAAAGGCGGAGTATGTGCTCGCCAATGGGGCCGAATGCGAGCCCCTTGTCCATAAGGATGTGGAGATCATCAAGCACTTCCCCGCCGAGATCGTGGCAGGGATGTCCCGCATGATGGAGTTTACCGGAGCATCCCGGGGGAAGTTCGGGATCAAGGAGAAAAACGCGGCAGCCATTGAGGCGCTGCTGCCCCACATCGAGTCCGGACCCATCGAGCCGGCTCTTCTCGGAGATTTCTATCCCTCCGGGGATGAATATGAGCTGGTCTACATGGCCACAGGCAGGCTGATCCCACCTGCGGGAATTCCCATCCAGGTCGGCTGTGTGGTCAATAACGTGGAGACCCTCTACAACGTGGATCAGGCGTCCCTGAACATTCCCGTCACAAGGAAGTTCGTCTCCGTAACCGGCCTGGTGAACACGCCCAAATCCTTCTGGGTTCCCGTGGGGACGACCTTCAGGGATCTCATTCAACTGGCGGGCGGGGCAAGGGCGGCCGAGTTCGGGCTCTTTGTGGGTGGGCTTATGATGGGGAGGTTCTCCTCCGACCTCGACGAGGTTGTCACGAAGACCACTGCCGGTCTCATCCTTCTTCCCGCAGATCACTTTCTGGTTACCCGCAAGAATCTGCCCATGCAGGCCATGAGTCGCATCGGGAAATCGGCCTGCGACCAGTGCAGCTATTGCACAGAGTTCTGTCCCCGCTACCTTCTCGGCTATGAAGTGATGCCTCATAAGGTCATGAGAAGCCTGGGCTTCACGCTTTCCGGAGGAGAGAACTGGAATCAATGGTCCCAGCTTTGCTGCGCCTGCGGCCTTTGCACTCTCTATGCCTGTCCGGAAGACCTTTTTCCCAAGGAGGCCTGCGACAAGGCGAAAACGGATATGCGCGCAGCGGGCATAAAGTTCGTGCAGAAAAGGGAAGTGGCGGTTCATCCCATGAAGGATGCGCGCCGTGTCCCCCTGTCCATGCTCCGCAAGCGTCTGAAGGTGGATGAATATGAGAGCGAAGCCCCTTTTGAGGATATCCGGTTCACTCCGGACTCTGTGAGGGTCCTTCTCTCCCAGCATGTGGGAAAACCGGCAGTGCCGATCGTGAGCAAGGGGGACAAGGTCAAAGTGGGCGCCGCCATAGCCAGGGTCGGGCAGGATGATCTTGGGGCCGACATCCACGCGAGCATAGCAGGGACGGTTGAGGCTATCACAGATTCGTACATAGGAATCCGTTCATAGGAGGGAGCAATGCCGAAAAACTCGATAGGACTGATAGAGCTGAGCAGCATCGCAGCAGGCTTTCAGGTCTGTGACGCCATGTTGAAAGCTGCCGATGTGGACCTCGTCCTGGCGAGGACGGTATGTTCCGGCAAGTATATCGTGCTTGTTAGAGGGAATGTGGCGGCCGTTCAGTCCAGCGTGGATGCAGGTAACTATGAAGGGGGATTTTCGGTCATTGATTCCTTCGTCATTCCCAACGTCCATGAGTCCGTCTTCCCTGCCATGAGCGGCGCCACCAAAGGGTCCTGGTTGGAGGCTCTTGGAATCATTGAGTCCTTCTCCGTGGCTTCTCTCATTGAGGGCGCCGATGCTGCAGTGAAGGCGGCAAATGTCCAGTTGCTGGAGATACGCCTTGCCATGGCTCTCGGCGGCAAGGCCTTTGTATCCATGACCGGTAACGTGGCTGCCGTTCAGAGTGCAGTGGATGCGGGAGCGGATTGATTTGAGGATCGCATACTCGCAAACTGGAAGAAAAGAAAGAGATGGTGAAATAGAGTGCAACTCGATTTAGAGAACAAGACCACAGGCTACCACTTCAAATCAATCCGTGTTTCAAAACTGGCGATCATCGGGGCGGGACAGATCGGTCCTGACATCATGCTGCATTTTTCCAAGGTTTTCGCTAAAAGGGGCGTGAGCCTTGTTCTGGTGGATATCGCCGAGGAGGCGATCCGGAATGCCAGGATAAAAATCGAGAAAAAAATTCAAAAGGGCCTCGAAACAGGAGCCTTCAAGAGTACTGAAGCGGAATACATGAAAAACAGCATCCATTATACACTGAGCTATAGTGACATCGCCGGTTCGGACATCGTCCTCGAAGCCGCTACTGAAGATGAGAACATAAAGGACAAGATTTTCAAACAAGTGGAATCGCTGTGTGACGAGAAGTGCCTCTTCTTGTCCAATTCATCCCACATGCAGCCTGAAGTCATTTTCAAGAATGTGAGCAACCGGAGCCGATGTCTTGTCACTCACTATTTTTTCCCCGCCGAACGAAACCCGGTAGTGGAGCTGATACCATCAGCCGGGACCGACCAGAAGCTCGTGGAAGACCTGACCGGTTTTTATGAAGCCATCGGAAAAGTGCCGATCGTTGTCACGAGCTCATACGGGTATGCCATTGATCCCATTTTCGAGGGACTTTGCCGAACAGCCCTTCTGTGCCTGGAAAGGGGTCTTGGGACAGAGAAGGAGATTGACAAAGTCGCCATGGATACCCTTGGATTAGGAGTGGGGCCGTTTACAGCCCTGAATCTTACAGGGGGAAATCCCATCACAGATCACGGACTGGATGAGATGGGCAGGAAGCTCATGCCATGGTTCAAGTCTCCGGACAAATTGAAGGAAGCGGTACGATCGGGCGTCCGGTGGCAAACCGCCGCAAGAGGGGAGACAATCGTGGTCACGCCCGAAAAAAGGGGAAAAATCGCGCACCAGTTCCTTGGCGCCTATTTCGGACTGGCTTCCTGGATCATAGACCTGGGAATAACGACGGTTCACGACCTGGATATGGCGTGTGAGCTCGCCCTTGTTGTAAAACCTCCCTTCACTCTGATGAATGAAGTCGGGCTGGATCGGGC
>JACPDT010000056.1 GCA_016183865.1 Armatimonadota bacterium | reverse complement strand
GAAAAAACGTAACTATTCAGCCACAGATTCACAAGATGAACACAGATAAGTCTAAACATAAGAAATCCGTAACTGTTCAGGTAGCCGCCAGGGCACAAAGGCACAGAATAATCCTGGTGTCTTAGTGGCTGAATAGTACATGAATCAGCGATAATCAGCGTAGATCGGCGGCTGAGTGGTTACAAAAAAAACACAAGTTGAGGAAGATGCTCAAAAGAAATCTCGTTCCTGGAGCACTGGTCTTATTTCTGCTGCTGCTCCTACCCCTTTCCGCAGTTCTTCCGGAATCTAAGGACACTTCCATCGGAAAAGATGAGCCTGTGGATTTCAAGATTCTTCGCAGCCCCTGGGACCCTGGAAGGAAGGCAAAGGGGACTCTTTCCCTGGAGCTTGACGGCGCTCTGGCCCATGAGACCCTCCGATATCTGGCTGAGAGAATGGGCTTTAATGTGATTCTCGATTTCACTGTAACCAAAGAGCTTCACCTGAGCTTGAGGAACGTGACAGCCGCCCAGGCTTTCCATCTCATACTCAAGACCTATGATCTTACTTTTGAGCGCCTGGAGGGGAACACTGTATATATTTGCTCTGCCTCAAGGGCCCAGGTCGTGGCAGATCAGGAAACCAGGGTAGTTCAATTGAAACATATGGCGGCAAAGGACATGGCAACGATTCTGGGGACCCTTCTGGCCGCAGCCGCTGATGCCGGAGGCGGAGGACAGCCTCCGGGAGGCGCTCCACCCGGAGGGCTGGGGGCGGCGCCGGGAGGTGCCCCTCCCGGTCCACCTGGCGGAGCTCCAGGTGGCGCGCCACCTGGAGGCCTGGGGGCGGCGCCTCCCGGAGGCGGGCAGGCTCAAGCAGGCGGGGCTGCGGTGGGCCTCAAGATCATCGTGGACGAAGTAAGCAATACACTGGTTCTACGGGGTAGAAAAAAGGACATCGCGGAGGCCCTGGATCAGATTGCCCTGTTGGATCATCCCCCAACGATTCCCCTGACAGAGACCAGGATTTTTGTTTTGAGCAATTCCAAGGCCGCCGATATGGCCAAGATTGTAACAAGCCTTTTCGGTGACGCTTCCCAGGCGCAGGCGGGTGCCGCCCCTGGCGGCGCCGCGCCCGGGGGCGCTGCGCCCGGTGGAGGAGCGGCGCCAGGCGGACCTCCCGGCGCACCGGGGGGCGGGGCGCAAGCCGGAGGGGGTTCCTCCACATTTCGCATTCAAACAGACGATCGGACAAACAGCATGATCGTGACCGCCAGGCCCGTCGTCCTTCAGCAGATCGAGCAGCTCATCAAGGGAACCAATCTGGATCAGCAGATTCCGCAGGTCAGTATTGACGTGAAGGCAGTGGAGATTTCCAATGACGCCAATGTAAACCTGGGTCTCCTGTTCAGTCAGAACGTCAGTACGGTGATCGGAGAGCTAAAGACAGGCGGTGATGCTGCAGGAACCTCAGCGACCGCAACGCACGTAGCCCCGGCCTGGCAACTGAACTGGATGACAATGGTTCGGACTCCGATGCAGCTTAACGCAGTTATTAACACAATGATATCTAAAGGCGACGGCAAGCTGGTCGCCAACAATACTCTAACGGTTCTGAACTTGCAGGAAGGAAAGATAAATGTATTCGAAAAACGACCCATTTATGTCACAAACATAACACCCCAGGGCACGACAATAACGGTCCAATTCGTGGATGTGGGAGTCAAATTGACCATCACCCCTGAGATCAACAGTGATGATGACGTAACTCTCAAGATCAAGCCTGAGTTCAATACTCTAATTGGAGTAGACTCTCAGGGAAATCCGATCATCGCTGTTCGGGAAGCCGATTCGAAGCTGCGTGTAAAAAACGGTGAAACAATCTCCATGGGTGGCCTTATCAAGAACGAGGAAAGGAATACAGTAACCCGTTTTCCCATTTTGAGCTCGCTCCCCATCATAGGTCCTATGTTTACCAATAAGCAGAAGGTTGACAACAAAACCCAACTGGTATTTTTTATCACCCCAAGGATCGTCAAACCCGGCGCCCCTTTGACCAGCCCTTTCCCTGAAGCAAGTCCGAATGGAAAAGAAAAGCCTGGAGAGAAAAAGCCCCAGTGAACGCCGTCCAGGCCGACCAGTTGGGGAAAACCTATGGGAAGACAGGGCGCGCTCTGGAAGAGGTTTCCTTCTCTGTTGAGAAAGGGGAAATTTTCGGATTCATCGGGGGGAATGGGGCCGGAAAGACCACAGCCATCAAGATCCTTGTGGGCCTTGTAAATCCATCCCATGGCTCGGCCCTCATTTTCGAGCATCCAGCAGGCACTCGGGAGGCGAAGGAGAAGATCGGCTATCTCCCTGAAGTCTCCAATTATCCCGATTGGATCCCCTCCGGACGCCTCCTCGATTTCTATGCTTCCTTGAGTCATTCGTCTCCACCCGGAAAGGAATGGATTTCCTCTCTTTTCTCGCTGGTGGGGCTTTCGGGCAAGGAGAAGATCCCTTTGCGCCAGTTCTCGAAAGGCATGATGCAGCGCTTCGGCCTGGCTCAGTCCCTGGTCGGGGATGCCCCCCTTCTTCTCCTGGATGAGCCTACATCAGGGCTGGACCCCCAGGCACAGCGGGAAATGAAAGATCTCCTCCTTTCACTGAGGGAGAAGGGCAAGACTCTGTTCTTCTCCTCCCACCAGCTCTCCCATGTTGAAGAAATCTGCGACAGGATCGGGATCCTGAAAGATGGAAGGCTTGTTGCCTGCGCATCGGTCACCTCTCTCCTGGATCAGGAGGGGCCTTTCGAGATTACCGCTTCACCTGGCACGGAAGCCCTGGCGGGAATCGCTCCGGTTGCTCCACAGGCAAGGGTGGCCGTAATGGATGGAAAAGTCCTGGTCCCGCAGGAGCAGCTCATACCTGCCCTGGAGTTTCTGAGGGCAAAGGGAGTGCATATTCAAGGTGTTGAGAAGAAACGACCTTCCCTTGAGGATGTTTTCCTGAATATGGTCAGAAAAGGCCCAGGAGCAAATGAAAAGGGTGACCGACCATGAGCGACGTATGGCTTCTTGCCCGATATCAGATAGAGGAAGCACTGGCCAAGAAACTCTTTTACATAGTCGTGCTGATGGGCCTTGTCCTGGTGGGCGGAGTTTTCTTCGCAAATACTTTTGAGCTGGGACACCAGGGAAGGGTAGTAAGGGATGCCTCCCTTTCTGTCATCGGGGTTTTCTCTCTTGCCCTCACCCTTTTGCTCACATTGCAGGCGATTCCGAGGGAGATTGAGAATCGGACCATATATCCGATTCTGGCCCGACCTTTGTCCCGTTTTCAATATCTTCTGGGCAAAGAGCTTGGAATTGCTCTTGTGGTGGGTGCGAGTCTCTCCCTCTTTTATGGCTTGCTGCTGCTCCTCCTCTTCCTGAAGGAAGGATCCTTTCCAGTCCCCCTTCTGGGCAACGCCCTGTGCAACTGGCTGGAATGTGTCGTGATATCCAGCTTCTCCTTTCTTCTATCCGTTCTGGTGAGCCCTCCACTGAATTTTTGCTTCACCATCGTCGCTTATTTCCTGGGGCATTTTCCTGTTGTTTACGTGAACTACATTCTGGGAAGGATTCCGCCCGTTTCCGGCTTCGTGGTTGAGACAGCGAAATTCGCTCTGCCTCAACTGGAGTACCTCGATATCAAGACAACCCTCCTGTACGGCGATCCCATAAGCCCGCTCTATTTCGTTGAAATCACTCTTTATGCCTTACTGTACTCGGGGGTTCTTCTTTATCTGGCTGTGCTATTCTTTGAGAGAAAGGACCTGTGACATGAGGGAAAAGGGAGGAAGACTTTCTGGGCGCCACGTTGCGCTCCTTGCGGGCCTTGTCTTCCTTTTTCTCTTCAGCCAGGGCCAGAAGCACGTGACATACCTCTATGGTGGGGCCGAAAGGGAAGTGAAGTTTCTGTCTCTCATGATCAATATTGATAAACAGCCCTGCGCCCTCCCGGGTGAGGATCGGCGCCTCTTCCTCCGAATAGCCATACTTGTGCTGGTGAATCTTCTCTTATGGCGACGCCTCATAGCCCGGGACAGAAGAGGGATCAAGGGGCCATGATCGCACGAATCCGGAATCCAGGCATTGTGGCTGCCCTTCTCCTTTTCCTGTTCTGCGTAAACATCGGTTTCGTCGGCCTTCTGGGCGAGCGGTCTGCGGCGGTGGTGGGGGGTGAAACGGGATCCCTTCATCTCCTGTTCTCTTCACTGATACAAAATGCAAGGGAGTTTCTTGGCGCCTATTTCTGGGTGCGCCTGGAATTTTACATTCGCGCCAATGAGCGCAATAAGATGGAATTCCGCCATGCCACCGATTTCCTGTACCTGGTGCGGATCATCACATGGTTGAATCCCCACGACATCTCCGCCTACCGCATCGGGAATCAGCAGCTCTGGCTGAATTTGAAGAATCCGAAAATGGCCCGCACCTTTGCGGAGGAAGGGGTTAGAAACAATCCCGAAGACCCCACGCTGAATTTTATCATGGGGATGATGGAATTTCATGCCTTCAAGAACTATCGCCGCGCCCTCTTCTTTCTTGAAAGATCATTCAAGCATGCGCCTCTCTGGAGCGAGAAGAAGCAGTGCCTGTACTTCATGAAAGTTTCCCTGGACGCCCTTGGGCAGAAGGACCGGCGAGGCTTTCTCGCCCTCTCAAGGGAGCTGGAGAAAGAGATTGCCGAAAGCCAGGTTTCTTATCTCAAGGTGCGAATCCCCTGGGATCGCTGGGAAGCCTCCTACCTTCTCCATCAGAATCGGCAGGTTTCCAGGCAATACGATCTAAGGTTTTTTCGCAATCCAAGACAGGGCGTCCTGACCTATGATGTGACAACACCCGATGGGAAGCGGGGGAAAGAGGTCCGACGGAGGTTCTCCGTCTCAAAAGAAGGGCTCCCAGAATTTTATGAGATCTTTACGAGAACGGATGAAGCCGATGTCATATACCGTTTTCCGCGATTCAACTCCTCCAGGCTGTGCCTTGTGGAAGGAAGAAAGGAGGACTGCTTCCCCTTCAAGTCAGGGACCTATTTTGTGGGAGACTGGCCCGACTGGACGGTTTTGCTCCAGGCTGCTTTCAGGAAGGGACCCGGAAAGTGGGAGATTTTCCTTCTCAGGGGCGCCGACAGAGAGGCCCGGAAAGCCATGATTCAGATATGGAAAGAGTCTCCGGCGAGCTACAGAGGAAGCGTGGATGGCCGAATGTGGTTTCAGCTTGATGGAGAAGGCGCCCTTATCTCTATTGAGGCGCCCGATCAGAGGCTGCTATTCCGTAAATATTCAGCCGCAGATTCACACAGATGAACACAGATAGGTTCAAATATAGAAAATCAGCGATAATCAGCGTAGTGGGCTGTCAACCTTTATTTTAGGGGTTATGTCATTCCCACGAAAGTGGGAATCCAGAATCATAATACTGGATTCCTGCTTACGCAGGAATGACGTTGTACCAGATCCACAATTTGAGTGTTGACAATGCAGTAGATCGGTGGCTGAGTAGTTACGTTGTTCCGGAGGAGATAGGCACCACAGAGACACAGAGAAGTATTCATATTTCGGAATTCTCTGTGCCTCCGTGGCAAAAACAGGTCTTTTCTATCGGTTTCCTCCGACAAGATACAGGGCCATCCAGTTTCCCCAGATCATTTTCACCTGGCCCCGGTCTCTCCAACTGCCGGGTCCCGTGCCGTCGAGAGCGGCATCTACCCTCAGGGCGGCCGTATCCGGAATTCCCTGCATGATGATCAAGTTTCCGGGTCCCACGGCCTCCAGGCTTCCATTGCGATCCAGATCGAAATTGCCTGCCCAGGTGGACAGATCCTGGCCGATATCAATATCCTGGTTGAACGGGTTGTCGTTCCAGTTCAGGGGACGATCCATGTAAGGGCCGGCCCAGCCGCCATAAGTTTGCCTCATGGAGAGCTGGTGCTCATTGACGCCGACGCCTGATTCGGTGACATCCACTTCATAGGCATAACGACCTGTGTCCGTATAATGGGCGATACAGCCTGATTGAAGGTTCTTCTGGTTCGCGCAGATCTTGGCCGCCTTGCTTCTGTCAATCAAGCTTCCCGCTGATGGTATGAAGAGAGAAGCCAGAATAAAGATTACAGCCACGACGACAAGCAGCTCGACCAGTGTAAAACCACGACACTTCTTCATTATTTACCCCTCCCCTTTGCTATTGTCCCGGTAATTCCGCTACCGGCAACATTTTGGCCTTGCACTTAGGACAGGCTAAACCTCCTTTCGAAAGAATATCCTCCACGATGTTGGCCTTTTGCGTTGCCCCTTCGACCATGTGCTCCGTGTCTTTCATCGGAACCGCCACTGTTGTGCCGTCTTTTGCGCATTTGAACTGGGCGCCCCGATAGACAGCCTGAGCCCCGCATTTTCCGCACTTGACGGGAAACTTCGTATCCACCGGTATCTTCTGGGTCACGGATGCCTTGCAGCTATCGCAAACAAGAAGAGCCAAGGCGGACGGTTTTGTTGTGAGGCTCTTCGCAATGACGATTCCCCCGACAATGATCGCGATCACGGCAACGATAATTATTATTTGTTTCTTACCCACGCGGTTATCAACCCCCTAGCTGATTTTCTCCGGTTTGGAACCCATCTGGTTTCCGACTCAATGACGAGAGGAAACGCTCATAATCGTTTGACACTTAGGACACTTCATCCCTCCCTTTTTTGCAATTTCTTCGAGCGATTCACCACTCATATTCGATAGCGTTTCTGTTTCCTCGTGCTCTTCTTTTTCCTCGAATTTTGAGCTATTCAAGGCCACGTCAATCGTAGTACCGCATTTCCCACATTCAAATATCGCCAGGCCATAGACCGACGATTTGCCGCATTTCGGGCAGGGGAGGGGAGGTTTCTCGTTTCCTGAGAGATTCTGCTGGAAGACTGCGCCACAGGCTTCGCACTTCAACTGCACGGCCTGTGCCCTGGGTTTCATGAAATTCAACAGAAAAAAGCCGCAACCTGCGATTACCGCCAAAGCCAAAACGACCACAAGCGGATTGGACTTCCGCGGAGGTGACTTTTTTTCTACTGATGTATCAGGTGTTTCCACCCGTTCCCCCTAGCCCTTGTTCCCAATATATCTAAATTTCATTATAGCCCTTTTGACCCTATTTTGTCAAGAAAAAATTTTCCGGCGCCACAGCGCACATGAAGTCATACGGGCACATGAAGTCTTACGGCACTGCCGATGCTCCCCGATCCAGTACTGTTGTCAGGAGCGCCTTTATCCGTGCAAGATATACCGGTGTTGCCGTAATGACAATGGAGTTTGTTCTTTCATCTACGAAGAATTGATATCGTCCGGGGAGGCCGATTCCCGTCTTTGACACTTTTGAATCACCGGTTTCCTGGTCCATGAGCTTCACGAGAAAGGCAGCGGTCTGAGATGCCCTGGCCTGCTTCAGGACAACCGTTTCCGTGATGGTTGCGGCAGTGGGTACATCCAGGAGACTGATCACGGAGATGGCTTCCTGAATGTCTTCAGGGATGCCGCGAAGGAGAATGGAGTTATTGCGGTCATCGTGGACAATCTGGAGGGCACTCCCTTTTTCTCCCCCTCCCTTGACGGGAGAGCTTCTCTTTGAGGGGAGGGAGGTCCGTGGAGGGCGATTCAACAGCATCAAGAGGTATTCCGCCACATCCCCTGCCCGGGCATATTTCAAGGGAACGGCCTGGGAAAGAACAGGGGCTGCCGCCCGCACTTGCTGTTCGGTCCCCACATAGAGGGTGGACCGGTTCATCTGGCGAGTCGCAAGATGATGGGTTTTCAAGAGGAGCTTCAAAGCTTCTTCTGGGGAAATATTCTCAAGGGTGAGGGTGACCACCTGGCTTACGGACTTGTCAACAATGGCGTTTTTCCCCATCCTCTTTACGACATATTGAATAATATCCGCCAGCTTCGCGTCCTGAAGCTCCATGGAGATCCGGCTGGGCAAGGGTTTTGCCGGCTGTGCTTTTGTGGGCGTCTTTGCGAGCCCCGGGCAGGCGGTCAGAAGAGTCAAGGAAAAGGTGAAAACCATCGCATAAAATTTCATTGCCCTGGTACTCCGCTCTTCTTGCATCTCAAGTCTTTCGTGATGCCGTCCAGCGCGGAACGGAAGGGGGAGCTAAAGAGGGGGGACGCCTGGGGGGGGCTTGGTACGTGGGCGGGGCATCATACCGGGGTCTCGGTTGGTACACGGGCGGCGTCAGAGTGACATGTTTGGGAGGCCTTTGCGCGGTTGGGGGGGGCGTAGCCGGTTGCTTATGCACCACCGGCGGCCGCACAGGCGGCTTCTGCGGCGCAGAGACAGGATGCTCGGGGTTGGGGGAGGGCGGCGGCGCCTGCGCCACCTTCGTGGGTCTCTCCGGTTTCTGGGCCACCATGGGTGGCGCTTCGCCCAGTGCTTTCACCTGCGCCATGAAGAGCTGTTTCAATTGCTCACTCTTCTGCCCCACTCCTTCCAGAGCCTTGCCCTGGAGGAGCTCTTTCCCGACCTGGTCGTCCCAAATAGCAAGATTTATGCCCATGTCAACAGAGAGCCGGAGGGGAAAGCGGGGATCCGGGGTGTCTCCCGGCTCTTTGGCTTCTGGAGTTTTCAAACTCAAGCCATCTACAGATATCCAATCATTCATCCGATCCACGGCCAGAAGCCATCGGAGCAAATTGGAATGGGACCCCTCGGCCGCCACGGTAAGCTTGACAGTTTTGTCCCCTTCGCTCTTCTCCTTTGAAGATTTACGGATGAGACCGACTCGGTTATCCGTCTTGACCATGAGCTGCAGGATCTGCTCCAGAATATGTCCTTCCCTGGCTCGGTACGATGCACGGGAGGCATTGTCGGAAACAGGTTTCGTCTGACTCGGCGGGGGTGTCGCCGTTTGAAGCTCCTTGTACTTTTTCCGGTATTGGGCGATGAGGCTCTGTGTGGTCAAATAGGGTGCAACGAAGAGGCCGAATGTGACCCCGGCCGCTCCCCCCACGAGGATGACCATCATAAGTATGCTCAAGAACCTGCGCATTACTTTGTTCTCAGCTCTCCCTCGATATGAAAAGTGTAGTAAAGCTCTCCCGCCCTTTTGGCGGCCTTCAGCTCCACAAGAGAAGCCCCTGCAAAGAGGGATGACTCATTGAGCTTCTGGAGGCATTTCAGCGCAATGCCCTGATTCTTGGTTCCCCCTTTGATCGTGATTCCGCCATCAGGCCTGCTGGACAGGTCATCAATCCAGAACTGCCCTTTCGAAACCTCGGAGAGGAGGCTGAAAACCTGTCCTATGGTTACTTTGGTTCCGGGGTTATGTGGGTGTGTTTCGGCGCCTTGCCCCCCTGATTGAGCCAGCAGATTTACGGCCTCCGTAATCGTAACCCTTGTCTTGAGATGGGAGAAATCATCCTGCGCTCTTTGGACTGGCTTTGCCATAAGAAAGCCGGAGCTCAAAATTCCGATGGCAAGCACAAGGGAGGCCACCCACAGGGACCGCATTCCTTTGTCTGCAGGTGCGGCGCCTGTCGTTGCCGCTCTTCTCGGGCGGGTCGCGAGGGCACTTGTGGAAAGGTTCATTTCATCCTTGCCGGGCAGAAAGACGCGCATGGCGCCCCCCACGCAGCCCCCCATCTTGACGGAGATCTTCTTGACGGCTTCCGGGCCGTATGCTTTTGTGTCATAGAGAAGATGCTCCTGAAAAATGGTCGGGATCGAGACCTGGATGCCGAGCTTGGATTTTAGAAACTGACAAATTCCTGTGAGATCCGACACCTGATCCCAATACCCTATCAAATACCCCTTCTTGACCGGGCGCTTGACCTGGGTTTCATATGCCTTGAGCGCCCTGTATACTTCCACCAGCCATCTGTTCAATGCCGGGTCCATGCTCTCGGCGAGCGGGTTCTTCGATGTCGGCTCTTCCCCCTGGGGTTGAACGATCCGCAGGAAGTCCAGAACTCCCAGGTTGAAATGCTGCGAATGGACGGGTAAGCCTCTGTCCATTACGATAAGATCCGAGCTGTCGGCGCCCAGGTCCAGGAACGCCTTGGATTCCTCTCTGGAAGAGAGCAGGCGATTGATCGCCATAACCGTCGGTTCCAATGCGATCAATTTTCCCTTCAATTGTCGCGCAATTTCAAGAAAACTTTCCGCAAGCTCCTTACGCACAGCGGCAATCTGAAGCTCATTTGGTCCGTGGGAATCGGACCTGGCCTGGAAATGGGTATGGAAGTCTTCCGGCTCTCCGGACAGCTCCCTTTCGGCAATGATGTGGATTTCCTCCTGGGAAAGCTTTCTCCTGGATGGGGGCAGTATTGCCAGTCCACATGTGAGAAAAGCGCTTGGGATGACCAGGACTACAGGCATGGCGCCCGCGTTTACGCCAGGAAGGAGATCCCTTACGATTCGGGCGATCTCATCAGGCCTTCGCACAGTCCGGGCAAAAACCCCGGCCGGCACCGGCGCCACTGCTAGATCGTCGAGGGAACACACACCTCCCTGGGTGCGCGAAACCTTGGCGACCTTGATGAAGCTCGGATCCAGATCCACACAGATGACGGAATTGGACTTGGCCACAGTAATATTAATCCTTAGTTGTATTACGCCTTTTTCCTGCTATCAAATCCTCATAAAGGGCGGCGACCTGTCCCGCAATTCTAGTGACGGAGTATTGGGCGGCGGATGCCAGTGCACCTTCCGCGAGCTTCTCCCTGAGCCGGTCGTCCCAAAGCACCCGGAGAACGCCCTCCGAGAAGGACTTCGTGGAAAGCGGCGTCAAGATGCCGTTTTCTTCATGAGTCACGGTGTCCGAGGCGCCATGGGCGGTCACCGCCACGATGGGGACCCCTGATGCCATGGCTTCCAGGAGGGCCAGAGGCTTCACTTCCGTCGTGGAAGTCATTACGAGAACATCGGAGGCCCCATAGAAGTGGCGGATTTCCGAATATGGCGCCATCCCCGCAAAAATGACCTCATTGAGTAACCCAAGCCTGACCGCATATTCTCTCAATGCCTTCTCTTGGGGGCCTCCGCCCACCATCAGAAGGCGTGCAGTGCTGTAGTTTCCCACCACCATTTTGAAAGCATCCAGCAGGAACTCCAGGTTTTTTTCTTTAGCAAGGCGTCCCACGAAGACCAGGACTTTCTCGCGGGTCGTCAGGCCGAATCTCCTTCTCACCGCCAGGCCGTCCGTGTTCTCAAATGCTGAGAGGTCCACGGCGTTTGGAATTCTCTCCACTCTCCTGGTGATGCCGTATTTTTGCACCACCTCTCCGATGGAGGGCGCCGGGAGAAGGATGCAGTCGCACTTCTCCGCATACTGAGTCACCATTTTTCTTGTGAGCCTCTTCAGAAATCCCTGAGGAAGGGGAAAATAGTGCGTGTATTGCTCATATTGCGTGTGGAAGGTGAAGACAAGCGGAATATTGAGCTTCTTTGAGAAGCGACAGGCCACATCTCCCAAAAGGAAGGGATGGTGGGCGTGAATGATGGACAGTCCGAGCTTCGGGATCAGGCTCTCCAGGCGCAGGGAGAATGGAAGGGCGAGGGGAAAGTCTGCTTTCTTTGTCACAGCCAGAGAGCGGAAGCGGTAAATGTGGTTTCCCGGTGGGTCTTTGTAGCCCGGGTACGCCGCAGCAAAGACCACAGGCT
>JACPDT010000064.1 GCA_016183865.1 Armatimonadota bacterium | reverse complement strand
ACATCGGAAATGAAGGGCTCTGCGGCATCTCCCACGATCACGGCCCCGAGTATGTGATGCCTGTGCTCCACAGGCATCACAATGATCTGCTCGATCCGATCGGCAAGAGGCTCGGCATAATGAATGCCGGCGCCGAAGAAACTGCGGGGCGTGGCATATAAGAAAGGAACCTGCTGACCGGACAGCGCCGCGGCCACAACGGGATTCAGGGAAAGATCATTTCCAAATTCGTCTCTTTTCGCCTTATTGAACAGAACAGTCCCCCCGAGGTTCACTACAATGAAAATATCGGTTCTCCTATAGAGAACCGTGTCAGGCAGGAGACTGAGGAGCAGCCGGTGCAGATCCGGAAGATTCGATTGCCCCTGCGGGTGGCGACCACCGCCTTTCGAAGGCGCCGTATCAAAGCCAAGGTCTCCTCCCCTGTCGCCGGTCTGGTGGGCTGATTCAGCAAGAATCGAAAAAAAACGAGGGTTCCGGCTGGTCACAGAATAGATCTCGGAGGCGATCGTCTCGAGACGTCTTGCCTTGAATTCTTCAAAAGCCGTCTCCGTGCGGCGAAAATTCTTGTAAATGCTGCTTTTCGCATTGTTCCTTACCTGATTATTCACAACCAGAAATGTAAAAAGAAGCACTGCCAGCAACAATGACCCAAAGATGAGGAGAATTCTATTTTGAAATGATAAGGTAAACAACCCTGCTTCTTTCAATGATCAATAGAACGGCGTATCATCATGGGATGACGGGTAATCGGTCCCGTCTTTTCGCTTGTGCTCGACAAGGGGGAGCGTTTCGTGCAAGCTCAGATTGACAACCGTCTCCTTTCCGGCCACAACCGTAATCTTTTCCCTTACCAGCTCTCCCCGGGCACACCATGCCCGTATTTCGTGCGTCCCGGGGCGAACATTATCCATGTGGAAAGATCCGTCTTTCCGGGTCTCCGCAAATGCGTCATTCTCAAGGACCAGAATGGCAGCCTGCATCTCGGGGTGAATATTGCAATATACCTGAACAAGGCCAAGGTTGTCGAATTTCACCTTTCGTGGAGGGTCCCACTTCTTGTACAGGCCCAAATCAAAATTCCTGGCCCTGGAAATGGAAAAAACGTTGTGATAGATCTCATCGAGGTTTGGAAACTCCACAACCTGACCGCGAACAACCGGGAGGATTTCCGGCTCGAAGCTCCTTCCGCGCTGCACCAGCTTTACGGTTTGGGCCGGCGGAGCCGTGGCGTATCCCGCCACAAAGACGACAGCCCCTGAGTGATCAGCCTTGGGCTTGAAGTTTGCGCCGACTTTCCTGTGAATGGTCACTCTGCCTCGAACCGCTCCATCCGTGACGGAAACCAGGGCGGGAGCGATCAACAAGCAAACAAGAACCAGCAGAAAAGCCATTCCGAGGCCCGGTACAGAAAACCTGGAACTCACATTTTTCACCTCGCTCCCCTTCTCAGGTTCATTATCTCCTTTTTGGCTGGATTCTAACATACTCAGGAACATCCTGCGGCTGAAGGGAGAAATCGGCAAACCTGGAACCTCTTGAGGGGAAAGAGGGTTTTCACATTGAGAATTCCGAAAGGGCGACCAAATGCATCTGCACGAGGCAGGATCCTACGGGACTCTTTTCCCCCCGATGAAAGGAGGAATCATTTTTGAGCATTCCCACAGGCTGATCGCCGGTGCAGTGGCGGTTCTCACGGTGACTCTCGGCTTCCGGATCCTGCTTCGCAGCCGGATGCACGCGGTCAGGCGTCTGGCCCTCGCCTGTTCCCTGACCGTTCTGATCCAGGCTCTTCTCGGCGGACTCACTGTGCTGATGAAACTTCCCCCTCCTGTCTCCATCGCTCATGCCTGCATGGCCCAGACTTTCTTGTGTCTCGTGACAGCTCTCTCCGTGCTGACTTCGTCCCTGTGGGGAAGGAGCAGGCCCGTGTCCTGTCCCCACGCAAGCCGCTTGCGCGCGGCTGTTCTTCTTGCGACCGGGGCAATCTACATTCAGCTCATCCTGGGCGCCGCCGTGAGGCACTTCTACGCAGCCCTCGCCATACCCGACTTCCCTCTGTCCTTCGGACGAATCATCCCACCCTTTGAGTCAGCATCTGTAATCATCGCCTTCGCCCACCGATCCTGGGCGGCCGTCGTTTTTCTGTGCGTAGCCTGGGCGGCCCTGGAGGTGCTTCGCATCTCACCGGCTCACTCATTACCGAGAACCCTGGCAAAATGCCTCCTGGGTTTCGCCGTGCTACAGATCCTCCTCGGCGCTCTGGCGGTTTGGACGGCTTCCTCCGTAATCATCACCGCGGCGCACGTCGCAAATGGCGCCCTCGTCCTTGCAACCAGTGCGGCTCTGTCACTGTGGGTCTTCCGCCTCTATCCACAAGGACACGCCTCGACGCACGGCAGAACGCTTTGGCGCCTTCTCTCCGATTATGCCCAATTGACAAAACCTAAGCTCACATTGATGGCTGCCTTTACGGGCACAGTCGGATATGTCATGGGCGCCGGCGCAAACTTTCGGATGGAGACCGCGTGCCACGTTGCTCTGGGGATCTTGTTCATGGGTGCAGGAGGAGGAGCGCTGAATCAATATCTGGAGCGGGATCTGGACGCACGGATGGACAGGACCAGAGCCAGACCACTTCCCTCCGGCAGGCTGGCTCCGAAATCGGTCCTGGTTTTCGGCGCCTTCTGCACACTCGCATCCGTGCTCTATCTGCTTCTTACTGTGAATCTCCTGACCGGCGCCCTGGCCGCTCTTGCCCTGGGGATCTACATAGCAGTATACACCCCTCTCAAACGACGGAGTCCCCTTTCTACCATCGTGGGGGCAATCCCAGGAGCGGTTCCGGCCACGATGGGTTGGATGGCGGCTACCGGCAGCATAGGCTTTGGCGGCGCCCTCCTTTTTTCGATACTTTTCCTCTGGCAGTTGCCCCACTGGCTGGCGATAGGATGGATGTACAGGAGCGAGTATGCCCGTGCAGGACTCCCCACCCTGGCCGTACTCGACCCGGGTGGCGGCAGCACGGCTCGACAGATCACCACGTATTGTCTTGCTCTGTTGCCGATCAGTCTCCTGCCGACTCTGGCGGGACTCACCGGACAGGCTTACTTTTGGGCCGCTTCGATTCTGGGATTGGGTCTCCTGATTTTTGGAGCAGCGGCCGCATTTACCAGGGAACCTCGATTCGCAAAAAGCCTTCTTCTGGCGACTGTCACGTACCTCCCCTTGCTACAGATTTCAATGCTCTTGACGGTGCAACGCTAGTCAAGGCACCTTGCCGCCGCAGCATTTCCAGGGAATCACATCGGGTAAAGGAGTTGTTAAGTGTCTCAAGAACTTTGGGAACTATGGAAGAAATGGAAATTACATTTCAGCCATAGCGACCCGCCTTACGTCTGTAAGGACAAGGAGTGGAGGAGCAAAGCAAGTGGCATTTGCGTCAACAAAAACACCCCATAGATTGCTTTCTTGCCTCTGGGCCGCGGTTTACATTGCTGCGGTCCTTGTCGGTTCAGCAGGGGCTGAATCCGGAAAAAAGACCGGTCCCCCCGAGGTGGGAATTGATGCCAGGTCCGGTCAGTACATTCCTCTTGATCTCTCCTTCAAGGACGAGCAGGGAAAGGCCGTTTCTCTGAAAGATCTTATCAGGGAGCCTACCATACTTTCACTTGTGTACTACCGCTGTCCGGGCATCTGCAGTCCCCTTCTTGGGGGGGTGGCGGACGCCATAGACGGGCTGCCGTTGAAGCCGGGAAAAGACTACAACGTGCTTACCGTCAGCTTTGATCCGTCAGATACGCCGAATACGGCATCGGAGAAGAGGAAGAACTACCTCAAATTGATCCACAAACCCTTCCCCGCCGAGGCATGGAGGTTCCTGACCGGAGATTCGGATCACATAGCACGGCTCACTCGTTCCGTGGGCTTCAACTTCATCAGGGAAGACAACGACTTCCTGCACCCGGCGGCAGTCATCGTAATCGCTCCTGACGGGAAAATCATACGCTATCTCTATGGAACGACCTTTCTCCCCTTTGATCTGCAACTGGCCCTCACGGAAGCCTCTCAGGGGAGAGCGGGGCCATCCATCAGCAGGGCTCTGCTGTTATGTTACAGCTATAATCCCAAAGAAAGAAAGTATGTATTCCAATTGACCCGTGTTGCAGGTGGATTTGTACTCTTTTTTGCACTGGCACTCTTTGTCTATTTGAACGTGGAAGGCAAAATACGCAAAAGCAAGGTACGGTGATGGGAATGACAGATACGGTCCCTGCAGGGGCGCATCCTGAGATCAGCTTTTATGAGGAAAAGGGACGATACGGAGGAATCTTTTCCTGGATTTTCTCCACGAATCACAAGCGAATAGGCATACTCTACTTTGTAACGATGATGACCTTCTTCGCCGTGGCCGCGGTTCTTGGAGTCTTGATCAGACTGGAGCTCATCGCCCCGGGGAAAACCATCATGGAAGCCCAGACCTATAACGCAATTTACACATTGCACGGTGTTCTCATGATCTTTCTTTTCGTTATTCCCGGGCTTCCCGCAGTTTTTGGAAATTTTTTCCTCCCCATTCAGATCGGGGCAAAAGATGTCTCTTTTCCAGCCATCAATCTTCTATCCTGGTGGCTTTTTCTCGCAGGAGGAATCCTGGCGGTGGTCTCCCTTTTTACAAAAGGCGGCCCCATTGACACAGGTTGGACTTTCTACGCACCCTACAGCATCAGGACCGAGACCAATGTTTCCCTGGCTGTTTTCGGAGTCTTCCTGATCGGCCTTTCCTCAATCTTGACTGGACTGAACTTTCTCACAACCATTCACCGGCTTCGGGCACCTGGGATGACCTGGTTTCGCATGCCCCTTTTTGTGTGGTCCCTTTATGCGACAGGATGGATTCAGGTATTGGCTACTCCCATCATCGGGATCACCCTTTTGCTCATCATCTTCGAGCGGTTCCTGGGCATAGGATTTTTCGATCCCACAAAAGGCGGAGATCCGCTGCTCCTGCAGCACATGTTCTGGATTTACTCCCATCCCGCTGTTTATATAATGATTCTTCCAGGGATGGGAGCGATTTCAGAGATCATTCCCGTATTTTCGAGAAGAACCATTTTCGGATACAAGGCGATCGCCATGTCCTCCCTGGGAATCGCGATCCTGGGGTATTTCGTCTGGGGACATCACATGTTCACAAGCGGAATGAGCGTCACGGCCCGGGTGGTTTTTTCATTCCTTACATTCTTTGTGGCGATTCCAACCGCCATAAAAGTGTTTAACTGGATCTCCACCTTGTACAAGGGCTCCATAGATCTGGCCAGTCCCATGCTCTACGCCCTTTCTTTTATTTTCCTCTTTTCCATCGGCGGACTGACGGGACTGGTTCTGGGCGCTCTGGCAGCAGACGTGCATTTGCAGGATACCTATTTTGTTGTGGGCCATTTCCATTACGTCATGTTCGGGGGAACGGGTTTTGCCTTCTTCGGGGCCTTGCATCACTGGTTTCCCAAGATGTTCGGGAAAATGTTCGACGAACGGGCGGCAAAGCTGGCCTGGGGCACGCTGTTCGTTGGATTCATGGTGCTCTATTTTCCCATGTTTGCTCTGGGCTGGCACGGAATGCCCAGAAGATACTATGACTACCTTCCTCAGTTTCAGTCCGATCACGTGATCTCCACCGTGGGCTCCTGGATCCTGATCTTGGGGCTGGCTCTCATGGCGATCAATCTGCTCGCTGCCCTATGGAAAGGGAAAAAAGCGGAAGCAAATCCGTGGGGTGGGACCACCCTGGAATGGCAGATCCCCTCACCCCCCCCGCCGGAAAATTTTGAGGAAATCCCCAGGGTGGACCGAGGCCCCTATGAATTCGCAAGGGAGACAGTGTGATGAGCACAATAGCGGCAGGCGTGGCGACAACCGGCCATGAGAAGCATGTGAGTGACTACATCGGCGCCAAAGTGGGCATGTGGCTGTTTCTTTTCACGGAGCTCCTCCTTTTCGGGGGATTGTTTCTGGTATACTCGGTTTACAGGGCAATGTATCACACCGATTTCCACACCGCGGCCAAAGAGCTGAATGTAACTCTTGGAGCGGTCAATACCATCATCCTTCTTACCAGCAGTCTCACCATGGCCTGCTCTATCTCGGCAACCCAGAGGGGGAACAGAAAGCTCTCCATCCTCCTCCTGGTCATGACGGCCCTTTTTGGAATCGCATTCCTCGTGAACAAGTATTTCGAATGGGGCGCCAAATTCCAGCATGGCATCTATCCCGGCTCCGACCAGCTCGGAATGCGGGAGAACGGCGAAATTCTGTTCTATGGCCTGTATTATATGATGACAGGACTCCACGGATTGCACGTGATTGTGGGGGTCTTGTTGTTTTCCGTGGTTCTCCTGTTTCTCGTCAAGAAAAAAATTCATCAGGAGAACTTCGTTCTCATCGAGAACTCAGGCTTATACTGGCACCTTGTGGACATTATTTGGATTTTTCTTTTCCCCCTCTTCTATCTGATTACCTGAGAGGAGACAGCCATGAAAGAATATGAGGGAAAGGCAAATGGTGGTAGCACAGGCTTCCAGCCTGTGAAAAACGAATACCACGTAATCCCTTACAGGACCTACGCCATGGTCTGGATCGGGCTCGCGGTCCTCACCGGGGTCACCATATGGGTGGCAGGCATTCCCCTGGGCAGGTTCAATGTGCTGGCGGCATTGCTCATTGCCACAGCGAAAGCAGGGCTGGTTCTGTTCTTCTTCATGCACCTCCTGTACGAAACCACTCTGTTTCGGCTCCTGCTTCCCGTTGCCCTGATAACTCTGGCCTCGATCATCGGTCTGACATTTTTTGATTTTTCCTTCAGATGAGGTGAAACCGTGTTTCCGAGAGCTTCAAGTTTTGCGAACCAGGTAGATGGAGTTTTCTGGTATATCGTTGGGGTCTCACTCTTCTTTTTTGTGGGGATCGTCGCTTTCATGATTTACTGTGCAATCAAGTACAATCGAAAAAAACGACCCTTCGGCTCTCATATCGAAGGAAACGTTCCCCTGGAGATCATCTGGACTCTTGTCCCCACTCTTGTGGTTCTTACCATGTTCTACTATGGATGGGTGGGTTTCAAAGACGAGAGGACCGTGCCGAAGGATGCAATGGTCGTGGATGTCACGGCCAGCATGTGGTCATGGCTTTTCGAATACCAAAACGGAAAACAGAGTGAGATCCTTTTTGTCCCTGTCGGAAAGCCTGTGAGACTCAATATGTATTCACAGGATGTGATCCACAGTTTCTTCGTGCCTGCCTTTCGAATCAAGGAAGACATCGTTCCCGAAATGAGCAATTACATGTGGTTTAAGGCAACGGAAACGGGCGTTTTTGATGTGTTCTGTGCGGAATACTGCGGGTTGCGACACTCAAAAATGCTCTCGAAGGTAATTGTTCTGTCTCAGGAGGACTTCGACTCCTTATACCACAACCCGAAAGCGCTGAAGCCGGAGGAGGAGGAAGAAGAAGGACCCCCTCCCGGAAAAGCCCTTACGAAGGTCCACTGGTGCTTCTCCTGCCATACCACCGATGGGTCTACACTGGTGGGTCCGAGCTTTAAGGGCATCTTCGGCGCCAAGCGGAAGGTCATGACCGGAGACCAGGAGCGTGAGATAACGGTGGATGACGGATATCTGCGAAAGTCCATGTTGGAGCCGAACGCGGATATCGTCAAAGGAACGAAGCCGCTGATGCCGTCTTACAAGACGGTGATCACGGAACAGGAAATGGATCACATGGTAGACTATTTGAAAACTCTGAAATGATCCGGTATGGCTCACGTCCCTGTCCCGTTGACAAGGGAGCCTTTTGGTAGTATAATAGTAGTATGAGGAGAAAGACATCTATCACACTATCGGAAGAACTCTTGAGAGCGGTGGATGAGCAGTCGGGACCGGGTGGAAATCGTTCTGAATTCATCGAGTCGGCCTTGCGAAGTTACCTCGGCCAGATGGTTCACCTTCGACAGAACGCAAGAGACCTGGATATCATCAACCAGGAGGCGGACCACCTCAATGAAGAGGCCGATGATGTCCTGTCCTACCAGGTGCTTCCGTGAGACGGGGGGAATTATACCGCGTTCATAACCCGTCTTCGCGAGATCCAAAGAAATCCAGAGTCTTTGTGGTGATAAGCCGTCAAGTCCTGTTGGACTCACGCTTCTCAACTGCGATATGTGCTCCTGTCTACTCGACTCATGACGGTCTGTCTACTCAGATTCCGGTGGGCATCGCCGAGGGATTGAAGCACGACAGCAGTATCCATTGCGATGAATTGGTCAGCTTGCACAAGACAGCCTTAACGAACTATGTCGGCACCCTTTCCTTCAACAAGATTCAGTTACTGAATGAAGCATTGAGCATTGCTCTCGATATCTACGATTATCGCGGAAAGTTCTAAACCAGCCCGGCCGCCAGCTCCTTCACTCGTGCCTCGATCAGGTCCCGAATGGCCCGGAATTCCGCGGGCGCCAACCCCTTCGGATCCGGGATGTTCCAGTCTTCCCTGGCCTTTGCCCGAATGAGGGGACATTCGTCTCCACACCCCATGGTGACTGCAAGGTCGTATTCCAGATCGGGAACCTCGGACAGCGACTTGGACCAATGCACGGCAAGGTCATAGCCCAATTCCCGCATTGATTCAATGGCCTGAGGATTCACCTGCCCTGAAGGACGAGACCCCGCGCTATACACCTCCAGGATGTTCCCTGCATGAATGCGGGAAAAAGCCTCTGCCATTTGACTCCTGCACGAGTTCTCGACACAAACGAAGAGAACCCGCTTGCGCAGTTGAGCCAAGGAACCTTTCTCCGGCACGTTTTTCACATCCCTCCACGCCCTGGCGCGTCCATCGCCGCGTCCTTAGCCGTCGGCGATCAGCTATCAGCCATAGCCCCTTGTCCTCTGCGGAGGTTTTCCGGCTGACCGCTGAATGCTGACTGCTGAAAGCTATTTTTTGATCCTTCCCCTGCGAACCATCTTCCCTTGAGCCAAAAAGCCACTCTGACGAGAAGAATCAGGACCGGAACCTCGACCACAGGTCCGATGACCGCGGCGAAGGCGGCCCCTGAATTGATCCCGAAGACCGCCACGGCGACTGCGATGGCTAACTCAAAGTTGTTACTGGCTGCGGTGAAGGACAGAGTCGCGGTTCGCGCATAATCGGCGCCGGCCTTTCGCCCGATATGAAACGACAGCAGGAACATGGTCACGAAGTATAGCAAAAGGGGAACCGCCACGCGAACGACATCAAAGGGGAGGCGCACAATATACTCGCCCTTCAGGGAGAACATCACGACAATGGTGAAGAGCAAGGCAATGAGAGTCGTGGGTGCGATGCGCGGAATGAACCGCTCCTCGTACCACTCACGGCCTTTCAGCTTAAGCCCGAAGAACCGTGTGACGACCCCTGCAGCAAAGGGGATGCCAAGGTAGACGAGGACGCTCTCGGCGATCTGTCCGATGCTTACGTGAACAACGCTCCCGTGCAGACCGAAAAGAGGCGGCAGGATGGTGATGAACAGCCATGCATATACAGAGTAAAAAAGCACCTGGAAAATGGAGTTGAATGCCACCAGTCCGGCGCAGTACTCGGTGTCCCCGCAGGCCATATCGTTCCATACAATGACCATTGCGATACAGCGCGCCAACCCGATCATTTTCAGGATATCCACGGAGGAAAAGAAGAGCCAGGATGAACATCAAGATCGGTCCAATCACCCAGTTCTGTATGAGGGAGACGGCAAGAACACGAAAGTCCCGGAAGACCCTGCCCATCTCCTCATATCTGACCTTCGCCAGGGGTGGGTACATCATGAGTATGAGGCCGATGGCGATGGGGATGGATGTTGTCCCCGCCTGGAAGCGGGCGATGTATTCATTGACTCCGGAGAAGAAGTGCCCCCCGAGGACCCCGGCTGCCATCGCGGTAAAGATCCACAGGGTCAGGTATCTGTCCAAAAAAGAGAGGGAACGAGGGGGGTCGGTACCTTCACCTTCCATAATTTTCCTCCCTTCAAATGCTCAAATGGCCATACAACGATATGTATCTGAAAAAAAA
>JACPDT010000063.1 GCA_016183865.1 Armatimonadota bacterium | reverse complement strand
GGTCCGGTCCATGCTGGTAGGGACCCTTCCTTCCGAGAAAGTGCTCCTGGAGCAGTTGCCGAAAGAAATTGTGAAGCAGTTCTTCGCCCGCAGAAAGGGAACGGTCAAGGGTGTCGATAGCGGCTCAAGGACCCTGACTCTTTCGACTCCTGATGGGGAAACCAGTCTGCATATTGCACCCAAAGTAGTGATCCTTGTCAATAAGAAACGCTTGACCATAGAGGATCTGAAACCCGGGGTCCAGATCCTCGCCATGGGCAGGGGGAACAAGGTGTCCCTCATAGTGGGGCAGTAATTCAAAAATGTAACCGTCCCCTTTTTTATCGTGAGGCAGTGACGGTTCCCAGAAAGATTTCCTTTCCCGCTGCAAGGAGGGCTCGAACCGTTTCGTGGTCACGGGCCTCGGCATAGATTCGCACAACCGGCTCCGTTCCGGAAGGGCGGAAAAGAATCCAACTGTCGTCCTCCAGGAGATATTTGACCCCATCCAGATTTCGAACCTCCTTGATCCTGGAGCCGGGGACGGGCCAGGAGACATCGGCCTGAAGACTCTCGATGAGACCCTTCTTCCTGTCTCCATCTTCACAGTGAAGATCTATTCGATCACATACACGAGGGCCGATCTCCTCGTCCAGCTCGTTCTTGAGGGCCCCGAGGCTCTTTCTTTCCATGCCGCACATCTCGAGGAGAAGCAAGGCGCAGAGCAGGCCGTCCCTTTCCGGGATATGTCCGGCGAAACCGATCCCGCCGCTTTCTTCCCCTCCTATGAGGACATCCTCAGCCAGCATGAAATCGGAGATATGCTTGAAGCCGATGGGTGTTTCGTGGAAGGGAAGCCCGAATCTGTCCGCCAGAATTCGGATTCTCTCGGTAGTGGAAAAAGTCTTGACAACAGACCCTTTCCTTCCCTTGTTTTGTACCAAATGCCGAAGGAGCAGGGAGAAAATGTCGTGGGAATTAAGGAATCTTCCTTCTTCGTCCACTGCCCCGATCCGATCTCCATCCCCGTCGAAGGCAAATCCTCCATCCGCCCTCCCGAAGAGGACCGCCTCTGTAAGGGGTTCCATACTTTTCCCGATAGGCTCCGGATTCATTCCTCCGAAATAGGGATTTCTTTCAACATGGATTTCCGATGCCTCAATGCTCAGGTCCTTGAAGAAGGAGGCCACACATCCCTGAGAAGCGCCGTACATGGGGTCTGCAATAATCTTTTTCACGCTTTGATCCACTTTGGCCAGATCCACCTGTCCCCGGAGAGCGGCCAGGTATGGGCCCCTGGCATCAAAGGTCGAGATTGAGGCTTCTGGCTCCTTCCTGATTTTTTCGCCCCCTTTCAACAGAAGCTGGATTTCCCGTTCGATGAGGTCGGTGACTTCCGATAAGGCTGAGCCGGCATATTCAGGCTTGAATTTGATGCCATTCCATCGCGGAGGGTTATGGCTGGCCGTAATCATCAGGGCGCCTGCCGTCTTCAGGCTCGATACGGCATGAGAAACGGCAGGAGTGGGGGATGGGGAATCGGCGATATGTACTGGGATTCCATTCGCCGCGATGACCTTCGCCGCCATCTGCGCGAACTCCTCGGAAAGGAAGCGCGTATCAAAACCCACCACCAGGCCGGAAGAAGCCTCTCGATAGGGACAAGGATAACCTGTTCCTTTCTTCCCATACATGGGCAGGCTCTTCCTTTCCGGAGACAACAGGACATTTGCAATGGCCTGGGTTACCAGCGCCACATTCTCAAAAGTGAAATCCTCCGCAATCACGGCTCTCCATCCGTCTGTACCAAAGCTGATGGACATGCCCGAGACCCTCCTTTCATCAAATCACATGCAGAAAAGCAGGTAAAGATCGTTTACATTGGTCCCGGTGGGACCGGTCCGGATCAGATCCCCAAGGTTGTCGAAAAAATGATACGCATCATTTTGATCCAGATATTCCCTGGGGTTCATCCCTTGCGCTCTCGCTCTTCTTATCGTGTCGCCGGAGGCGATGGCCCCCGCCGCATCCGTAGGCCCATCGCTTCCATCGGTGGCCCCAGCCAGCAGGAGAACATCTGGGAGCCCATCCATGGCCATCGCGGCGGACAAAGCCAACTCTTGATTTCTGCCGCCCAGCCCTTTTCCCTTTACCGTTACCGTCGTTTCGCCGCTTGCCACCATGCAACAGGGCACAGGAGAAGGGTTTCCCGTGGCCCGTATCTCCCTGGCGATGGCCGCGAACATCTTCCCCGCTTCCCTGGCCTCTCCCTCCAGATATGCCGTAAGAAGGACAGGTGAGATTCCCTGTTGTAAGCATGCCTTGATGGCAGCGTCCGCAGCAGATCGGTTTCCTGCAATAACAAGTGTGCGGGACCGGGAAAGAGCAGGATCACCCTCCTTGAGGGTTTCAAGGACATTACCCCTGATTCCCTTTTCGAAATACGAGACAATCGCCGGAGGGATGTCGGATTTTTCTCCTCCACAATACCTCATCAAGATATCCGTGGCTTCCTGAAAGGTGGAGGGATCGGGAACCGTGGGACCCGATGCAATAGCAGAAAGTGGAGCTCCGATGACATCCGATATCACAAGACTCACCACTGCCGCCCCTTGCATGTGCCTTAGCAGTTGACCCCCCTTTACTCTGGAGAGGTGCTTTCTGACGACATTGATCTCCTGAATGGGCGCCCCGCACCTTAACAGGAAATCCGTGACGGCAGCCAGATCGGAAAGAGTGATCTCCTCAGGGAGATCTTCCAGAAGGGCGGATCCCCCGCCTGAGATCAGGCAAATCACAAGATCTTCCTCTGTGGCCTCCGAAAGGATGGAAAGAAGTTCCTGCGTTCCGGAAAGGCACCTTTCATCCGGAATGGGGTGGGCCCCTTCGAGTACCCGAATTTTTCCGCCTTTCCCTGAAGTTGGGGCATGCCCGTCCTTTGTCAGGACAAGACCTTTATGAATCCTCTCGCCGAGAAGCTCTTCGCAGGCCCAGGCCATGGCCGCGGAAGCCTTCCCTGCTCCCACCACCAGTATGTGTCTCAGAGCTTGAAGGGGAAAGAATTCCGGCCCCACTTTCAGGATTTCCCCTGACAGAGTCATATGGTTTCTGACTGCGCCCGCGGGATCCGCTGATGCTAAACTGGTCCTGAAAACCGCTAATGCAATATCTCTTGTGTTCATGGGCATCTCTCGGCCATCGTGCTGTCGTCTCCTTCTCCGCATGACTGGAGGATACCTGTCCACCCCGTAGAAACTGACTCCCTGGCAATGGAGGAGGCGGCCATGAAAATCTTGATAACAGACCCAATCCCTGAGGAAGGGCGGCGTATACTTTCGAACGCCTTTCAGGTAGAATATGTTCCCGGGCTCTCAGAAGAAGAGCTGCGGAGGAAAATTGCTCATGCCGATGCCCTCGTTGTGCGAAGTGAGACCAAAGTGACCGCCCGGGTTCTTGAGGGGGCGGAGAGCTTGAAAATCATCGGACGGGCCGGTGTCGGGACAGATAACATTGATGTGGATTTCGCCACAAGGAAGGGGATCCTTGTCGTAAATTCTCCGGAAGGGAACACGATTTCCGCATCTGAGCATACCATGGGGCTTCTCCTCGCCCTGGCCAGAAACATTCCTCAGGCCCATGTTTCCCTTCATGGGAAGAGCTGGAAAAGAAGTCAATTCGTTGGAGTGGAGCTCTACAACAAGGTCTTGGGAGTGGTGGGCCTTGGGAAGATTGGAAGGGAAGTGGTAAGAAGAGCCAGGTCCTTTCAAATGCAGATAATCGGTCACGATCCTTACCTGACTCCCGAACAGGTGGAAGAGCTCGGAATCGAGATGAGCGGTCTGGATGACCTTTGCGCAAAGGCTGATTTCATCACTCTTCACGTCCCCCTTACCAGGGAAACGGAGAAAATAATCGGACCCAGGCAGTTTACCCTGATGAGACCTGAAGCTCGAATCGTCAACTGCGCCAGGGGTGGAATCATTGATGAAGATGCCCTCCATGAGGCGCTCCTTGGAAAGAAGATCGCCGGGGCGGCTCTGGACGTCTTTTCCCAGGAACCGCCTTTCTCTTCCCCTCTTCTTGACCTCGAAGAGGTGGTTGTGACCCCCCATCTGGGAGCATCCACGGAAGAGGCCCAGTTGAAGGTGGCTGTGGCTGTGGCGGAACAGATCGTGGATTTTCTGTCCGGAAAGCCGGCAAGGTCTCCAGTCAATCTTCCCGCATTCCGGCCCGAGGTTCTGGGCGAGGCGGCGCCGTACCTGGGGCTTGCCGAGCGGATGGGAAGCCTCCTGGCTCAGCTTGCAGAGGGGCCGATTCAGAGCGTCGGCCTCACCCTCTTCGGGGAACTTGCGGAAATAAGCGCACCGGGTGAGGTCGTCCTCTCCACGGTGATTCTGAAGGGTCTTCTCTCCCATGAGCTGGGAGATGGCGTGAATTACGTGAATGCCGCTCACCTGGCCCGCACTCGGGGAATTCAGGTTGTGGAGGGTAGGAGTCACAAGGCGGCGGAGAGCAGCAATCTTTTTCTTGTACGGGTGAAGACTCCCACGGGAGAATGGACGTGTGGAGGCTCTCTTCCCCGTGGAAGCAGGAAAGGTCGCATCGTACAATTGAATGATTTCAGGGTGGACCTGGTCCCC
>JACPDT010000068.1:29736-48698 GCA_016183865.1 Armatimonadota bacterium | reverse complement strand
TGACTTCTGACTTCTGACTTCTGACTTCTGACTTCTGACTTCTGACTTCTGACTTCTGACTACTGACTACTGACTTCTAACTACCTGAGCGGCTGAGTGATAAACCCGAATGAGTTGGGATGCCGCGGATGCGGGGGAGAAGCGTTTGGCATTGGCTCTGCCCCGTTCCCCCATCCTGTTTCGAAGGTCGCGGTCCTGTAAGAGCACCCGCGTCGCGGAAAGGAACGACTCTTCCTCGTTGTCGGTGAAGAAGCTGTCCTCATCCTCTACCCCCATCTCACTGACTCCTGTGGCCCTGACGGCCACAACAGGGCTCCCTGCGGCAAGGGCTTCCAGCAATACGAGGCCCTGGGTCTCAGTGAGGGAAGAAAACCAGAAAAGGTATGAGGCAGCATAGTAGTGAGGGATCTCCTCTCTCCCGACGTATCCGGTAAAGACCACCCGCTCCCTGATCCCAAGTTTCGAGCATAGATCCTCGTAGGGGCGCCGCTCCGGCCCGTCCCCCACAAGGAACAGATAGACATCCGGAAACTCCCGATAAATGCTGCGAAAAGCCTGAAGCAGGAAATCCAACCCCTTTTCCTTTCCGAGTCTCCCGACAAAAAGCAGAATTCTGGCGCCCTTCGGAAGGCCGTGACGAGAAAGGACAAACTCTCCCGATCCTTCTCCAAAGTGGTTCCCATTGACTGCGGATGAAATGACGCAGGTAGGTGCGGTGACGCCGTAGGTTCCCAGAATTCGCTGCACTTCCGTGGATGGAGCGATAATAGCCTGGCACTGATTGCAAAATCCTCTGCTGATTTCGATGGCCAGCTTCCTCATGAAATCCTGAGGGAGGGGGATGTAATGGACATAGTCGGCAAACATGGTGTGATACGTAAAAACAAGTGGGATTCGTCTCTTGCGGGCATGCCAGAGGCCGAGAAGTCCCAGGGAAAAGGGGGTATGGACATGGACGACATCCAGGTTCAGGCTGGAAAGAAGCTGAAAGTTTCGAACAGGAAAGGGCAAAGCCACCCTTTCCTCTTTTTGAAAGGGAAAGATGATTGCCTTGAAACGCAGGATCGCTTTATCTCTTTCCCTGTACCCCGGCTCCTCGGGGGCCAGAACCGTCACCTCGTGCCCTGCCTCTCTCAGTGCATCCACAGAGGTTCTGATGGAGGAAACAACCCCATTGATAATCGGCGTATAGCAATCCGTGAACATGCCGATCCGCATACACCACTTTTCGGTCCCCCTGGATGGATTCCTCTTCGATTCCGTCCCCCGAAGGATGGGATCTGAGAGTTCTCGAAGTCACTCTTGTGGAACTGTTGCATCTGGAACTCGAGAACTTCAGGAACTTGAGCAGGGTTTCCCGGAGCTTCCCCTCAGGCTTGAACCTCGTGACAGGCCCCAATGCCCAGGGAAAGAGCAACCTCCTTGAGGCGCTCTTTCTCTTGTCGGTCGGAAAATCTCTCAGGGCGCACAGGGAGGATGATCTGATCCAATGGGGAGCTCCTTTTGCCCGGATCGTCGGTCGGACGGCACTCAGGGACGGGGAGCAGACGGTGGAGGCGGTCCTGGAACGGGGTGGCGCCTTCGGCATTCGGAAGACTCTGCGAATCAACGGCACCCACTGTTCCCGACTTTCCCAATTTGTCGGCCGGACTCCCATGGTACACTTTCTCCCGAGTGACCTGGATCTCGTGCAAGGGGAGCCTTTCCGCAGAAGACGGTACCTGGATGTCCTGGGCGCCCAGCTCCATCCCGACTATCTTCGGGAGCTGCAAAGCTACCAGAAAGCCCTTCGGGAGCGCAACCATTTGCTTCGCACCGATCCAAGGGAATCGCTGCTGCAAAGCTATGAAATCCTCCTGGCGGAGTCGGGCAGCCGGATCACCCTTCGGAGGGCGGCCCTGGTGGAGCGCCTGGCGCCATTAGCCGCACGCTTTCACAGGGAATTCACTCAGGAGGTCGAAAACCTCCGAATAGAATACAGACCATCCATTGAGCTTGAGGAGAGGGAAGCCAACCTTCTTGTGGAGGCATTCCTCAGGGAGTTTGCAAGGAGCAGGGGACAGGAGATCGTGCGAAAAACCACATTAACAGGTCCCCATCGGGATGATCTCGCAGTCTTCGTGAATGGAAAGGATGCCAGATTCTTCGGCTCTCAGGGACAGCAGCGCACTGCCTCCATCTCATTGAAACTGGCTGAGGCGGGGCTGATGGAGGAAGAGCAGGGGGATCCGCCGCTTCTGCTTCTGGATGATATTCTCTCCGAGCTGGATAGAGCCAGAACCCGAAGCCTCCTTGCCCATTTGCCCGGCTCCCGCCAGATCCTGATAACCATTACAGAGGAAGAAAAAATTCGCGCCATGTTCACGGGGCCGCTCTCGACCCATGTGATCCGACAGGGGGAGATCCTCGCTTGCTGACATCCTTGGGAGAGAGTATTCAGAAGCTTCTCGGCAATATGGGAATGCTGTCCGAGCTCCACGGCCTTCTGGCCCTTCAGGTGTGGCCGGAGGTGGTGGGGCCTCGAATCGCCTCCGTCACCCGTGCCGAGAGGCTGAGTGAAGGAATTCTGTTTGTAAAAACGGCGAGCTCCGTCTGGGCCAATGAGCTGACTTTTCAAAAGCCTCTCCTTGTGGGGCAGCTCAACGGGAAGCTTGGACGCCCCATGGTATCGGATATCCGTTTTAGAGCCGGCCGCCTCCACCCTGCACCTTCAAGCACCCTGAAGGAGCACTCGAAAGCCCTGGAAGAGGTTCGACTCTCCCCTTCCGATCTGGAACAAATTGAGAGAACTGTCGTGAATCTAAAGGACAAAGCTCTCAGGGAAGCACTGCGAAGCCTGTTGACAAAGGAGAGAAAACGGATCCGAAGGGAGGAGCAGAAAGGAAGCAGGAGCTGCCAGGTGTGCGGTTGTCTGGGTGAAGCAGGAGGCTTGTGTTCCTTCTGTGAGCGAAAGAAGGCGGAAGAAGAAGAGGACAGTCATCGGAGAATCCGTAGATGGTTTTCACTTTCTCCATGGGGATCGGAGGACAGCCTCTTTTCGGAGATTCCGGAGGCATCCCTTGAGAAGATCAGGGAGATCAGGGAAGGTCTGCTCGGAGACTACTCCCAATCGGTAAGCCGGCTGTCACGAAAATACCCAAGAACAACGAGAACGGGATCCGCCCCTACCGTCAAGACCCTTCCCATACTGGATCGAGACGCCATTCTCACGTATGTAATGCTCAAAACCCGTGTACCGCCCGACCGTCTGACCGCCGATACGATTACAACCGCTCTCGGACCTGAAATGGCCCATCTCGCATCACTGATAAGTTAGCATCTTCATTGTTTCTCTTATTTGATTCCCCTGCTTAAAAACGGCTGCGATGACCGCCGGCCAGGATGGACAGCAGGGCGCCGCCGACGCCGAAGACAAGACCAAGAACAACTCCAGCGACCAGGACAATCAAGCCCCATTTCAGCCAGGCTGCCTGAACCTGCTTGAATTCCTCGACACTGTTGAAACGGCGACTCTTCCAAGCATCCTCGTTCCCTTTGATCAGGAGATAAATTGCGCCAATGAGCCCACAGAAAAAAGACAGGGCGAATCCAAGCCACGCCTTATGCCCGATGGCCCAGATCCAGTTCAGCAGGAAAGCGCCCCAGTTGAGTCCCTTGAGCTCTTCAGGGAGGACCGCATTGGGCTGACCCGATGTGTTCTCTACTTCTTGGGAAATCGTCATTTCTCACCTCGGTTTCCATATTCTTGAGCCCTGGACAAGAAGGACTCTTGAAGCGAAAATTTCGACAGTTTCTGCATTATACCTTCTTGTTCTCCTTTGCTCTCTTTATGAGCCGTATTACATGAACAGGATGTGACGAGGCGCACAGCGGGCGGGGGCTGGAACTTGGGCATGGAGGAGATCAATAGTTCACGACAAATACTCTCATTTGCAAGGGTATTTGCGAGCCGCGGCCTGGAAGGAACATGAATATGAAGCCCTTTTTCATCATCCATCGCAATTCCCTGGACTCCCTCTTCGGGGCCCTCGTGGGCCGCAATTTTACCCTTGTCGGACCCACCCTTCGGGATCGCGCTGTCGCATACTCCGAGATTGCAACCGTGAACGACCTGCCCTTCGGATGGACAGATGAGCAGGATGGGGGCACATATCGTCTCAAGAAGAGCGACAGGCAGACCCTTTTCGATTATGCCGCAGGTCCCCATTCCTGGAAGAAATTCCTCTTTCCGCCCGCTCTCCAGTTATGGGAGGCGGAACGACAAATCGGTCCACACGAAGCTTCCCCCGAATACCCCCCCTCCCACGAGGGGAGGGGAGAGCAGCCCAGGTATGCCATGATCGGTGTCCGCTCCTGCGATTTGCACGCAATCGCGGTTCAAGACAAGGTCTTTGCCGAGGGATCCCATCGGGACCCCACGTATGAGGCACGGCGGAAGAATCTTTTCATCGTGGCCGTGAACTGCAGTCACGGGGGGGGAACCTGTTTTTGTCGCTCCATGAATACCGGACCAAGAGCCACATCAGGCTTCGATCTGGCTCTCACCGAAATCCTGGAGGCCGACAGGCATGTTTTTCTTGCGGAGTCGGGCAGCGACAGGGGCGCCCAGGTTCTGCGGGAAGTGACTCAGGAAGAAGCTCAGGAATCCGACATCAGGGCGGCCGAGAGGATCACGGCAGATGCCTCGGTTCCTATGGGCCGCCTCATGGATACCACCGACATAAGAGGGCTCCTTTACAATAATTACGACCATCCCCGCTGGGACCACGCTGCCGCCCGCTGTCTCGCCTGCGGGAACTGCACTATTGTCTGTCCCACCTGTTTCTGCAACACTGTCGAGGACTTTACCGACCTGGCGGGGACCCGTGCAGAGCGACGGCGAAGATGGGATGTGTGCTTTGCCGTGGATTTCTCCTATATTCACGGAGGCAGTGTCCGCTCCACGATCAGATCCCGCTATCGCCAGTGGTTGACCCACAAGGTGGCCACCTGGATTGATCAGTTCGGGACATCGGGATGCGTCGGCTGCGGGCGCTGCATCACCTGGTGTCCTGTGGGCATTGATATTACCGAAGAAGTCAGAGAGATCCGGGCCAACCGGCCCGATGACAGGAAAACTCTCTCGGAGGTGGGCCATGCACACACTTGAGCCGATCCTGACGGAGCACCCCTTTTTGAAAGGGTTGAATCATGCCTATATTCAGCTCATTACGGGATGCGCCCGGAATGTCCGCTTCGAGCCCGGTCAATTCCTTTTCAGGGAAGGGGAGGAAGCAAACGAGTTTTACATCATCCGACATGGCAGGGTTGTGATGGAGATATTTACGCCCGAGCGCACGGCAATCCCCATCCAGACCGTGGAGGAAGGAGAAATCATCGGCTGGTCCTGGCTGATCCCCCCCTACCACTGGCACTTCGATGCCCAGGCGGTTGACATGGTCAGGGCCATTGCCCTTGACGGAAAATGCCTTCGCAACAAGTGCGAGGAGGATCATGACATGGGCTATGAGCTTCTAAAGAGGTTTGCCCATATCATGGAACAGAGACTGCAGGCAGCGAGACTCCAGTTGCTGGATGTTTACCATCCCCATTCCGGTGTTGCCGGGCCGAGTGCCAGGGCATTGAAAAACAAGAAGAGATGACCAACCCCATGCTTCCCCATCCATTCACGGTTGAGCGGGTCCGTCGGGAAACGCACGATACCTTCACCCTTGAGCTTAAGGGCACAAACGGAATCGGGGGATTTTCCTTCGCTCCCGGCCAGTTCAATATGCTTTATCGCTTCGGCACAGGGGAGGTGCCGATTTCCATAAGCGGCGATCCCGAGAGATCCGATACCCTCGTCCACACGATCCGGGCCGTGGGAACCGTTACAGAATCCATGGAGCGACTGAAAAAAGGAGACATCATCGGAGTTCGCGGTCCCTTCGGGAGGGGCTGGCCCGTGCTTGAAGCCCGAGGATGCGATGTTCTCATCGTGGCGGGGGGAATCGGACTTGCGCCTTTGCGACCTGTGATGTACCGGCTTCTCTCCCGAAGGGAGCAATATGGAAAAATCGCCATTCTCTATGGAACCCGCACACCTTCGGACATACTGTACTCGAAAGAGCTGGAGCAATGGCGCTCACGATTCGATCTCCAGGTACGAGTCACCGTTGACCGGGGGGAGAAGGATTGGAAGGGCCACATCGGCGTCGTGACAACCCTTATCCCGAGAGCCTCCTTCGATCCCCATGAGGCGGTGGCCATGATCTGCGGTCCGGAAGTGATGATGCGGTTTACCATTCGCGAGCTCGAAAAGCGCGGTGTGCGAAGGTCGAATATCCATGTCTCCATGGAGCGCAACATGAAGTGTGGAATCGGATTTTGCGGGCATTGTCAGTATGGACCGACATTTGTGTGCAAGGACGGCCCTGTCTTCCCTTATGAGAAGATTGAGCATATTTTCAGGATACGTGAAATATGAAAAAGCAGAAACCGAAACTGGCTGTATGGAAATTCGCCTCATGCGATGGCTGTCAGCTCAGTCTCCTGGACTGTGAAGACCACCTTCTGGCCGTGGCCGATCGGGTGGATATCGCCTATTTCCCTGAAGCCACCAGAGCTGTTGTGAAGGGCCCTTATGATCTTTCACTCGTAGAGGGATCGGTCACGACTCCCCATGATGAAGAGCGCATTCATCAGGTGCGCCGGGCATCCAGGCTTCTTGTCACGATCGGGGCGTGCGCCACTGCCGGAGGCATCCAGGGGCTCCGAAATTTCAAGGATGTGAAAGAATTCACGACGATTGTGTATGCCTCACCCCAATATATCGAGACACTCAAGAAGTCCACCCCCATTTCGGACCATGTCCGTGTGGATTTCGAGCTTTGGGGATGTCCGATCAACAAATCGCAGCTTCTGGAGGTCATCAGCGCCTTTCTGTACAGGAGAAAGCCCAATATTCCCGCACACAGTGTCTGCATCGAATGCAAGCTTAGAGAAACGGTCTGTGTGATGGTCGCACACGGGACCCCCTGCCTTGGACCGGTCACCCATGCGGGCTGTGGAGCGATCTGTCCCTCTTATCACAGGGGATGCTACGGCTGTTTCGGTCCAAAGGAGACTCCCAACACGGCCTCCCTCAGCTCGTGGCTCGTCCGCCTTGGGATGAAAAATGACGCAATTCTGAGGGTATTCCGCACCTTCAATGCAAACGCGGAGGCCTTCCGGAAAGAGAGCCAGGCACATGAAGACTAGGACGGTAAAGGTGGACACCCTTGCCCGGGTGGAGGGGGAAGGGGCGCTCCTGGTGAAAATCAAGGACAATGCCGTTGTGGACGTGAAGCTCAAGATTTACGAGCCCCCACGGTTCTTTGAAGCCTTCCTGCGCGGACGGGAGGCGGCAGAAGCGCCCGATATCACGGCCCGCATCTGCGGCATCTGCCCCATCGCCTACCAGATGAGCTCTGTCCATGCCATCGAGAATGCCTTTGGTGTGGAGATTGAGGCGCCCATACGGGTTCTGAGACGCTTGATCTATTGCGGAGAATGGGTCGAAAGCCATGCCCTCCATGTCTATATGCTCCATGCCCCCGATTTTCTGGGATACCCGGATGCGATTCAAATGGCGAAAGACCATGGGGATATTGTCAAAAGAGGGTTGGGATTGAAAAAAACGGGAAACGAGATCGTGACATTTCTGGGGGGCAGGGAGATCCATCCCATCAATGTGCGCCTTGGGGGATTCTACAAAGTACCTGCAAAGGGCGATCTCATTTCCCTTACGGAGAGCCTGAAACTGGCCCGGGAAGCGGCCCTGGAAACGGTCCGCTGGACGGCGACTCTCCCTTTTCCCGAATTCGAGCAGGACTACGAATTCGTCGCTTTGAGCCACCCGGATGAATACCCCTTCAATGAAGGGCGGCTCATCTCAAACAAGGGTCTGGACATTGCGGTAAGCGATTATGACGGCCATTTCGCGGAAGAGCATGTTCCCTATTCCAATGCCCTCCACTCCGTCCTCAAGGAGCGAGGCCCTTACTTCACGGGTCCCCTGGCCCGGTACAACCTGAATTTCGAGAAGCTGTCTCCCCTTGCGAAGGAAGCAGCCCGTGACGCGGGTATTTCGTCGGTTTGCAACAATCCTTTCAAGGGCATCGTCATCCGCAGTATAGAGATCCTCTATGCCTGCGATGAGGCATTGAGACTCATTGAAACTTACGAAGAGCCGGAGAAGCCCGCTGCGACGATAGAGCCCAGGTCGTCTGTGGGTCATGCCTGCACAGAGGCGCCTAGAGGCATCCTTTACCATCGCTACAAGCTGGATGACCAGGGAATCATCCTGGATGCCAAAATCGTTCCTCCCACCTCTCAGAACCAGAAAATCATCGAAAATGATCTCAGGCAGTTTGTCCCCTCATCCATTGACCTTCCCCAGGAAGAGCTGACGCAGAAATGCGAGCAAATTGTCCGCAACTATGATCCCTGTATCTCCTGCGCCACCCATTTCCTGAAGGTGGAGATCGAAAAGGAATGAGTCTGATCATCGGAGTCGGCAATGAGTATCGCAGGGATGATGGCGCAGGATTTGCCGCCGCCAGGCGCCTGAGAGCGGAGAATCCCGATGTCCCTGTTGTTCTTCAGAGCGGGGATGGGGTATCTCTGATGGAAGCCTGGAGAGACGCGGATTCGGTCATCGTCGTGGATGCGGTCCATTCCGCAGGGAAGCCCGGCAGCGTCCATCGCTTCGATGCCGCGGCAAGGCCCATCCCTGCGAAATTCTTCCCCTCTTCCACCCATGCCTTTGGCCTTGCCGAAGCGGTTGAGATGGCGCGAGCCCTGGGCCGACTCCCGGAAAGGCTCATTGTTTACGGCATTGAGGGAAAGACATTCGAAGCCGGCACAGGGTTGTCTCCTGAGGTGGAAGAAGGAGTATCTCAAGTGGTCGAACAGGTGTTGCGCGAAATATGCTAAGTGGGTCTCGGCATAAATAACATCAATGATTTGGCGATGGATCTGGAGACGAGGTCGGGAGCGCGCACGAGCGAGCACCGCAGGCGTAGCCGAAGCGCTACGTTGAGGAGCGCAGACGAGGAGCGCCCCGAGATCGTCCCAGAGACGCGCCAAGGCGTGATGGAATTTGCGCCGAGACCCACTAAGAGGTGATGGGCATGCACGAGCTTTCTCTTATGCGGGGTCTCCTGAGAAAAATCGAGACGATCGCCAGGGATGAAAAGGCTCTGAAAATCACCGGAGTGAATGTTACACTGGGTCCGCTGTCCCACATCTCGCCCGACCACTTCAGGGAGCATTTCCTGCTGGCCTCATCCGGCACTCTGGCCGAAGGGGCATCTCTGGACATACAAATTCTGACCCATCCGGAAGCTCCGGAAGAGCAGGAAATCTGCCTGAAAAGCGTTGAGCTGGAAATTCCGTGATACCGATCAACCCCAACCGAACAGCGCATCGGGGAAATAATCGCCGCCTGCGGGTTATCGCAAACGGTGCCGTACAAGGCGTCGGCTTTCGTCCCTTCATCTATCGCCTTGCCGAAGAAAGGGGCCTTCTGGGTTGGGTGAAGAACTCACCGCAAGGAGTCATCGTAGAGGTTGAGGGGCCTCTCGACGACCTGGAGGGTTTCCTCCTGGACATGGAGCAAAGAAAGCCTCCCCTTTCTTTCATACAAAGCCTGGAGCCCTCGTACTTTGAGCCCGCGGGCTACAACAAATTGGAAATACTCCCTTGTGATGAAACCGGCAATAAAACGACACTCATTCTTCCCGATATCGCCACATGTCCCGATTGCCTGAAGGAAATCTTCGATTCTTCCGATCGCCGCAACCGGTATCCTTTTGCCAATTGCACCCATTGCGGCCCCCGTTTCTCCATAATCGAATCACTCCCCTATGACCGCCCGAATACGACAATGAAGATCTTTGAGATGTGCCCCCTTTGCCGCGAAGAATATGAAGATCCCGGGAACCGCCGTTTTCACGCCCAGCCCACGGCATGCCCGACCTGCGGCCCGTGGCTTGAGCTTTGGGACGAAAAGGGAAGGGGTCTCGCTTCCAGGGATGAAGCTATTGCCGGAGCTGCAGAAGCCGTCCGGGCAGGGCTGATCCTGGCATTGAAAGGCCTGGGCGGGTTTCACCTCATGGTGGATGCCCGAAACGAGAAAGCCGTCAACCGCCTCAGAAAGCGAAAGAAAAGGGGAGAAAAGCCCTTTGCCCTCATGTATCCTTCATTCGGGATGATTCAAGAACACTGCACAGTGAGCGAAATGGAAGGCGGGCTCCTTTGCTCCACGGAGTCCCCTATTGTCCTCCTTCGAAGGAAGGAGTCCACGAGTCTCGGATCCATAGCCCTGTCCGTGGCCCCTGGAAACCCGTGTCTCGGGGTCATGCTCCCATATACCCCTTTGCACCACCTCCTTGTGGCCGAGCTCGGTTTCCCGATTGTGGCCACAAGCGGCAACCTCTCCGATGAGCCCATGTGCACCGATGAGAACGAAGCATTGGAGCGCCTTGGCGGAATTGCAGACCTCTTTCTGGTGCACAACCGCCCGATTGTGCGACATATGGATGATTCCATCGTCCGCGTCCTGGCGGGAGAGCCTTCAATTCTGCGAAGGGCCAGGGGATATGCGCCCCTTCCGATCTCCCTTTCGGACCCGATGCCTCCCGTGCTGGCCGTCGGCGGTCATCTCAAGAATTGCGCAGCCTTGTCCGTGGGAAAACAGGTGTTTGTCGGGCAGCACATCGGGGACCTGGAGACGGAACAGGCCTATGGGGCATTACTCCGCGAAAGCAGGGACCTGCCCCATCTTTATGATACAAAACCATCCGCCATCGCCTGTGATGAGCACCCGGAATATCTTTCGACAAAGTTTGCAGGAGAGCAGGGAATCAGGACCATTGCCATTCAGCATCACTTTGCCCATGTGGTCTCATGTATGGCTGAAAACGGACTGGCCGGCGCCGTGCTGGGAGTCTCATGGGACGGGACCGGCTATGGGCCCGACAGAACGATTTGGGGAGGAGAAATTCTGCTCGCTACAAGGGAGTCCTTTCAAAGGATCGGGCATTTGCGAACATTTCGCCTTCCCGGAGGCGCCATGGCGGTCCAGGAGCCGAGGCGCACAGCCATAGGACTGTTATATGAGGTCTTCGGGGCGCGGCTTCCCGAAGACCGTTCTTTGCCTCCTGTGAGATCCTTCTCCGGGCCGGACCTTGTCCTGATCAGGGAGATGCTGAAAAAGAAGCTCTTCTCCCCTCTCACATCCAGCGCGGGGAGGCTTTTCGATGCAATCGCATCACTTCTGGGGCTTTGCCACCAAAATCATTTCGAAGGGGAGGCAGCCATGGCGCTGGAATACGCCATTGGGGACGAAGGGACCGATGCGATTTACCCTCTCAGAACTGTGGAGAGCCCGGAGTCGCTGCTGGTGGGAGATTGGGCGCCCATGGTCCGTGCCATCCTTGAGGACATGGGTGAGCATGTTCCTGTGGGGCAAATATCCGCAAAGTTTCATAACACTCTTGTGGAATGGATCATCCTTTGCGCCCGAAAAACAGGGCAGGAGAGAGTTGTCCTCACAGGAGGATGTTTTCAAAACAAGTACCTCCTGGAACGGGCCGTCTTTCGCCTGAGGAAGGAGGGTTTCCATCCATGCGTGCACAGGCGCATTCCACCCAATGACGGGGGAATCGCTCTTGGACAGATCGTGGCAGCCGCCCATCAATTGAGAAAGGAATCTGTCTCATGTGTTTAGCCGTTCCCGGAAAAATCAAAACCATGACGGATGAAGACCCCCTTCTTCGCACCGGAAAAATAGATTTCGGCGGGATCGCGAAAGAAGTTTCCCTGGCCTATGTTCCGCAAGCGCGTATCGGCGATTATGTCATCGTTCACGCCGGTTTTGCCATAAGCATTGTGGACGAAAGGGAAGCGATCCGAATTTTCGAGACCCTGAGGCAGATGGAGGAAGCTCAACATTGAAGTTCGTGGATGAGTATCGGGACGGAAGAGCGGCAAACATCCTGGCAAGGGGGATCCAGAAGATCACCACAAGGCCATGGACCCTCATGGAAGTGTGCGGCGGCCAGACCCATGCCATCATCAAGTACGGGGTGGATGAGCTGCTGCCCGGGAAAATCACCCTCCTGCACGGCCCTGGCTGCCCTGTTTGCGTCACCCCTGTAGAGCTCATTGACAAAGCCATCGCCATCGCGGGAAGGCAGGGCGTCCTGTTCTGCTCTTTCGGGGACATGCTCCGAGTCCCCGGAACAAAGGAGGACCTGTTATCGGTGAAAGCAAGAGGCGGGGATGTCCGGATCGTCTATTCCCCTCTGGATGCCCTTGCCCTTGCCGGGAAGTTTCCCGAAAGGGACGTAGTCTTTTTCGCCATAGGCTTTGAGACAACAGCCCCTGCAAACGCCATGGCCGTGTACCAGGCCCGCAAGAGGGGGATCTCCAATTTCTCCGTTCTCGTCTCCCACATGCTGGTCCCTCCGGCCCTGGAGGCGATTCTGGCAACTCCCAAAAAGCGGGTCCAGGGCTTCCTGGCCGCAGGACATGTGTGCACAGTGATGGGATATGAAGAATACCTTCCCCTTGCGGAAAAATATCGGGTTCCCATCGTAGTGACAGGTTTTGAGCCTCTGGACATTCTGCAGGGTGTCCATATGTGCATCTCCCAATTGGAAGAAGGACGGGCGGCGGTGGAGAATCAATACACCCGATCGGTCCGGAAAGAAGGGAACCCGATGGCGAAAAATCTTATCAGGGAAGTCTTCCGCATCGTTCCCCGCAAGTGGCGGGGCATCGGGGAAATACCGCAAAGCGGACTTGCCCTTAAGGAGGAGTTTATGGCTTTTGATGCGGAAAAGCGCTTCGAGACCCTCATACGCGGGGCTTCCGCAACCGATACTTCGGCGCCCGACCCCTGCCAAAGCGGCCTCGTACTTCAGGGGATCAAGAAACCGAAGGAATGTCCCTCTTTCGGCGCCTCCTGCACCCCTGAGAGCCCCCTTGGCGCGACCATGGTGTCATCTGAAGGGGCCTGTGCGGCGTATTACCGATATAGGCTACACACAGAGGAACCCTCCAATGAATGAGACCACGGGACTCTCGTGCCCCATCCCCTTCGGAAGGTATCCCAACATCCTCCTTGCCCACGGAGGAGGAGGAAAGCTCACAGGGGAGCTCTTGGAGAAGATCTTCATCCCAGCCTTCTCAAACCCGGCCCTGGATGCCAGGCACGATTCCGCGGTTTTCGATCTCAAGGGCGCGAGATTGGCTTTTACCACAGACTCTTATGTCGTCAGCCCTCTCTTCTTTCCTGGAGGAGATATCGGCTCACTCGCCGTTTACGGCACGGTGAATGATCTGGCCATGGCCGGGGCACGCCCCCTCTGGCTCAGTGCAGCCTTTATTCTGGAAGAGGGGCTCCCTGTAAACACACTTTGGATCGTTGCGCAATCCATGAAAAGGGCCGCGGAAGAAGTGGGCGCCCTGATCGTCACAGGGGACACGAAAGTAGTGGACAAGGGAAAGGGAGACTCCCTTTTCGTGAATACCGCAGGGATCGGAGTCATCGAGCATTCCCTGGACATCGGCCCCCAATCGGTCAGAAAAGGAGATCTCATCCTCCTGAACGGAGACATCGGCCGTCATGGGATCGCAGTAATGGCGCAAAGAGAAGGTCTGGAGTTCGAGACCGGAATCCAAAGCGATTCCGCCCCTCTCTGGGATCTTGTGAGCCTGCTTCTTTCCAAAGGTATCCGCATTCACTGTCTGCGGGATCTCACAAGAGGAGGACTGGCAGGCGCCCTGAATGAGATCGCCCAGGCCGGGCAGGTTCGGATCGCCCTGGACGAATCCTCCATACCGGTAAGGGAAGATGTGCAAGGGGCCTGCGAGATCCTGGGCCTGGACCCCCTCTATGTGGCCAATGAGGGAAGACTTGTCGCCATCGTGGACCCCGGGGACGGAAAACGCGCCCTGGATCTCATGCGGTCTCATCCCCTCGTTTCCGAAGCGAAGATCATCGGGAACGTAACAGAAGATTCCCCCCTTGTCACCATGAAAAGCAAGATCCACGGCAGCCGAATCGTGGACATGCCCGCGGGGGAGCAGTTGCCGAGGATTTGTTAGAATACCCTCTGTTCTCGTTCCTGGCCTTCACATTGCGGGAAGGCGTGGAGCGCTGGCCTCTCTTCCTCGTCATTGGCCTTCCGTTCACGGCGGCGGGCTTGTTGGTCGCAATCTTCTCACGCAAATAATCTTTCTCTAATTGCCGACGAATCCCAAAGCCCTGCCTGCCACGCTTTACCCTTTCTCTACCCCAGGCAGCCAACTCCCCTTGGTAATTTGTTGTTTCTTTGATTTTTTTTTATTTTTGATGTATAATATCTAAAGTGGGTCAGACCAAGTGGCCGCCATGTGAACAAAGTCTGAGAGATTAGAGCCCAAGGGGGACGCAAGGTTTCGGATGACGTGCAATATATGAATCCCGGCAAATCGTCCAGTCCGGATCAGGACGCTTTGACGTCCGAAGTTGAGGCAGCATCACTTCTTTATGCCGATATCTTTGAGGCCGTGCAATCAAACGATATTGCTGCAGTTAAGGGGTTTCTCTCAATAGGAACGGATGTCAATCAACATGGCGATGCCGGTGAAATTCCGCTTCACTGGGCTGCGTCCAACGGCTACAAAGAAATTACCGAATTTCTTCTGTCCCGAGGCGCCGATATCAGGGCAAGAACGCAGGAAGGCAATGGCCCCATCCATCTTGCAGTACTGGAGGGCCATCGCGACATGGTGGAGCTCCTTCTCTCCAAAGGCGCCAGGCCTGATGAAAAGGGCGAGAACGACTGGACTCCCCTCCACTTCGCGGCTACCTGCGGCTATCAGGACATCGTGGATCTATTGCTGTCGCGTGGCGCAAACTTTCAGGCACGGACCATGCAGGGCAGCCAGCCTATTCACTGGGCTGCTTCCGAAGGACACAAAGAAACAGTGGATTTTCTTCTTTCGAAGGGCGCCAGAGCCGATGAAAAGGGCGAAAACGACTGGACTCCCCTTCACTTCGCGGCGAGTAACGGCCACAATGAGGTTGCAGATCTCCTTTTGTCGCAAGGAGCCGATCCTCGATCGCAGACGTCCTATGGCAGTATGCCTGTTCACTGGGCGGCTTCAGAGGGCCATCTCCCGATGGTTGAGCTCTTCCTCGACAAAGGCGTCGGGGTGGATGAAAGAGGTTCGGATGACTGGACTCCATTGCACAGGGCTGCCGGCAGGGGACGGGTTGAGATAGCGGAGTTTCTCCTCTCCAGAGGCGCCGAAGTGAATGGGACGACGAAAAGTGCGTGGACTCCCCTTCATTCGGCGGCTTCAGAAGGCCACAAGGAAATGGTCAAGCTTCTTCTGGATCATGGGGCGGACCTGAATGCCGGGATTAATGACGGGCGCACAGCCGTGGCCCTGGCACGGAAGAAGGGCCATAAGGAGGTCGCCGATTTCCTGGAAAGGAGTGTCCCCCCGGGACAGCCGGCGCCTGACCCGACCGAGGCCGCACTGGAACAGGAAACGTTAGCGGAAGTCGAAGAACCGGGACAGGAATCTGTTCTCGCGCAACCTGCTGGGACTTCCGCGCCATGGCAATACACGCCCGCCGAAAAGACCGCGGCAAAAGGAGAGGCTTTCCCTGTTCCTGTGTCTTCAGGTGGCAAAAACAAAGTTCTCTTTGCACTTACTGTAGTTATGTTGGCCGTACTGGTGGCAGCGGGCAACTCATTCTTCAAGGGATCAGGCAAATCGGAAACGTCCCCACCTCAGCCTCTGCAAGTCACTGCCACAGAGGTCCCGGGAGAAAAGGCAGTCGCAAACAAGCAAGAGGCTCCTTCGAAGCTTCCTGACAATACTGCTGTGATACCGGCCGCTCCCGCGCCCGGACTCATCAGAGTAGTTTCAAATGTTTCTCTTGCCAGGGCTTATCTTGATGGGAAATATGTGGGCAAAACAGACCTCACCTGCGCAGGTATCAAGCCTGGCGCGCACAGCCTGAAGGTCACGAAAGAGGGGTTTGAGACCTGGCAGAAGAAAATCAGTCTGAAACCCGGTCAGGAAATCGAGGTGGCTGTAAATCTGACCAAAGTACCTGTTCCGCCGCCCCCCAGGGCGGCTCCTGCCCCTGAGGCTCAACCTTACAAGAGGTACTCGCCGCCACCTTCTCCTCCCAGAAGTTATCCGCGCTACCAGCCGCCTCCGCGAAGGCCCAGTCCAGCCCCCAGGAAAGCTGCGCCGGAATTACCGATGGGTGAATTGCACTGATGACTTGTTTGATCCGATGTTCCCTGTACAGACTTGGTCTCATTCTCCTGCTTGGCTTTGCATTTTCCTGCCTTTCAGCAGGTCAGGGCTTCTGCGCGGAGCAGAGATTTGGGATCATTGTCGGCGACGACCAGGACGATGCAAAGGTGCGAGAGACGACAGAAAGAGTTGTGGAAGCCTTGAAAAGACTCAGGGATCTCAACCCCGGTCTTGTTGATCACCGCACTTTGCCTATAGCTGTTTATCATTTCAACATTCCGAAACACAGGGAGGTTTTCAACTATTTTGAAATAAGGAAAGATGCCCTCCCTTTCGCAGGGATTGCAGTTTTCCAGGAATATATTCCAACAAAAGTCCTCGCAAGATTTCCCAGAATCACTGATCCTCAAAAAGATGCTGAAAGAATCTTCGAGAAGTGCAGGGAAATTACAGGAAAGCCTTTCGTTCTCACAACAAAGGTACGGCTCCGAATCGTGTCCTCACCGTCTGATGCCGATGTCACTATGAGCGGCCGCACTGTGGGGCGGACTCCAGTTGATTTGGAGGATCACGACCCAGGAACTTTTGAGATCACTGTCGCCAGGGAAGGCTATTCCATGAAGCGGGAAACCGTCCAGCTTTCGCCCGGTGAGTCCAGAGAGGTAATCTTCACTATGGATCCCGTACTGGGAACATTGTCCGTTTCTTCAGACCCGCCTGGGGCAAGGGTATTCCTTGATGGAGCGGAGAAGGGCGAGACTCCTCTTGTGATCAGAAATCTCTCGCCAGGAACATACAAAATAAAAATGACCCATCACAACTACCGGGACCATTCAGGGGAGATACGGGTTTCCGGCAAACAAGCCGACTCCCTGCACATCGCCTTGCTTCCGGTCAGGGCGAGGCTTCTCTTAGAGGCAAAGAAGACAAAGCTGTACGACGTAGACAAACATTCCACCCACACTGTCGAGATCAACCGATCTGCCCTTGAGCAAGCTCTATCGAAGCTCATTGTAGATTCAAAGTCGGTAGATGTGGTCTCTGACAGAAATGCCGCCGATTATCTCTTGTCGTACAATTATGCGGCATCGGATGCTCTCGTATACGGGCAAATCGTAATTATGGATCTTAGGGAACACACAAAGCTATCTGAGGGCAGCAGAACAGTTGAGATGCCTTCTTCTGCCGGAGCCAGAACTGCCGACGCGGCAATGAAACGAGCTGTTTCCATTTTCGATGAACTTTTCGGGAAGATGAAGGGCGCCTTGTCTCGTACTCATTCAAGAACTGAAAAAACCGGCCCTTCCCAAGTTGCCCCGCCTCTTGCATCAAGAGTCAGGACCTTTCCCGAAGTGAAAAAAGCAAAGTCTTACGATATTGATAGATATTCCGCCACCGTTTCGATCAACCACTCTGAGCTTGAAAGAGAAGTGACAAGACACCTGGCTGCATCGGGGTTGACTGAAGTCGCCTCCGAGAAAAGTGAGGCTGAACTCCTCGTGTCTTACAGCTATGGCGCCACAGACTCAAAAATCTTCGGCCGGATTTCAGTAATTGACCTGAAGCATGGCGCCGAATTATCTGAAGAAAGCAAGTCAACCGCCATGCCTCCTTCAGGAACTTCTGAAGCGGCAACAAGACAAGCAGCATCAATTTTTGCGCAGCTCTTTGAGAAAGTGCGGGGGACGATAGAAAACTTCAAGAAATAGGAACGAATTTGAGGTTCCAATGGAGGAGATGTGACAGGTTTTTGAAGTGTCGGAGGTATGTTGAACCGGAACGAATGTGACCGGGCTTTCAGGGTAAGGAGTCAATAATGATCACTCCGGCGATCACATCTCCCGTCACCGGGCTTGCGCTCCCTTCCTTCTCCCCGATTTCCCCAGGTGGGGAGGAGGGGGTAGATTCTCGCTCTCCGGGCACTGTCGAAACCTTTGCACCATCGGAGGCTGGAGAAACACCTTTCGCAACACCACAGGCGGCGCCGCAAGTGACTCAATCGGAATGGACCGAGGCTCTGGCAGCGCCTATCATTCTTTCTCCCATAGCGGCGGCCTTTCTACCTGTGACCGGCAAGATCCTGAGCAATCCGCGAGTGGTCCTCTCCAATGATGTACCTGCGCCTGATGGGGACAAGTATTCAAACATGACCTTGAAGGAAAAACTGGAACAGCTTGATCCGACGAAGGAGCGCATCCTCTGGGATTCGATCCTGGGAACGAGGGAAGGCGCCTCCCAGGCCGTGGCCTGGCTCTCCCATGTCCCGACCCTGGACGAAAAGACAATGGAGTTTATGAACAGGGATCTCGCAAAAGAAATCCGGTATCTGACAGAGGAGCATCATCTCACGGATGAGGCGCAGACTCTCGGGAGGGAATTTGGTCAATATCTGAAGCTCTTCGCCCAGGCACAGAGGGAAGAGAGTCTGCCTGACACGGCAACGCCGGCCAAAATCCACAAGCACGTTCTGGGGGAGCTGAGAAAGGTCACGGCTCAGGAGTTGTGTGCCCGTGAGAGGGCTCTGGGGGACCATGGAATCCATCACATCATCGTGGGAAACATCTCCTACGCGGATCAGCTTCTGGATGGCTTTGAACAGGCAGGTCGGCATGTTTCGGCCTATGAGCGCCTGCAGATTCGAGCCGTTCATTACAACCATGATCTGGCTT